>JBIOWC010000505.1:0-13105 GCA_044868105.1 Blastocatellia bacterium
GAGCGATGACGTGAAACAGGATTTTGAATAACCACGCTTTGCAATTCGTCCCCGCTTCAAACCGCTCAAACGATTTCCACGCCTGCAAATACGTCTCCTGCACCAGGTCTTCCGCTTCTTCTCGGTCACCTAAAATCCGATAGGCGCTACGAAATAAATCATTCATAAAGGGCATAGCTGTTGTTTCAAAATTATCTACTGATGCGTTCATCTTTAACACTCCTGTTCTCGTTGATCGTTAAAATAGATTTTCCACCTGGCTGGCAGCTTTGCCGCAGGGCGAGCCGACGACTTTCAATTGTTCGAGCAAAAACGGCGAACAATTAACGAAGCTCGCGTCCCGATTGAGTAAATCTTGAAAGAGCGCCAGGCCGTTGCGGTCAATAAAAGCAACATCCGATAAATCCAAAACCAATTTACAACCTCTGGCGAAGACGGCGTCACAAGCCGTTTGCACTTCGCCCACTAAGCGCCCGACAATGCGTCCTTCGAGTCGTAAAGTGGTCAGCTCGTTCGTGGTTTTGCATTCTGAAATCCTCAACATTTTTTATCTCCTTAAGTCTCCTTCGCTTCGGCTATAGGGCAACGCCTGTGCCACGAGAGCGGGTGAGCGAGTAAAAAACTAAGTGTTGGAATATCGTCTCTTACTTTTATCGAATCGGTAGCCCTGATTTTCGTGGGCTACCGAATTTCGTGGGGCGCACAAAATTTCGTGGGTTGGTCGTGGGCTTTTCGTGGGCGGGCGACATCTTTTCGTGGGCGCTTGAAAGAGCGTTGCAAAGCGATCAGGAACACTTGTCCGAAGCCGAAATTATTCGTGATTACTACAAGGTTTATTTCCCGGCACAGCGGTTCCATTTTGCAAGAGACAACCCGCAAGCCTTTGCCGGCGAGAGAATCATCAATGACCACCGATTAGCCTGAGGCCGCCTGCCTATCCATAGACTTCATTAAATGTTTGCGGTGATGATTCAGCACTGAGGCTGCGAAGTTTTACGGTTAGGTGAACCTCTTCCTGGAGAGCCTGGTGCCCTGGGTGAACGTGGTGAGAAATCCGCGTTGACCGGCTAGTCATCTCTCATCACGCCCGCAAAGAACGCCAAATTACGACCCCCCTGCTTTCTTATGCTCATGGCAATCAGCCGACTCAGGGCGTTTTTTAATCTCTATTCTTTGCGCCACGCAATCTAAATCAGGCGAGGGGCAAGATATATTCCTGCCATTTATCGGCGAGGGCTTGCCCGATGGGCAAAATATATTTCCAGGGTTGGGAATCTTTTGCTCAGCGCGCGGCATTCTAGAGGTGAACGTCGCGTCGAAGGGGGCGACAAGTTGCCGGGTTCGCTGAGAAGAGAGCTGCTCGCATAAACCAGCACCGTAAGATGGGTTGCTAAAATTTATAAGGAGAAACAAGGATGGCACAGGATAATCATTATGACGTTATTATCATCGGTTCGGGAGCCGGTGGAGGCACGCTGACCTATGCGCTTGCGCCAACTGGCAAACGGATTTTGTTACTTGAACGCGGCGATTTTGTGCCCCGCGAAAAAGATAATTGGAGCACCAAAGCTGTGGTGCTGGAATCGAAATACAACACCAAAGAGAAGTGGCGCGATAAGGATGGCAAAGCGCTTCACCCGCATACCAATTATTATGTCGGCGGCAATACAAAATTTTATGGCGCGGCGCTATTTAGAATGCGCGAGCAGGATTTTGGCGAAGTGCGTCATCACGGCGGCATCTCTCCGGCCTGGGCCTTTAGCTACCGAGATATTGAACCGTATTACACCAAAGCCGAACAGCTCTATCACGTGCACGGCACCCGCGGCGAAGACCCGACAGACCCCTGGGCGAGCGCGCCTTATCCTTATCAAGCGGTCAGTCACGAGCCGCGCATTCAACAGCTGAGCGATGCCTGGACGCGACTCGGACATCGGCCCTTTCATGTGCCGCTCGGGGTTCGCCTGCTTGAAGATGACCCGGCGCGTAGCCCCTGCATTCGGTGTTCGACTTGCGACGGTTTTCCCTGTCTGGTGAAAGCCAAAGCCGATGCTCAGGTCATGTGCGTTGAGCCGGCCTTGAACTATCCGAATGTCACCTTGCTGACGAACGCCTATGTGCCGCGCCTGGAAACCAGCCCGTCGGGACGCGAAATTACTAAAGTTCACGTTGAACGCGGCGGCGCCAAAGAGATTTACACCGCCAACCTAGTGGTCGTTTCGGCCGGGGCGATTAATTCAGCCGCCTTGTTGTTGCGTTCGGCAAATGACCAACACCCGCGCGGACTTGCGAACGGCTCGGACGTTGTCGGTCGGCATTATATGGGGCATATCAATTCCGTGCTCTTTGCCGTGTCGCGCCATCCCAACCCGACGGTCTTTCAAAAGACCCTGGCTTTGAACGATTTCTATTTTGCTTCAAAAGAATGGGATTTCCCGATGGGGCACATTTCATTTGTCGGCAAGTTTGACGCCAATATGTTTGCTGCGGGAGCGCCGCCGTTTGCTCCGCACCTGACGCTTGATTTTATTGCCAAACACTCGCTCGATTTCTGGCTGACGTCGGAAGATTTGCCCGACCCCAACAATCGGGTATCGCTCGACGGCAAAGGCAACATCGTGTTGTCCTATACGCCGAATAATCTTGAAGGTCACAAGCGATTAAATGCCAAGGTTAAAGAATTGGTGAAGCATTCAGATGACCACGAGCATGTGGTTCCGCTGAACGCTTTCGTCGGCGACAAAATTCCGCTTGCCGGAGTCGCGCATCAAAACGGCACCATCCGCTTCGGGCACGACCCCAAGAGTTCAGCGTTGGATGTGAATTGCAAAGCTCACGAAGTTGAAAACCTCTACGTCGTTGACGGCAGTTTCTTCCCGTCAAGCTCTGCCGTTAATCCGGCGCTGACGATTATGGCTAACGCCCTAAGAGTCGCCGACCACTTGAAAGCGCGATTGGGATAATAAGCCCGGATGGATTTGAGATTTTGGCGCAGGCGACAGCTCGCTTTACCGAGTTGAATTTCCTCGCGGATGCTGCAGGTTGTGCAGATTCAAACGAATCATCCGTGCTCATCCGCTCTTTCCGCCTAATCCGAGGACGGAAATTCAAACTTAAATTGCAACCTCATCGCTTTTTGTCCGGGCCTTTTAAATCCAAATATCATCAACGATTTTTTAAGAGCCCATTAAAACGCTTAGCGGAGCACACAACAATGACGCATAAAAACAAAACCATAACCAAATTCTTACGCTTACAATTCATCTTTTATCTGCTGCTGGTTTCTCCTTTTCAAAGCTTCACGGTCGCAGCCCAGGCTTCTCCAAGCCTGACTGCGGCCGTGCCTTTTTCAGAAGGCGCGATCGTTAGCGGCGTTGATTCCATCGGGCTCACGGTTTCTGATATGGACAAATCGGTTGAGTTCTTCGCAAAGGTTTTATCTTTTGAACAGGTTTCCGACGTTGAAGTTTTCGGCAAAGCGTACGAACATTTACAAGGCATTTTCGGTTTACGTATGCGGGTTGTGCGAATGCGACTCGGAGATGAATTCATTGAACTCACAGAGTACCTTGCGCCACAGGGTCGCCCAATCCCGGTTGATTCGCGCAGCAATGACCGATGGTTTCAACACATTGCCATCATCACGACCGATATGGAAAACGCTTACAGTTGGCTACGGCAGAATAAAGTTCGACACGCTTCGACGGCGCCGCAACGGCTGCCGGATTGGAATAAAAACGCCGGCGGCATCAAGGCCTTTTATTTCACAGACCCGGATGGACACGCGCTTGAAATTCTCTGGTTTCCCGAAGGCAAAGGCGCCGCCAAATGGCATCAGAAAAGCAATAAACTTTTCTTAGGCATTGACCACACGGCAATCGTCGTGAAGGACACCGATGCGAGTTTGAAGTTTTATCGCGACACGCTGGGGTTTAAAATCGCCGGCGAGAGTGAAAATTACGGCGACGAACAGGAGCATTTGAACAATGTGTTCGGCGCGCATCTGCGCATCACGGCGCTGCGCGCCGGTCAGGGACCGGGCATTGAATTTCTGGAATACCTCGCGCCGCGAGACGGTCGCCCCGCGCCGGTTGATTTGCGGGCCAACGACCTGGCGCATTGGCAAACCAGATTGGTCACCTATAACACAGAGGCTGCGGCAAAGGATTTGCTCGCCGTAAAATCTCTATTCGTGTCTTCCGGCGTAGTATCTCTGCAGGAAAACCGCTTGGGATTTAAGCAAGGCTTTACGGTGCGCGACCCCGACGGTCACGCTTTACAGTTAATTGAGAAATAAAAAAGTCAGTGCCGCACGGGTTTTGTATACCTGACCGGGGTTTGTATACCTGAACCCGCCCCCTACCGCAGACCGGACTGACAATCGGTCATTGCCTGGGGGTATCGCAACAAAGAACGCTTGCCAACCCGGCTCTTAGAAAATTAAAGGAATGAAAACCCATGAAAGATGAACTCACCAAAGAAGAAAAACGATTAGAACAATCGCGCGGGCGCAAAGCCCATTGGAAACGCTGGGGACCTTATCTCAGTGAACGCGCCTGGGGAACGGTGCGCGAAGATTACAGCTCGACAGGCTCAGCCTGGGACTTTCTGCCGCACACTCAGTCGCGCTCCAAAGCTTATCGCTGGAACGAAGACGGCCTCGGCGGCATCAGCGACCGCCGTCAATTTATCTGCTTCGCGCTGGCGATGTGGAACGGCAAAGACCCGATTTTAAAAGAACGTCTTTTTGGGCTGACCGGCGAACAAGGAAATCACGGCGAAGATGTGAAAGAGTATTATTACTACCTTGATTCAACACCGACCCATTCCTATATGAAGTTCCTTTATAAATACACGCAGAACGAATACCCTTACAGAAATTTGATAGAAGAAAACGGGCAGCGCGACCGTCAGCATTTCGAGTACGAGTTGATTGATACAGGGGTTTTCAATGATGACAACTATTTCGATGTCTTTGTTGAGTATGCGAAATCAACTCCCGAAGATATTTTGATTCGCATCACCGCCGTTAATCGCGGCCAGGAGACCGCCAGGCTGGCTTTGTTGCCGACCGTTTGGTTTCGCAATACCTGGTCGTGGGGCGAGCATCCCGAAAAGCCAATGCTCAAACGCATTGGCGATGTGAAAAACGCCAGCGTAGTTGAACTGTCGCATAAATATTACGGTCATCGCTGGTTGTTTTGTCAGGGCGCGCCTGAACTCCTGTTCACCGAAAATGAAACTAACCCGCTCAGGCTCTACCGCCGACCAACGCCGGGTTATTTCAAAGACGCTTTTCATGACTATGTGGTTCACAACAATCAAAAGGTGATCAACCCGAAGCTCGAAGGCACGAAAGCCGCCGCGCATTATCAATTGACCTTAGCGCCCGGCGAGTCGCAAACCATTAAATTGCGACTCACGGATTTGGCAATCCCGCCGACTAATGGCGACCCCTGCGGGCAGGATTTCGATGACATTTTCGAATTGCGGGCTCGCGAAGCCGATGAGTTTTATTCGACGGTCATCCCTGAGGCGCTTTCAAGCGATGAAAAGAATGTGATGCGACAAGCGCTCAGCGGCATGCTGTGGTCAAAACAATTTTATTATTACGATGTCCGAAGCTGGTTGAAAGGCGACCCCGCGCAACCCGCGCCGCCGCCCGAACGCACCAACGGACGCAACA
Source organism: Blastocatellia bacterium (assembly GCA_044868105.1). Classification (GTDB taxonomy): domain Bacteria; phylum Acidobacteriota; class Blastocatellia; order UBA7656; family UBA7656; genus JBFMDH01. The sequence goes on from JBIOWC010000505.1 coordinate 5,687, forward strand.
ATGAATGGACTCACCTCTATAACGACGATGTGATTTCCATGCCCGACAAATGGGAATACCCCTGGTACGCCGCCTGGGACCTGGCTTTTCATTGCATTCCTCTGGCGATGGTGGATGCGGATTTTGCCAAAGACCAGCTGATTTTACTGTTGCGCGAATGGTATATGCATCCGAACGGACAATTGCCGGCTTATGAATGGGCGTTTGGCGATGTCAATCCGCCGGTTCATGCCTGGGCGGCCTGGCGAGTTTATAAAATCGACCAGAAACGTCGCGGCAAAGGCGACATTAAATTTCTCGAACGCGTCTTTCACAAACTGCTGTTGAATTTCACCTGGTGGATTAATCGCAAGGACGCCGAAGGCAATAATGTTTTTGAAGGCGGCTTTCTCGGCCTGGATAACATAGGGGTTTTCGACCGTAGCAAACCGCTACCGACAGGCGGACATCTCGAACAAGCCGATGGCACAAGCTGGATGGGCATGTATTGCCTGAATATGCTGGCGATTGCCATGGAGTTATCGAAAGTGGATACGGCTTATGAAGATGTGGCGAGCAAATTCTGGGAGCATTTTCTCTATATCGCGCATGCGATTAATAACATCGGCGAAGACCGACAATCCATCTGGAACGAAGAGGACGGATTTTATTATGACCTCTTGCACTTTACCGATGGCGATAAATTCCCATTAAAGATTCGTTCCATGGTCGGATTGATTCCGCTCTTTGCGATTGAAACGCTGGAGCCGGAAGTTTTAGACCGCCTGCATGGATTCAAACGCCGCATGGACTGGTTCATTGATAACCGCAAAGATTTGATTGATAACGTCGCCTGTATGCGGACCCAGGGCCGGCTTGAACGACGGCTCCTGGCCATCGTTGACCCTGAACGGTTGCGCCGAGTGCTCAAAATCATGCTCGATGAAAAAGAGTTTTTGTCGCCTTATGGCATCCGCGCCTTGTCGCGTTATCATCACGACCACCCGTACACCTTATTCTTTAACAGCGAAGAGCACCGGGTTGCGTATGAACCGGCTGAATCGTCAACCGGGCTATTTGGCGGCAACTCCAATTGGCGAGGCCCGATTTGGATGCCGGTCAATTATCTGATTATCGAATCGTTGCAGCGCTTTCATCATTATCTGGGGCCGGAATTTAAAGTCGAATGTCCAACCGGGTCAGGTCAGATGATGACCTTGTGGGAAGTCGCGGCCGAGATTGCCCAGCGTTTGAACAAGATATTTTTACGCGACCAGGAAGGGAAGCGCCCGGTTTTCGGCGGCAATGAAAAATTCCAGAACGATCCGAACTGGAAAGATTATCTGTGGTTTTACGAATATTTTCATGGCGACAATGGCGCCGGCATCGGCGCCAGCCATCAGACCGGTTGGACCGGATTGGTCGCCAAACTGATTCAACAAAGCGTCAACAAGACCGGCACACGGGACTATCGAGTTGATGATGCGGGTGAAGAAAAACAACTGCAATCGGAAAAACCCTTTCCTGAACTGGTGACGGTGTAGCGTCGCGGTGTCATACAAATAGGCGAAAGAGTAGGCCAGCCTTTTAGAGGCGGCACGTTTATCGCACTTGCAGTTTTCTATTTTCATCAAGCTCCGGCAAAGCGACCTACTTATTTATTTCACAGGTCGCTTTGCCGGAGCTTGATTTTTTTATGGTCACTCAAGCGAACAATTTTTTTACATCGAAGACGAAATATATTTGGGCTTCTTTGAACGCAGCGCAACCGGTCTGGAATAAAAAAACTGGCGCAGGGAATTAAGAGTGTAGTTCCCTGTCCGTTGCCGGTTGCGAGGGCAATCGCTTGCAGTCAGCATAGAATAACACGCCGCTGGCGGCGGACTCAGGAACACCAATAAACACAAGAAGGGAAATTGATAATGAAGCGTAGTACCATCTCATTAACGATTTTTGCAATCGCTATTTTTTTAGTTGGTTGTAATTCGTCCGGCAAACCCTCAACCGCAACAACCTCGGCTTCTGCGGTTCATCTGGTTGATGCGAAAAAATCTCCAAATGGGCTCGAACCGGTGAACAAACAGGACGGGCGGTTGGCCTTAAACGGTTACGATGCAGTTGCCTACTTCACCGAAGGCAAGGCCATCGAAGGCGCTGCTGAATTTGCCCAGGCCTACTTAGGCGCAGAGTGGCATTTCGCGAGCGCCGCCAACCGCGAGGCGTTCGTCAAGGAACCAGAAAAATACGCGCCGCAATTCGGCGGTTATTGCGCCTGGGCTGTGGCTCACGGTTATACCGCCAACGGCGACCCCAAGGTCTGGAAGGTCGTCGACGGCAAACTCTTTTTGAACTACAACGACAAAGTGAAAGAGAAGTGGGAACAGGATGAAACCAACTTCATCAAACAAGGCAGTGAAAATTTTCCCCGTTTCTTAGAGAATAAACCTGAGCATAAAGGATAGGCTTCGGTAATTTAGCGTATCGCTTACAGAGAGCAGCTTCACCTTCCTGAAGGCGATACGCTAAAGCAAACATTTGGAAGGAGAGAAAAACAATGAAAGCAATCGCAGTTTTACCCGGACAACCCGGCAGCGTTCACCTCGCCGATTTACAGATGCCGCGTTTGGACGATGTGCCGAATGGTCGCGGGGTGTTGGTGCGCGTCTTGCGCGTCGGCGTTGACGGAACCGATAAAGAGATTAACGCCGCTGAATACGGCGCGGCGCCCGAAGGCTATAATTTTTTAACCATCGGTCACGAAAGTTTCGGACAGGTCGAATCCGTAGGCGCCAATGTCACAGAACTTCGCCCCGGCGATTATGTGGTTGCCACGGTGCGTCGCCCCGGCAACAGCATCTATGACCTGATTGGCACCAACGATATGACCACCGACGACACGTATTATGAACGCGGCATCAATCTGCGTCACGGTTACCTGACTGAATATTATGTTGATGACGCCGAGTTCATTGTTAAAGTCCCGCAAGGATTGAAAGAGGTCGGCGTCTTGCTCGAACCGATGACGGTGGTCGAAAAAGGCATTTATCAGGCCTACGAAATTCAGCGGCGTCTGAAGGTCTGGAAGCCGCGCCGGGCGGCGGTGATGGGCGCCGGAACCATCGGTCTGCTCGCGACCCTGGTGCTCAGACTGCGCGGGCTTGAAGTGGTAACCTTTGCCCGCACCAAGAAGCCTTATCTCAATGCCGACCTGTTAGAGGCTCTGGGAGCCAGTTACGTGACGACAACCGAAACTTCGATTGTTGACTACGCCAAACAACATGGACAATTCGATTTGATTTTCGAAGGCACGGGCAATTCGAGCGTGGTGTTTGATTCAATGCAAGCGCTCGGCAAAAACGGCGTGCTGGTGTTATCGAGCGTGACTGGCGGCGACAAGATGTTGGAAATCCCTGCGGATAAAATTAATCTTGAATTCGTGCTCGGCAATAAAGTGATGGTCGGCACTGTGAATGCTAATCGCGAATATTTCGAGATGGGCGTGCGTGATATGTCACAGGCCGAAGCTGAATATCCCGGTTGGCTGGCGCGGTTGCTGACCCACCCGGTGAAAGGTTTGGAGAATTATCAGGAACTCTTCGATAAACTCACTAACGCCAAAGGCGCGATTAAGGTCTTTTGCGAAGTCGCGCCGTTGTGAAATCAACGGATGAATTCACCACAGAGCCACCGAGGAAGTACAGGGTAGAGAGCAAAAACATCATTCAAATTGTTTTTATCATTTTCTTTTATCTCGGTGTCTCGGTGTCTCTGTGGTGAAAATAAAAAAACTTGCAGAACAGACGGTTGGAGAAACTAGAGTGCTTAAGTTCGATCAACATATTTGTACAAACCTCAATAAGGCATTGCAGAAAGAGTGGCTCGAAACCAATGGGCTGGGCGGCTTTGCATCTTCGACCATTATTGGTATGAACACGCGCCGTTATCACGCCTTGCTTACGGCAGCTACCAAACCGCCGGTCGGTCGCCTCGCTTTGCTCTCTAAGCTTGAAGAGACGCTCGTCATTGACGGCGCGCGCTATGAACTTTCAGCCAATCAATATCCGGGCGCCATTCATCCGCGCGGCGATCAGTATTTAAAAGAGTTTCGCCTCGACCCATTTCCGGTTTTCACCTATGAACTCAAAGGCCTACAACTCATCAAATCGGTCTTTATGCTTGCCGGCGAAAACACCACCGTCATTCAATATGAACTGAAGGATGCTCAAAGCAACGCTTGCCAACTGCCAACGACACCCTGTCACCTCGAAGTCAGACCGCTCGTTGCCTTTCGCGATTACCATGCGACGATGCATGAAAATGATTCTCTCAACGCAAATTTCGATATCAGCATGAATCTGGTGAGGGTGACCCCGTATCGTGACCTGCCAACCCTTTACCTGGCGCATGACGCAGAAAACCTTGAGGCAAGCGGGTATTGGTATCGCAATTTCGAGTACCCGGAAGAGCGCGAGCGCGGACTGGATTTCATTGAAGATTTATTTCAACCCCTGGTCTTGCACTTCGATTTAAGCATAAACTCTCAAGCCAACATTATAGCTTCAACCGCGGCGCACAATATCGCGTGCGTTCATGAATATAGAGCGCGCGAAATCACGCGCCGCCGCGCGCTTGCCGCGATGTCGCCTGTTGATAATGAGGTGATACGAGCGCTTACCCTGGCAGCAGACCAGTTCATCGTCGCGCGCGGCAATCAAAAAACCGTTATTGCCGGTTACCATTGGTTCAGCGATTGGGGGCGCGATACGATGATTGCGCTGCCCGGGTTGATGTATGCCACCGGCTCGACGGAGGTTGGCGAAAGTATCCTCCTTGAATTTGCCAAGCACACCAGTCAAGGGATGTTGCCGAACCGTTTTCCCGATGCCGGCGAAGCGCCTGAATACAACACCATTGATGCGACGCTCTGGTTTTTTGAAGCGATTCGCGCCCTCGTTGACCGCACCCGGGACGATGAATTCGTGCGCGCGAATTTATATGAGACGCTCGTTGATATTATTGAGTGGCACCTTCGCGGCACCCGTTACGACATCAAAGTGGATACGGATGGCTTAATCAAAGGCGGAGTTGAAGGCGTACAACTCACCTGGATGGACGCGAAAGTTGGCGACTATGTGGTTACGCCGCGCCTGGGTAAACCGGTTGAGATTCAAGCCTTGTGGTACAACGCGCTTTGCATTATGCAAGACTTTGCCCGGCGATTTGCCGATGCAGCGCGCCTCGAGCTTTACATTGAACTGGCTGAACGCGCCAAGAGAAGTTTCAATGAAAAGTTTTGGAACCCGGAAGCCGGGTGTCTGTACGATGTGGTCAATGACCACTTCAATGATGCGGCGATTCGCCCGAATCAAATCTTTGCGGTGAGCCTTCCCTTTACCATGCTTTCATCTGAGCGGGCAAAACAGGTTGTTCAAGTCGTCGAACGCGACTTGCTGACCCCTTTCGGACTCCGAAGCCTGAATCAAAACAATGTGCAATATCGTCCGATTTACACAGGCGATACCTATGGACGCGATACGGCTTATCATCAAGGCACAGTCTGGGGATGGCTGGCCGGCCCGTTCATCACCGCCTATGTCAAGGTCAACAACCGGAGCGTAGAAAGTCGCGCCGCGGCGCGACAACTCCTTGAAGGATTCCGCGAACATCTTTCGGAAGCGGGACTCGGACAAGTCTCGGAAATATTCGATGCCGACGCGCCGCATCATCCGCGTGGTTGCATTGCGCAAGCCTGGAGCGTTGCCGAACTCCTGCGCGCTGCTTGCGAAGATGTTTACGATGTCACCCTGATTGATGCACAGGCAAAAAGCGCGATTCGGTAATTGCTACAGGGTGATTAAGCAAACCTCCTGTTTAATATTTTTATAAATCGAGGGACCATCAATAGGGTCATTGGGTTTTTGATAGATGAAAAGAGTCTTGTATCAAGGTAAAAGTTTACTCTCGGATTAAGCGGAAGGGACGGATCAGGCAGCTAAGAGGAAGGGGCTTTATCCGCTCTTTCCGCCTAATCCGAGGAAAACTTTTAGACTTCTGCCTGTCGCGGCTTTGCCTTTGTGGCGAGACTTGAACGACTCGGATCAAGCAACGACCTTTTTCTGTTTGTCAAACCTCAACTTTTCCTTTTGCTTTTCAAGTTTTATCATAAGCGCATTCAACAACGCTTTACCCCAGTGGACTCGCAGCGATTTGGCTGGCCAAAAAATCTCCGGCCTGCGAGAAAATTTTTATTCTGCGCGTGAGGTGATTTGTGAGCTTAAAGAGGCCTTCAGTCTTTGCGTTAACCGCCTTTCTGTTTTCGTTGTTTTTCACGGTAGCGGCTGCTGACAACCGTCCGGCGCACTGGCCCGAATGGCGCGGACCTTCCTTAAATGGCATGGCGCTAGGCGATGCGCCGTTGAGTTGGGGCGATACGAAAAATATTAAATGGAAGACCGAGATTCCCGGCCGCGGACATTCAACGCCCATCATCTGGGGCGATAAGATTTTTCTAACGACGGCCATTCCGACCGGCAAAACCCCACCGCCGGCGCCCGCCGAAGCGCCAACCGGTCGCGCCGGACCCGGTGGCGGCGCGATGGCGCAGGTTGAACATAAATTCGAGGTTCTGTGCCTTGACCGTAAATCCGGCAAAGTGCTCTGGCAAAAAACCGCCCGCACGGCTGCGCCGCACGAAGGCTATCACCGTATGTATGGCAGTTTCGCATCGAATTCGCCGGTCACCGACGGCAAATATGTTTATGCTTCGTTTGGCTCGCGCGGGGTCTATTGTTTTGATCTGAACGGCAAGCTCATCTGGCAAAAAGACCTCGGCGTGCAGATGCGCATGCGTTTGCAATTTGGCGAAGGCACGGCGCCGGCGCTCGACAAAGATAGACTGATTTTAAATTATGATCACGATGCCGGTTCATTCATCGTGGCGCTCGACAAACTAACCGGCAAAGAGTTGTGGCGCGCCGCGCGTGATGAGACGAGCGCCTGGAGTGTGCCACTGATTATTGAACACGGTGGTCGCCGACAAATTATCGTCGCGGCAACGAAAAAGGTGCGCAGTTACGATGCGCAAACCGGCAAAGTGATTTGGGAATGCGCCGGATTAGGCGTCAATGTTATTCCTGCGCCGGTTTATCAAAACGGCATCGTTTATGTGATGAGCGGTTATCGCGATGCAAAATTAATGGCCATCAAACTCGGCAAAGAAGGTGATCTGACCGGCACGGATGCAATTATGTGGACCCAGACGCGCGGGCTTTCTTATACCCCGTCACCGGTCTTGAGCGACGGCAAACTTTACACGCTTACCGATAATGGCCAGCTCAGTTGCTTTAACGCGGCAACCGGCGAGCCGTACTTTCATCAGGTGCGCTTGCCGCGCCCTTATAACTTCAAAGCTTCGCCGGTTGGCGCCAATGGCAAACTCTA
>JBIOWC010000506.1:0-10054 GCA_044868105.1 Blastocatellia bacterium
CTCGACGGCAGCGTCTTGGTGAAATTACTAAATGTCAGGTTGCCGTAGTTGGCGGCAAGTATGGCCTGGCCGTTAGAGCCCTGGTTGTAGTTGACCGTGCCGCCGGCATTGCTGGTCAGGCTGCCGCTGGTCGCCGTCACCGCGCCGTTCAAGGTCAACGTATTTGAGCCCACAGCGAGCGCACCCGAGGTTAAGGTCAAGGCACCGCCCACAGTCTCATTGTTACCCAAATTGACGCCGTTCGAATTGTTAATCGTCAAGTTATTAAACGTCGCGGCGCTCGTGCCGCCGATGGACTGCGCCGCCGCGCCGTTGAAATTAAAAGTCCCGGTGCCGGCGTTGAAAGTCCCCCCCGAGAAGCTGAAATTCCCGGTTAAATTGACGGTCCCCGTATTGCCGTTAAACGTGCCGCCCGATTGGGTGAAGTTGCCGGTGGTATTGAAGGTGCCGTTATTTCCGTTGAAGGTGCCGGCGGCAAGGCTCAGGTTGCCGGTCTGATTGGTCGTGCTTCCCGTGTTTGCGGTCAGCACCGCGGTGGCGTTCGTAACCACGTCAATGTTGCCTGAAACGGTATTCGTGTTCGAGAAGGCGGCAATCCCGGCGGAAACCAACACCCCGTTGCCGGTCGTCGCGGTATTGCCGCTGATGGTGCAGCCGCTGAGGGTCGTCGTCTGATTGGTGCCGGTGGCAGTGGTCGCCACGCCGCCGCCGCCATCAGATGAATTGCCGGTGATGGTGCAGTTGGTGAGGCTGAGCGGGGAGTTCGAGATGTCCTCCACGCCGCCGCCTCTGCCGCTCGAACCGGCGGTCGCGGTGTTGTTGCTGATGGTCACGCCCGACAAGCTTGTGCTGACCCCGACGTTGGAGGCGCTAAAGAAGCCGCCGCCGTCCGCGCTTTCAGCAACCATTGAGTTGACGCCGCTGCCTGATGCCGTGTTTCCACTGATGCTGCCTCCGGTCATGTTCACGGTTTGAACGAAGACCGTGATGATCCCGCCCCCGTCTGACCCCGCTGTGTTGTTATCCACCGCTGTGTTGTTGAGCGTGATGGTGCCGCCGTTGCTGTGGCGCATGTTGATGCCGCCACCATTGGCTCTCACGTCCAACGAAGTCTGATTGCCGGTGATGGTGCAGTTGGTAAAGGTGACGTTGTGCTTGTCTGCAAACAGGTTCAAGCCGCCGCCCGCCGGCGGGTTGTCTGACAAGCTGGTGCTCAGCGTTTTGTTGTTCGAGATCGTGCAGCCGGTGAATTGTACGGTGCCGCGAAAGATATTCATTGTCGATGGTACGGAACCGCTATCAATGTTAATGCCGCCGCCGTAGCTGTGCGAGTTGGCGTTGCTGTCGAAGGTGCAATTGGTCACGGTTGTCGTCGGGCCGGGCATGGCGCCGGTGCCAGTCAGGAAGATGTCCATGGCGCCGCCCGTCTGTGTGAAGGCCCCATTGACGGCGATGTCGTTGCGGGTGAACCGCACGGTCAACCCCGAAAGGGTCACATTCAAAGTCGTGTGCGAGCCGTCCTGATTGATGCCGATTGCCTTGTCGCCCATGTTGCCGGTGAAGGTCGCACTGCTCGAACCTTGAATGATGGTGTTGGCCGCTCCGTTGCCCATAATGGTGACGTCGTCGTTGATGTCGAGGTCGCCGTTGGCGGCGGTGTTATCGTCGCCCGTCCGGGTCAACTGGATGGCCGAGCCATTCAAGCCGACGGCGAAGGTAATCATGTCCGCGCCGCCCGCGGCATTGGCCGCGACCACGGCTTCGCGCAAACTGCAATCACCGGCCGTACACGCCCCGTCGTTGGTGTCGGCGGTCTTCGTAACATTGAACGTGGCCGTCGGCGCGGCCAGCATGTACGTCGGTTCGAGGTGTCCTTGACGCAGGACGACCAGGCCGGGCCGGCTCATCAGGCCGAGTTGCATAGGCAGCGCCGCGACCGGCTCGCTATCCGTGTCGAAAATAACGGCATCGCGGTTCGCCATTGCCAAGGACGCGCTGTTGTCCGGCGCATCTTTTCTAAACGCAATCTGCAGTTGCCGCGCGGTAGGATTGATGGCTAAGAGATCATACGATTGCTGGCCGGAAGCCAGCGTGCCCATCAATAATGACGGCGCGCCCTGACTCGCATTCGCGATGCTGATGGAAGTCGTTTCGGCCACCCCCCAGCGCTCTGCATTATGGTTTTTTGCTTTCGTCAGATCGCCAGGTGACCGCTGGCCTTCGCGCGCCGCAACGAAAAGACGTCGGCGTTCCTGTGCCTCACTGGCGGTAAACGGGCGAATGTCTAAGGTCCCACGCGCAAGGATGCGGACGGCGCCGTCATCCCTGGCAACGGCCATCTCCATACGTGAATCTCTATCCCAAATGAAATCGCTGACCGCAATGGCGCTGACCCCGAAGGGCAAGGCGACCGTCTCCAGCTCTCCGGCCCGGTCATCTGCATTTAGGCTCTCGCCAACCCGTTGCTCATTCCACCCGTGAAGAATGAGCACCTGTTTGCCGGCGAGGATGGCCAGGTCAATTAAGCTGTCGTTATCTAACCGCCCCAGCGCCAAAGCGCTCGGCGCAACGGGCAGCCGCCGCGTTAAGGGCGCAGCGCTAAGCAGGCTACCGGTTCCCGCATAGACGAGCAAAGCCGGGCCGGAAGGCGCATCAATCCCCACGGCCACATCCGTCAAGCCGTCTTGGTCATTAACTTCTCCGCTCACCATTGTCGTTACCGTGCCGGGAAGCGTCGTCGGTTGGGGAGCCGAGAATGCGCCCTGCCGGTTGCCGGCCAGCATATACATACGGTCGCTGCCGCGCGCTACGCTGATGAGGTCAAGGTCGCCGTCTCTATCGAAATCACCGGCAGCGAGAAAATCCGGGGCTTCGGGCAAATCAATAACCTTGGCCTCGGCGAGGAAGGGGTCGGGAAATTGACCTCGTTTGAGGCCCTCCAAAACCTGAGTTTGTTGTGGCGCGAAGGCTTCTTTATTCCCTCTGTGCAGGGTCAGCATTCCGCCATTCGGTGTCGCATAGCCGCTGATTAAATCAGGGAATCCGTCGAGGTCAACATCGCTCGACGCAAGCGATAAGGGCCGCACACCGTCCGCTTGCAGTGCTGACTTCAGGGTTTCATCGTATAGGCTGACCAGGTCACGCCCATCTTTAAGATTGATCCAGGGAAAGCCGCGCCCGGAGGCCTGCACGGTGACGGGCGCAGGAATCTCAACCCGGTTATCCGTCAACGTCGTTGTGGTGGTAGATGCCGAACCCAACGCTTTGAACAGACCAGACCAGACCGGCGCGCCCGTCAGTAAAAGAGCCATCAAGGTGATGATGCAAAAAGTCATCAAAAACCGATAAAAAGGGTTCAATTGCGAGAGAGCTGATTTCATCGTTTTTACTCCCAGGTAAGGTTGCTCAACCTGTACGGCTACGCTTGATGCTTCCTTAACATCCGCATAGCAGCGTCGAGTTCAACGCTTGCCACCAGTTGAATTGCTTTAATTTAACTACTTAGACTTAATGAGGAGGATGTTTATCAAAGTTAAAGCGCAGTCAATATAAATTCGGTTATTGCAGTTGTCAAACTCCAGGGGTCAGAGTCGCGAACAGATTGACAAACCCGCAAGGTTTAAGCGAAATTACTACGGCATCGCGGTTAACTTTGATGCTTGATTAGGTGGAGGGTATAGCTCAGTTGGTTAGAGCGCCAGGTTGTGGCCCTGGAGGTCGTGGGTTCGAGACCCACTACTCTCCCTCACTAAATAAAGGCCGCCATCCCGCCAAAAGATGGCTTTTTCTTTTCTCCCAAATTCTTTCTACTTGCATCATCAACAGATTTGAATCTAATTGCTAACTCTACACTCGTATGCTAAAACAGCCGCGTTCACCGTGAGCGCTTCACGTCCGGTGTTTCAGGCGTTGCGCCGTCACCGTATCAAGAGCGCAGGATTGAACCTTTGACCCATGACCCGAAAAATACTTAGCGATAAACCCGCCGACTATGCGCAACTGAGCGACAGCGAATTGGTCACCGCCTGTCTTGAAAACGATGCGCAGGCCTGGGAAACCTTGATTCTGCGTTATCAACGGCTCATCTATTCTATCCCGGTCAAACAAGGGTTTTCGTCGGTTGACGCGGCCGATGTGTTTCAATCCGTCTGTTTGATTCTGTTAAAAAAACTTCCTTCCTTGCGTAAACAGGAAAAGCTTTTTTCGTGGCTAATGACCACCACCACGCGCGAATGTTGGCGCGTCGCCGCGCAGTGGAAACGTCAAGGCGCGAGCGCCAATCGCGAAACCTTTGAATCCGCCAACCGCTTAACCGAGGTTCCGGCAAGCGGCGCGCTCGCTGAAGAAGCCGGCATCGCCTTAGAGCAACAACAGATTGTTCGTCAGGCTATCGAACGCCTGCCTGAGCGTTGTCGAAAATTAATCGCCCTGCTCTTCTATAACCAGGATGAGCCGAGTTATACGGAAATCTCCCGCCAAATGAAGATTCCCGTCGCTTCTATCGGCCCCACCCGCGCCCGTTGTTTGCAAAAGCTCAAGAAAGATTTGGAAGATAGTTTGAAATAATCAAAAAAATTTCACCCTCAGGTATTTTTTCTCGCCCCCTTTTCTCCATTACTCGGACTGCGCAGTCTAAACCGTCAACCTAACAAGAGGAGAGAAAGCCATGAATTATGTAATTAAATTGAGCGGACGGGTTTTAGTCTCTGCGCTGCTGCTGGTCTTCCCCATTTTGGTAGCTCAAGCTGAACCGGCGCGTCTTCGCGGCTCGATACGAGCCACCAATCTTGAAAATCAAACGGTCACCGTGCATACACGACAGGACACGACCGTGGTGTTAGAGACCGATGAGCAAACCCTTATCACGCGCAACGGGCGCCCGGCGCGCCTGAGCGATCTGCAACCGGATGACCGCGTGCAGGCCGGATACGACAGCCTCACCTTGCTGGCTTCGGCAATTGTTGCCACCGGCGAAGAGCTGCCGCAAACCGCCAGAGTCGAAGGCGTCATTCAGGGCGTCAATTCGCAGGCCCGCACGCTAACCCTCATTCCGCGCGAAGGAAACCCGGTGACCTTACATGTCACGCCCAATACCATCATCACGCTTGAGGGTCGTCCGGCAAGCCTTGATGACTTGCAAAGAGGATTCAGCGCCGGCGCGGCTTACAACCCGAATAATCTTGAAGCGCTCAGAATCAATGCCGAAGGTTTTGGAGAAATTCGCGGCGTCATCAGCGCCGTTGACGCATCGCATAGCACCTTTACGGTTGCCGTCGGCGATCGAAGAATCACCCTAACCGTTACCCCGAACACGCAAGTCGCGCTCAACGGCAGACCCGCGACGCTCGAAGATTTAATGCGCGGTTACCGGGTCGTCGCAACCTATATCCCTGCGAACTTCGTTGCCTTGCGGGTGTCGGCAGATTCGCTTGCCGAAATCGCCGGACACATTCGCCTCATTGAAGGCACCACGCTGACCATCGCGCCCTTAGTCGAAGGCGAACCGGTACGTCTGTTCATTACCCACAACACCGAAATCACCATTAACGGTCAACCGGCGACCTTCGACCGCTTGCAAGTCGGCATGGCGGTTCGCGCCGTCTATGATGTCGCGGCCTTTACGGCGCTCAGAGTCGCCGCGCAAAGCGATACGGGCGGCTGTACGGCGCTTCGCGTTCGCGGCGTGATTGGTCGTCTCGATTTTGAAAATCATACGATTGCCATTGATCCGCGAGAAGGAAACATCCCGGTTATTTTGAATGTGCTGGAAGGCACGGAAATCACCCTGAACGAGCGCCCGGCACGCTTTACCGATTTGCAAGTCGGGATGCGCGTCGCCGCAGGGTTCTGTCGCGAAACCTTGAACGCCACGGCCATCGCAGCGCGTAGCAATACGGCGGCCTCGCAGTAAGCGAAAACGATAGCCGTTGGCAAACTTGAATTTGTGAGCGCCGGTGAATTTAAGAGATTTAATTAGGTAAGGGAGAGCCTATCGCCGACGCTCACAAACTATTTTGCGAGTTATATGATGAACTGCCCACCATTTGAAAATCTCATCGCTTATCTGGAAGGCGAAACCGAGAAGCGAGAGGTGCAAGCGCATCTTGATTCTCGTTGTTCCAAATGCGAGGCTAACCGCGCCTGGTACGAGCGCGTGAAAAATATTACGGCGAGCGATGACACGGTTGAACCGCCGCCCTGGGTTTTGCGCCGCGCGATTAAATTATTTGAAACCCCGGGCCGGCGCGAAAATCGGGTCAAGCAGCTGGGGCGCGTTTTCGCAGCTTTGGTCTTCGATAGTTTTGCCAGCGCCCATTTAGCCGGCGCGCGTTCGGCCGTAGCCGCCGAACGCCAGGTGCTTTATCGCGCCGAAAATTACAGCCTCGATTTGCAACTTGCGGCAGCCGGTGAAACCCGCCGCGAGATTAGCGGGCAGATTTTGCGCGACGGTGAATTCAAATTTGAATCGGTAGCCGGTGTCGAATTGACTCTGATTCGCGAAGGGCAATCCATACTTTCGACAAAGACCAATAAATTCGGGGAGTTTTCTCTTGTATTGATGGAGCGGGGCGATTATGACCTGCATATTCAAACCCGCGAGATTAGTATCACGGTGGTCGGATTGCCTATAGCATAATCAAGCCTGCAGGGTTTAAGGTTGGTTGCGGATTTTTTGTCGTTTTATGGGGTCACAAAATTTTTGAAATCGAAGTTAAGCCCTGGTCCTGAATTCTGAATCTACATTCATGAATAAAGCGCTCGCCAACAAGTTGATTCAAGCCGAAAGCGCGCAAGCCTTCTGGCGCGAGCATGGGCGTCAGGTGAAGGCGCAAAGCTTTGCAGCGCTCAAGCAACAGGTTGATCAAATGGCTTACGCTGACATCAACCTGGCCGCCGAACTGGTGGAGAAAATCGAGCAACTTGCGCGACTTATGAAAGACGCCGGGGCGGCGGCTTTCGCCAGCGCGAGCCGCGCGCGGGTTTTGCATGTGCTCGGACAACATCGAAAGGCCAATACTTTTTATGAAGAGGCGATTCGCGGATTTCAACAAGCCAAACTCCCCATGCAAGCTGCGATTATTCAAAAGCAACAAATAGATACGCTCGCCGAACTCGGCCAATACACGGAAGCCTTGCGCGTTGCCGCTCTGGCGCGGCGCATTCTAAAGCGCGACGACCCGGTGCAACTCGCACAACTTGAAACCAACGTCGGCAATGTTTATTACCGGCTCGACCGTTATAAAAAAGCGCTGGCGCATTATGACCGCGCCAGCGTAATTTTATCCGCCACCCGTAACGACCAGATGCTGGCGATTGTTGATGGCAATCGTTCGAATATTCTTACTGAACTCGATAGACCCCGCGAGGCCGCCGCCTTGCTTGAAAAAGTTGCCAAAGTGTTTAGCAAAGCGGGGCAAAAATTTGCCGCCGCCCAAGCCCGCGCAAAAATCGCTTATTTGAATTTTCGGCTCGGCAATTACAACACGGCGCTGACGAGTTATTACGAAATTCGTGAAACCTTGCAACCGATAGGCAATAACCATCTCCTGGCCTGGTGCAATCTTGAAATCGGCGAGATTTTGCTGGCCCTCAACTCATTCGATGACGCCTGGGAAAGCGCCACGAAAGCGCGCGATTTATTCGCAGAATTCGGCATGGCTTACGAAGCGGCGCAAGCCAATCTGGTGTGCGCGTTTGCCGCCTTGGGGCGCAATCAAATTGAGCAAGCGGAAAATTATTTAACCGAGGCTCGCACAGTCTTTGCCAAAAGCAGCAACCGAATCATCCTGGCGCAAATTGATGCCTATTTTGCCGAGCTTGCTTTGCAGCGGAACGATTTGCCAAAGGCGGCGCGGCTTGCGCAAAGCGCTTTCAAATTTTTCTCGCGACAAAAACTCACAACCAAAGCTGCTTATGCGCGTCTGTTACTGGCTCGTCTGGCCTTTCAAACCAACCAGTTATCCAAAGCCAAACGGCTGGCTCGCGCGACGCTTGCGGCAGTCGAAAATCTTTTTGCGCCGACCCTGGCCTTTCAAGCCCATCATCTGATTGGCAAAGTCAACGGCAAGCAAAACCGCAACCGCGAGGCCTTACAAAGTTATCGTCGCGCCATCGAAATTATTGAACGAATGCGCGGCGCCGTCAGCAGTGATGAGTTCAAAGCAACTTTTTTGCGCGACAAAATCGAAGTTTACGAAGACGCCATCACTGCCTGTCTTGATGCGGGCAGCCCGGCGATGCTCAAAGAGGCTTTTCAACTGGTAGAAGCGTCCAAATCGCGCGCCCTTGCCGATTTGATTGCCGGTTATTTGCGCGAAGCGCCGCACGCGAAAGCTCAGCTTCGGAAGCCCGCTGATGAATCGCGGTTGAAACTTTTGAGACTGATTGAAGAATTGAACTGGTATAGTGCGCAAACGACTATCGAAGACCCCAAAAGCGGACAACGCAAAGCCCAGATGGCGCAAAAATACGCTCGCGAAATCTGGCGCTGCGAAAAACAGATCACCGAATTGTTCAGAAAGCTGGACGCTAAGGATTCCAAATTTGCGGAGATGCAACGCAGGCGTGCGCTCACCGCACAGGATTTGTGCGCCGTCTTGGAAGCCGATGAAATGGCTATCGAATATTTCACCACCGGCGACCGGATTTCGGCGTTTATCGCTTCCCGCAATGAATTGCAACTGGCGCGTGACGTGGCCTCGAAACAGGAACTCGAAGGCTTGCTGGCTTCGCTTAAATTCCAGGTCGAAAAGTTCAATTACGGTTCAGCGTTTGCCGATGAACATTTTGAACAACTCAACTATGCCATCAATCAATACTTGATTGAAATTTATCGCAAGGTTTTCTCAGCCATTGAACCTAGACTTGGTTGCGAAAAGCTCATCATCATTCCCCATGGCAGTTTGCATTATGTGCCGTTTCACGCGCTGTTAAACCAGCGCGGCTATTTGATTGAGCGATTTGAAATCTCTTACGCGCCAAGCGCAACCGTCTTGAGACTGTGCCGGGCGCGCCAGCCTGCTTTGAACGCGGATGGCAAATCTGCGAGTTCAAATTTCAAATCTCAAAGTCTGACCCGTGCGTCCACAAGCCAAAATCCGAAATCGAAAATGCAGTTGGTCGCTTTAGGCATCGCGGATGACGACACGCCAAGTATTGCATCGGAGATTCTCGCGCTCAGAAAAATTTTCCCGGGCGCTGTAACCCTGATGGGCCAAGAGGCCACCCGCGACAATTTGCTGCGCTTTGCCTCCAGCGCCGATTTTTTGCATCTCGCTTCGCATGGGTATTTCCGGCGCGATAATCCGATGTTTTCATTTTTGCAACTCGCCGATTCACCGCTCAATTTTTATAGTCTGCTGGATTTGAAACTCGAAGCCCGCATGGTCACGCTCTCGGCCTGTCACACCGGCATGAATATGGTTTTTCCGGGTGATGAATTGCACGGCCTGATGCGCGGCTTTCTCTATGCCGGCGCCTCGACGCTGGTCGCCAGTCTGTGGGCCGCCAATGACAATTCGACCGCCGAATTTATGCAGCAGATGTACGGGCAGATCAGTCGCGGGGCGACCAAACGCGCCGCCATACGCGCCGCCCAACTGGCCATCAAAGAGCGTTATGGACATCCGTACTATTGGGCCCCTTTTGTGCTCATGGGAAATCCGCATTGATTGGGAAACGAGGAAAATTATGAAGCCGAAATATCTCCTAGTCGCTTTCTTTTTTTTATTGTGCTTGACGCCGGCAACCGCCGCGCAAGTTTCGCCCGCTGGCGCGGCCAAATTCGCTGAAGGCGAAGTCATCGTCGAACTCCGGCCGGGCGCCTCTATTGAGGCGTTTAACCTGCGTTGGCGCACGACGACGCTTGAGCGCCTTTATGCAACGAATTTTTATCGGCTCGCGGTGCCGAAAAATAAAAGTGAAAAGAAGTGGCGCAAAAAACTGGCAAAAGATGAAGAGGTGTTAAGCGCGGCGCTCAATCCGGTGATGACCAGCCCCAGCCTTTTCGGTCGTTCGACGTTTAGTTTCCCCGACGGTTTTGCGGTTCCGGGTT
>JBIOWC010000507.1:0-42447 GCA_044868105.1 Blastocatellia bacterium
CTTAGTAGAAATAAAATACAGATTAGCCAGAGTATTGAATTGCGTAGACCAAAACTGCGGTTGATTGATGATCGGTTCATTAGCCTTTACCCCTTTGTTCAAAAATTGCTTGATGATGGCGGGATTATGCGATAAACAAAGTGGCGTGAGTATCGCCCGAAGAGGGTATTTTGCCTACCCACTTGTGGGTATTTAGCAGTGGCCGGTAGCCGGTGGGCAGGGTTCGGGGGTCAGGGGTCGGTGGGTTCAGTAGTTGGTTTTCATAAGTTCGGTGAGGCGAAACCAAGTCCCGAAGGGGCGCGATTGGGTAGCCCAACGCGCTGCGTTGGGTTATGGTCAAGTATCAACCAAGCCCTGAAGGGCGTAAACAATTAGTCAGTTATATCGCCCTTTCAGGGCTTGAAAATTGTGCCGGCTATTTCTTGGGGCGATGCCCCAAGCTATTGAATTGCGCCCCTTTGGGGCTTGGTCTCATCCAACCAACTACCGATTATCACCTGCCTATCACCGACCCCTGCTTTACAGTCGTGCTTTGTGCTCAAGGGCAAACTTCATCAAGGCGTGGTTGCCTTCGAGGTGCAATTTTATACAGATATTTTTGCGGTGCGTTTGTACCGTGTGAGGGCTGATGAAAAGCTCGGCGGCAATCTCTTTGCTGGTTTTATAATCGGCAATCAATTTGACGATCTGGCGTTCGGTCGGCGTGAGGTCTTCAAGTTGTGAGCGTTGCGCAGGGTTGGCACCGCGTTTTTGATTGAACAGATAAGCCGTCATTGCGGCGCTGACATAATTTTGTCCCGCAGCGACAGCGCGAATCGCCGCAACGATATCGGTAACGGCGCTGTCTTTCAAGACATAGCCTTTTGCGCCAAGCGCCACGGCTTCGTTAAAGAATTCCTCCTCGCAATGCACCGTCAGGAAAACGATGCCTACCGGGAGATTCAATTCGGCAAGCTTGCGGGCTACTTCAAAGCCGTTCAGGCCTGGCATATCAATATCCGTTAGCAGAATATCGGGCGCTAAGCTCTTTACGCATTCAAGCGCCTTTTGCCCATCGCCTACGTCTGCAAGAATTTTTAATCCGCTGTTTTGCTCAAGGATTTGACACAACCCCTGACGCACGATTGGGTGGTCGTCGGCAACGACGAGACGAATTTCGTTGGTCACTTCATTCTCCCTCGGCATTTTCCATTTTTCATTTGTAGTGACTGACCGACAGCCTTGGTTCTTTAATGACAGATGAAAATATTCAAATGGAAAATGGAAAATGCCCTGCTCTATTTTTTGTTTTTCCCACTCAATTTAATACTAAAAAAAATCTCGGTACCCTCGGCGGGCGCAGATTTAATGACCGGCACACAACCCAATATACGTGCCCGTTCATGAATCCCAACAAGCCCCATGCCGCTGCCGTTTGATGATTCGCCAGGCTTCGCAGCCTGCGGCACAAAGCCTCTGCCGTTGTCTTGAATGTTTATTTCAATTGTTTGCTCATTGCGTTCAATGGTGACGTTTGCCTGTGTTGCTTCGGAATGTTTGACGATGTTATTGAGGCACTCTTGAACGATGCGATAGAGATTGATTTCCAAATCCGGCGTCAGCAGCGCATCAATCTTATCAACCTGCGCCGTGCATTGCAGTCTGCCGGTGTTGACCTTTCTTACGAGTGCTTCGATGGCTTTCGTGAGCCCGAGCCGGTCAATATGAAAAGGGCGCAGATTCTGGGCAATCTCGCGGACTTCGGCGAGCGCTTCGCCGGCGGCTCCGACAATCTCTTCGATCTGTTCAAAAGCCTGTTCGGGGTCATCGCGCCCCTGGAGGCCAATCATCGCCCGGTTTTTGATGATCACCAGATTTTGACTGAGGCTGTCGTGCAACTCTCCGGCGATGCGTTTGCGTTCGGCTTCTTGTGAATCAATCAAGCGTCGCGAAAAGGATTCCTGCGCTTCGAGCAACTGGCGCGAGAAAGCTTCGCGGGTCGCGTGTTCTTTATGCAGTTGTGCGACCCGATACCGGAAAATCAAAACCCCTAAACCGACAACGCCGAGCGATGCCAGCATGATAAACCACGCCGTTCGGTAAAACGGCGGCACCACGGTGATGCGCAAACTTTCACCCTGTAAATTCCAGACGCCGTCGGCGTTGGTGGCAATCACTTTGAAGGTATAGTCGCCCGGCGGCAGGTATGGATAATAGGCCGAGCGGCGGACGCCGGCTTCCGTCCAATCCGTATCCAAACCTTCAAGCCGGTAGCGAAAACGAATCTGTTCGGGCTTAATGAAACTGAGTCCCGTATAACGAATTTCCAGGTTGCCCTGCCCGGGTTCGATTTTTAATTCGCCCGTTAGCGGAACGTTTTGACCGCTGAGGGTCGCCGATTCGATGACCACAGGCGGCGGCTGCGGGTTGAAGGGAATGGCTTCGGGGTCAATGATGGCCACCCCGTCCTGGGTCGGGAACCAGAGTTTGCCGTCGCGGGTTTTAATCCCGGCCGGCTGCCGGCCGCCGTTGCATTCGGCGTTCAGCATGCCGTCGGATTTGCCGAAGAAGGTCGAGGTGATATGGCTGAGTTTGCCGGCGGCGAAATCTTCGAGTTCTGCGCGGCTGACGCGGTAGATGCCCTGATTGCTCGACATCCAGAAATTGCCCCGCGCGTCTTCGAGGATCTGAAAAACGCCGTTGCTGTAGAGTCCATTTGCCGTTCTGTAGGTGGTGAATTTGCCGTCACGAAAACGCGACAACCCGCCGTCATAGGTGCCAGCCCACAATGTACCTTGCGCGTCTTCGTAGAGGCTGCGGACCTGATTGCTGGCTAACCCTTGCGCTTCGGTGTACGAGGTGAACGTCACCCCATCAGCACCTTTTTCTAATAAAGCCAGTCCGCCGTAAGTGCCAAACCAGAGCCGGCCGTCGCGGGTTTCGCAAATGGCTTTCACATCATCGCCCGGCAAGCCGTCTTTGGTGGTGTAGCGCGTGGCTTTGCCATCTTGAAATTGCACCAACCCTTTTCTGGTTGCAAACCATAAGGTGCCTTGACGGTCCTGGTGAATTGCCCAAAAATCGGTCTCCGCGATTTGAAAGCTCACCTGTTCGGTAAAGCCCGTGAACTTACCGTCGGCGTAATATGCGACTCCCGCTAAACTACCAATCCACACCCTGCCGTCGCGGTCTTCGGCAAGCGCTTGAACAAAGGGAAAGAGCAGCCCATCCTTCCCCGTGTAGTTTTTGACCTTCCCGTCTTTGTATTGTGACAAGGCGGTTGAGCCAATCCAGATATTGCCTTTGCTATCTTCAAACACCGGATAGACATTTTTATCAATAAGCCCTTCAGCAGACGAGAGCGGCGTGATGACTTGCCGCGTCAGCCGATTAATGCCGCGCTCATGGGTGCCGACCCAGATGGTGCCTTCGCGGTCTTCAAATAGAGCCCGAATGAAATTGCTCGATATTCCGTTCTCCGTGTTGTAGCAGGTGAAACGATTGCCACTCTGGCGACAGAGACCTTGTGTTTTCGTACCCACCCAGAGCTGACCTTGCCGGTCTTGCAGAAGAGTGGTGACCGGACTATGCGGAACGCCGTCCTTTGCGGTATAGGTCGTCACCTGCCCGTCTTTCATCCGGTAGAGATTGCCGGACGCTGCCAACCACAAGGCGCCATTGCGGTCTTCTAGCATCCGCACAAAGAAAAAATAGTTGAATTCGCTTTTGTCAGTTACAATGCGTTGCGGGTCAAAGGGTAAGGGGTAATGCGTCACCCGTCCCGCCTGAAATCGGTGCACACCTGTCGCATCGACCTCCCAGCGAGCATTGGAAGGTGAAATATATATTTTGACATGCTCGGCATCTTTGCTTCGGTCAGCCTGGATGTGTCCGTCCTGCAACCGCGCTGTCCCCGCAGGCGTGAGAACCAATAAGCTGCCATCCACATCTCGGGTTATGTCATCAATTTGATTTGAAGGCAGTCCATCAGCCATGGTGAAAGTTTGAACCTGCCCGTCAGCAAGATGCAGGAGACCGACTTCTTCACTGCCAAGCCAGAGCGTGTCATCGGTATCGGCAAAAAGACTGAGGAAGCGATTGGTGGTTAACCCCGGGATGTTACTTTTATCGAAAACCGTGAACCTGACGCCGTCAAAACGCACCAGCCCGTCCAAGGTGGTAAACCATAAATAGCCGTCGCGAGTCTGGGAGATGGAATAAACCCCGTTCTGCGGTAGCCCGTTGTCCGCCGTCCACTGGTCGAAGCGATATTGGGCAAAGGCTTGCTCGCTACCTTTCAAAAGTAAAAGCAGACAGAAAAACAGGCTTGAGCGCACAACGGTTTTAGACATCTTGAGCTACCCCGGTTCGTTCTTTACTTCTAATTCAAATTCGCTTGAAGACAGGAAATGTGCAGCCCAAATTATATGCAGTGATGCTTGATGTGCAAACCGGAGTACGCGAAATTCAAACGCCAACCAGCGTTCGCGTTCGTTGCGCGAAAACAAAGTTCTAACTCGCGCTTCGCTTGAATGGAGAGAATCGGCTACAATCTCGCATTCAAAACTACTTTGGAGAAACCAGCAGATGAGCATCCTTGATAAAATTCGCGCCCGCGCCGCAACCGACCCCAAACACATTGTTTTGCCGGAAGGTGAAGACGAGCGCAGCGTTCAAGCCGCGGCGATGTGTGCGGCTGAACGTCTGGCGCGCATCACGTTAATTGGTCGGGAAGAAGTCATTCGCGACAAAGCTGTGCAAATGGGCGCGAATCTAACCGGCGTTGCCATTATTGACCACCGGCGTTCTGCGGATGTTGAGACCTATGCGGCGCGCTATCACGAGGCACGGCGCTCGAAAGGCGTAACCCTGGATGAAGCGCACGAACAGATGCGCGACCCGCTCTACTTCGGCAATATGATGGTGCGCGAAGGGCGCGCCGATGCGAGCGTCTCGGGCGCCACCCATACCACGGGTCATACGGTCAGTTCGGCTTTGCGCTGCATCGGCCCTAGGCCTGGACTCAAAGTGGTGTCGAGTTTCTTTCTGATGCTCGTGCCGCACAGTCAACTCGGCGAGTCGGGCGCCTTCATCTTTGCCGATTGCGGGGTCATCATCAATCCGACGGCCGATGAACTCGCCGAAATCGCCATGGCTTCGGGCGATTCCGCGAGAGCTTTGCTGGAAGTCGAAGCCCGCATCGCGATGCTCTCATTTTCTACAAAGGGCAGCGCCAAATCGCCGCTTGCAGATAAAGTGATTGAAGCGACAAAAACCATTCAAGTCCGCGCACCACATCTGCTCGTTGACGGCGAATTGCAGGCCGACGCCGCCTTGCTTCCGGTAATTGGCGAAAGCAAAGCGCCGGGCAGCCAGGTTGCCGGACGCGCCAATACTTTAATTTTTCCAAACCTCGAAGCCGGCAATATTGCCTACAAGTTGGTCGAACGCCTGGCCAATGCCACGGCTATCGGCCCTATCCTCCAAGGTCTGGCAAAACCCGCTAATGACCTTTCACGCGGTTGCAAAGCTGAAGATATTCGCGATGCCGTAGCCATTACGGCGGTTCAGGCTCAGGCGCTGGCAAAAAAAGCTTGAATTTATAAGGTATTTCTGTGGTCACACGCGATGATGTCTTACTGACAATAGAGCTTATCGCAGACACCTACTCTTCGGATGAGCCTGGCGCAGAACAGATGGTTGTTGAACGTTTAATTGACCAAAGTTACGATGCCCTGCAGGCCGAATTATTAATCGCCTTTGTTCCTTTGGGGCTGGCGCGTCCGGTAATTAAACGCATAAAAGCTGACCCGCCGGTTATCTTCTCTAAAACAGCCTTGATTCGAGACTTTGTTGGCGACCGCTGGTTAGAGGTCAGGATTGCGGATGTTCCTGAGTTTGTAATCGCCAACGAACTCAGTGAAGAGACCTTTCAAACAGGCATCATTCCGCGAGAGATACTCAGTAGAATCTGCGGAGTTAGTGTAGAAATGAATTGTATTAATCAGGCGTTATACGCCGGGGATGATATAGCTGGCGGTACCCTGGGGCCTCCGGTTTTGATGCGCTTAGCAGAGGTGCCGGGCTTTGAAGCCTGGTACGAACCGATTACATATAGTAATCGGAGGCCAGAAATTATCTGGCGCATTACTGAGTTCGTAAAAGCGTTTTTTAGGCGGATCTGCTTTGATGAATATCCCTCCATTAACTTACTCAAACCTGCAAAATCAATTGATGAAAGATCGCAAAAGTCGCATTTCTGATAGCACCACTATCAAATTTTTTGTTAATTTTTCTCGAAAATATTGACACTTCCCGGTGTCCTGAATATACTTAGCAGTCTTTGAAACGGAGTGCTAAAAAATTAATTCTCATCACGGCACTCACCTGAAATACTTATTTAAACCCAGAAAGGAGTGAGAAGTTTTATGGCTAGTATCAGACCACTTCACGATCGAGTGATTATCCGCAGGATTGAAGAAGGCGAGCAGATTCGCGGCGGTATTATTATCCCCGATTCAGCTAAAGAAAAACCCCAGGAGGGCGAGGTTATCGCCGTCGGCAAAGGCAAAAAACTCGAAAGCGGCGAATACGCTGCGCTCGATGTTCAAGAAGGCGACCGCGTGCTCTTCGGCAAATATTCCGGCACCGAAATCAAACTGGATGGCGAAGAATATTTGATCATGCGCGAGGATGAAATTCTTGGCGTCATCGAAAAAGCCGATAAAGCAAAAGGCAAAGGCAAATAAATCGCAAAACAAAAGTAAACGGCACCTGATGGCGCAAGACCATTCACCCTTGCCGGTAAAACTTTTGTTGAGCTTCTTAATAATTATATAAGGAGATAAAGGAGTAATCAGTTATGGCAAAACAGATTTCATTTGGCGAAGAATCCCGCCGCAGCCTTTTGGCAGGCGTAAATCGTTTGGCTGATGCTGTGAAGGTCACGCTCGGCCCGAAAGGCCGCAACGTCGTTATCGAAAAGAAATTCGGTTCACCGACGATCACCAAAGACGGCGTGACGGTTGCAAAAGAGATTGAACTCGAAGACAAATTGGAAAACACCGGCGCCCAGATGGTGCGCGAAGTCGCAAGCAAAACCTCGGACACGGCAGGCGACGGCACCACGACGGCTACAGTTCTGGCGCAAGCCATTTTCCGCGAAGGCGTGAAGACCGTTGCGGCAGGCGCCAACCCGATGGCGCTCAAACGCGGCATTGATAAAGCCGTCGAGCAGGTGGTTTCGGAAATCCGCAAACTCTCGAAACCCGTCAAAGGCGAAGCCATCGCGCAAGTCGGAACCATTTCGGCAAACGGCGATGCCACCATCGGCAACCTGATTGCCGAAGCCATGGATAAAGTCGGCAAAGACGGCGTCATCACCGTTGAAGAATCGCGCACCTTGGAAACCTCTCTGGATGTGGTCGAAGGCATGAAGTTTGACAGAGGCTACCTCTCACCCTATTTCGTCACCGATGCAGAGAGAATGGAAGCAGTGTTGGATGACTGCCTGATTCTGATTCACGAGAAAAAGATTTCCTCGATGAAAGATTTGCTTCCGCTTCTGGAGCAAGTTGCGCGTCAAGGCAAGCCGCTGCTCATCATTGCCGAAGATGTTGAAGGCGAAGCCCTCGCCACCCTCGTGGTGAATAAATTGCGTGGCACCTTGCAGGTTTGCGCCGTGAAAGCGCCGGGATTTGGCGACCGTCGCAAAGCCATGCTCGGCGACATTGCGGTGCTTACGGGCGGCAAAGCCATCACCGAAGATTTAGGCATCAAGCTGGAAAGCATCACGGTTCAGGATTTAGGCAAAGCCAAGAAAGTGATTGTTGACAAAGACAACACCACCATCGTCGAAGGCGCAGGAAAGCAAGGCGAAATTGATGGTCGCGTTCGTCAAATCCGCGCCCAAGTCGAAGACACCACCTCGGATTACGATCGCGAGAAATTGCAAGAAAGACTGGCGAAACTCGTCGGCGGCGTTGCCGTCATCAAAGTCGGTGCCGCGACGGAAACCGAACTGAAAGAAAAGAAAGCCCGTGTTGAAGATGCTATGCATGCGACCAAAGCGGCCGTAGAAGAGGGCATTGTGCCGGGCGGCGGCGTGGTCTTCATTCGCGCGCAAAAAGCGCTTGAAAATTTCAAACTTGAAAACGAAGACGAGAATATTGGCGTCGGCATCGTCAAACGCGCTCTGGAAGAACCGATGCGGCAGATTGTTGCCAACTCCGGTCAGGAAGGCGCCGTGATTGTTGATAAAGTTCGTTCAGCAAAAGCGTCAAGCTATGGCTACAATGCCGAATCAGGCGAGTATGGTGATCTGTTAGCGATGGGCGTGGTTGACCCGACCAAAGTGTCGCGCTCCGCTTTACAGAACGCTTCTTCAATCGCCGGTCTTCTGCTCACCACCGAAGCTTTGATTTCCGAGCTTCCGGAAGAGAAGGAAGTACCAGCCATGCCTCCAGGCGGCGGCGGTATGGGCGGTTTCTAATTTCGCGTTTTACCAAACACCCAAGAAAAAGCTCTGTTCGTTCGCGGACAGGGCTTTTTCTTTTGTCTGCGGTCTTGCGCCTTACCGAATCAGTGGTTCGCTAATCTCCGGGACTGGTGCTATGCTGCTTTTTCAAATTCGCGAGAAAATCAGTAACCGATACGGATGACGAACGGTACACTATTTTTAGCCACATTTTGGAATCATCACGAATTTATTTTCATCGGAGGATACTATGTTAAGAAGATATGCGACTGTCGCTTTATTGGTCGTCAGCTTTCTCATTCCGAGCGCCGCCGTGCAGGCGCAATCCCCTGCTCCGCAAGAGAAGGTTGATCTTGATGCCATAAACAAAATCAAGGACGAAGGTCTGAAAAATTCCAAAGTCATGGAATTTTTAAGTTATATGACAGACGTTCATGGACCACGCCTGACGGGTTCACCGCAACTGCGAGGCGCACAGGAATGGGCAAAAAAGAAATTTGCAGAGATCGGTTTACAGAATCCACATCTCGAATCCTGGGGACCTTTCGGGCGCGGATGGTCGCTGGAAAATTTCCAAATTAGTATGCTGAAACCGACTTTCAGCCCGATAATCGCCTATCCAAAAGCCTGGTCTGGCAGCACCAAAGGCGCGGTGCGAGGCGACGTTGTTTATCTGGACATTAAAAACGATGCCGATTTTGATAAATACAAAGGCAAGCTCAAAGGCGCAATCGTTTTACTGACCTCTGCGCGCGAAGTGAAAGCGCATTTTGAAGCTGAAGGTAATCGTTTTAATAGCGAGCAATTGCTGGATATGGCAAACGCCCAACCTCCCGGTGGGGGCGGCGGACGCGGCGGCAATCAGGGGAATTTTCAGATGAGTCCCGAACAGCAAGCGCGGTTTGAAAGAATGCGCGCCGAGCAAGCCTTAAACAACAAAAAGATGCTCTTCTGTGTTCAGGAAGGCGCCGCCGTTATACTCGAACCCGGACGCGGCGATGGCGGCACGATTTTTGTCCAATCGGCAACCTTGCCTTATCCGCAAGACACGCCGCCGAATCAACGCAAAAATATTCGCGATAAAGATGCGCCGGAAATCATTCCGCAAGTCGTGGTCGCCGTCGAACATTACAATCGTATGGTGCGCGCCATCGAAAAAGGTGCGCCCGTTCAAGTAGAAGTTAATGTTGCGACAAAATACTATGACCAGGATTTGAATGATTACAATGTGGTTGCCGAAATTCCCGGCACCGATTTGAAAGATGAAATCGTGATGCTCGGCGGACATTATGATTCCTGGCACGGGGGCACAGGCGCTACGGATAATGCTGCGGGTTGTGCGGTGGCAATGGAAGCCGTACGCATCATTCAAGCATCGGGGCTCAAACCCCGTCGCACCATTCGCGTGGCGTTCTGGAGCGGCGAAGAACAAGGGCTCTTGGGTTCACGCGCTTATGTCGCGCAACATTTCGGTCGGCGCACGGATGCCGGCGCTAATCAATTCGGCGGCCCTCCGGGCGCGGGCGCCCAGCAACCCCCATCAACGCCGACTTTTGAACTCAAGCCCGAACACGACAAACTCGCCGGTTACTTTAACCTCGATAACGGCACCGGCAAGATTCGCGGCGTTTATATGCAAGGCAACGAAGCCGTGCGCTCAATATTCCGAACCTGGCTCGCGCCGTTTAAAGATATGGGCGCTTCGACGCTCAGCATCTCAAACACCGGCGGCACAGACCATCTCTCTTATGACGGAGTCGGGCTTCCCGGATTTCAGTTCATTCAAGATACGGTTGAATACGACACTCGCACCCATCATTCAACGCAAGATGTATATGACCGTATGCAGGAAGACGACATGAAACAAGCGGCGATTATTATGGCGGCGTTTGTCTATAACACCGCGATGCGCGACCAGAAGTTGCCGCGCAAACCCTTACCGGGTCAAGCGGTGAATGCGAAGGCCGCAGGTAATTAATCTCCAAGGAATTAATCTCGCGGCAAGTTGCATAAAAGTTTGCCACAGGTTGCAGCACAGATCGTAAATTAAGGCGCTTGAATTTCACTTAGGTTTTCAAGTGTGCTACTTTGCGAAATGTGGGGTAATCTGTGGCTTAATTTTTTATCAGGAGGCTTTATGCCCAAAGCGATTGATATGCATGTCCATTTGCCGACCGGCAGTTTTCTAGATGGCGCGATACGAACCTTCAAACTGGCTGCGGAAAAATTCTTTCGCACCACGGTTCCGGTTCGCGATATGAGCGAAGTTGCAGCGCATTATCACGCCTTAGACCTTCTCGGCGTGCTGCTCGCCTGGGACGCCGAGACCGCAACCGGACTGCCGCCGCTTACGAATGATGAAGTCGCGGACATCGTGCAAACTTATTCTGAGCAGTTTGTTTTCTTCGCTTCGGTGGACCCTTGGAAAGGCAAACGCGCCATTGAAGAAATCGAACGCGCTGTGAAAGAACGTGGCGCAATCGGCGCGAAGTTTCACCCCGGCGTGCAAGCTTTTTATCCACACGAAACCAGATTCTATCCGCTTTATGAAAAGATTTCCGAGCTTGGCATCCCGGCGCTCTTTCATACCGGCACGAACGGACTCGGCGCCGGCGTGGCAGGCGGTATGGGTATCAAGATGGATTACACGCGCCCAATTTACCTTGACCATGTGGCGGCCGACTTTCCTGACCTGACCATCATCGGCGCGCATCCAGCTTGGCCCTGGCACGAAGAGATGCTCGCCATCATCGGACACAAAGCCAATGTGTTTATGGATTTGTCGGGCTGGTCGCCGCGTTATATTCCAACCGTAATACTGGACGAAGCGCGAACCCGTTTGCAGGACAGAATTCTCTTCGGCAGCGATTATCCTTTTATTTCACCCGAGAGATGGTTGAAAGATTTTGACTCGCTTGAAGGCTTTTCCGACGAGGTGCGCCAGAAAATATTGCACGATAATGCAAAGCGGATTTTGAAGTTGAAGGTGTAAATCCTGCAGGAAAACTTCATAAAAGGTATGGAGCGAGTTTCGCTTGCCTTTGCGGAAGAATTCGAGTTGCCGACCGCAGTTTGTAAAGACAGCGGTTTTCATATGGCGGACTGGCTTGATGATTATGAGCAAAGGGAAAAGTCTTTGATATTTCTCAATCATTAAGTCATAAACCGATTTGCCAAATCATTGGGCAGTTTCTGATTCATGCCTCAAATCATATTGCTGCTGCGAAAAAGCTGGTAGGCTATGAGCCGCTGGAAGATATTTTTGAGTGGACATTTTTGAGGAAGATGAGATTGAAGAGATAGCTAGCGCAGTAGATTAAATTTGGTAGTGGTCTTGTTTTTGCACCTTCGCCAAACAAAAACTCCGCTAGTTTGCATCATCTGCAAATTAGCGGAGAAAGCTATAGCAACATTGATTTTTTCGCTAACGAGAATTCACTTTACTTAAACGGCTTCTTTCAACTGCGACTCATCAGCTATTTGATGAGTGTTCCAGTGATTGAACAGCCAATCTTCAAAGATGCGGGCTTCTTCAAGTTTGCCGCTAAAGCGCGCGCGGTTGCGCCCCATTAAAGCCAAGACTTCGGCGTGATGCTGTCCAGCACGATCACTCAAACGTCCGAAATATTCATACAATCCGGCAATCCGCGCCACAGACTCTTTCGCGGCTTCAACGCTTTTGAAACTCAAGGTGTTTCTAAAGAAGCGGCTGTAAAGATTCTGCTCAAGCGCCGTTGTGGTGTATAAATCGAAGTAGCCACTGATCAAGCCAGCATTCTGCAAAACACTAGCGACATAGCTTGGCTTGGTGCCGACCTTTTCAGCAATCTCACCGATTTCCGTCAGCCCCGCTTTAAATAGCTCAAGGATTCGGCTCTTCTTTGATGGCTTACGTTCACTGCGAGCCTGCCGTTCTTTTTTCACCCGATTAACATTCGGCAAATCGGGTTGAAAGGGAATGACGTTGGTAAAAATATTTTCTTCCTGCATATGAGTTTCCTCCTCAATTTAGAGAGAGAAATCAGGGCGGTCACCCGACCGCCGTTAAATTATTAACCTTCTTTCTCTACAAAATTATCCCGCCTGACGGAGTTCTCCTTCATCGGAATTTTTTGATTTCAAATAATCAATAAAGGCACTGGCGGCGCGGCGCGATAACTCTTCCGGCTTGCAATTCAGCATTTCTTTGCATTCGGCTTCGGCATCCAGCTTTTGTGAATTGGCAATCGCACGAATGGCGACCAACTGCCGCGGCGTAACCAGCTCAGCCATGGTCTTGGCAATGGGTTCTTTCGGGAAATGAACTTTATTTGCCGTCGCCTCAATCTCTTCTTCCTCTCTGCGGTAAAGTTCACGAGCGATGCCAAATTTTACGGCGGCGCGTTTCAGCGCATCATGTTCGGCTTTCTTGATTCCCGTTTCATCGTAAGCCGAGCCGGTGCCGATGCCTTGGCGAGTCACCCCTTGAATGGTGAGCGAAGCTGTTACGGCGACCAAATCACCAATCTGTTTGATGTTCACAACTTCGTGCGACCAATCCGGACAGATGCGGTCGAGCAAATCGGCAACGGTATGCCACTCAACATAATCAACTTCGTGTTCACGCCCTTGGCGGTCGCGCCAACCCACCCGCTGTTTGACCATTTCAGGCTGTATTGAATGGGAAAGGGTTTCGAGTAATTGCTCAAATGGAATGATTCGACCCGTGCTTGGCTTTCCATTGATTAAATGAATATTTGCGTTTTCATTGTGTGTCATTGTTGAAACAACCTCCTGCTGTTTTGTCTGTGAAACGGCTTCAAGTTCGGCTTCACTTGAAACATCTGTTTTAAGTTCAATCGGCTCTCTGCTGCCGGCGCTCTCTTCTTCCGATTCGAGATGAAATTTTACCGCTAATATATGTTCACATCGAAAGCGTGGCTCGCGCCCAATGCGCTCATGAAATTCGGCACAACTGCATTGAATGCGTCCCTCTTCATCTTTCCAAACCCGGAAGGTTTCTTTGCGAAAACCGGGAGCGGTCACATTGAAGCCTTCATAATCTCGACCGACCAATCCCATTGCAGCTATTGCCTTTGCGCGACCTGTAACCGAGCCATTCTGTTCAGGTGCTATGCTTGTCATTGTCTGTCCCTCCTAACTTCTCTTATGAATGCGGATTCGCTTTAATATATCGCAAGGCGCGTTGCTCGAAGAAAACCCCGTACCCTTGTTCGTTTCATTAAACAACGCACCTTGCGAAGCCTGAACCGTAGCGAATCGCTTATCAACTCTATATACGTGTAAAAAACATCTTGTGTTTCATACGTGAAACATCGTATCATAAACCTCGCGAGTGTTGCAAGAATAAAATAAAGTGTTGCGTGCAATACTTGAAACGTGTTATAAAAAGGCTGAAAAACAGCAGGAAGGAGTGTGTACAATGAACATTGAACCAACATTAAACATCGTCGAGTTAGGCGAGTACGTGAAACGCAAACGCGAAGATGAGCGGCTGTCGTTGCGTGAGGTGGCGAAAAAGATCAATGTCAGCGCCTCAACCCTTTCGCGCATCGAAAATGGCATTGGCGTGCCTGATAGCGCGACGCTGGCGCGACTTGCCGCCTGGCTTGGCATACCGCTTGAGCGATTAATGAAAGGCTCTCTACTTAGTGAACATCTGACCAAAGATGCATCCGAAAATGAAGGATGGGCTGAACCTGTGATATATTTTCCGACGGAATCTACGCCCAATATCGTGGAAGCGCATCTGCGCGCCGATCGCAAGCTCAACCCCGACATGGCGAAGGCCTTAGCAGAGCTTTTCCGTGTGGCCTATAAACAGTTCGCTGATAAAGAGAGATAACCGTTTCACTGGTCGAAAGAAGCAGGTATGGAAAACGAAACCGCAGAGCAACCCCTTTCGCTCGAAGACTTGTTACCGCCAACTGCAAAGCGTCGCGTACACGAACGCATTGCCCTCAAGATACGCGAGTTTGCTGGTGTGGCAATTGATCAGATATTGAATCCTTGGGAACTCGCCCCCTTCGTCAAACTCAAGGTTGTCAACATCCGCGACGTGAAAGGACTTTCAGAAGCAGCCCGTAAGCAATTGCTCCGTATGGATGGTAAAGGATGGTCGGGCGGCGCCAGTCGCCCGTTACCTGATGGTTCACGTTTAGTTTTCTTAAACCCCACACATGGCAGAGAACGCCAGGCGGCAACCTTAATGGAAGAGATTTGTCATGTCATTCTCGGGCATTCTCCCACCAGTCTTCGCACAGAGCATTCCGATGAGCAGATTAATTTCCGCAATTTTAACGAAAATCAGGAAGAGGTCGCTTATGCCGTCGGCGCGGCGACGCTGATTCCCTACTTCCCCTTGAAACTTGCGGTTCAAAAAGGCTTGGCTTCAAATAAAATCGCTCGTCATTTTGGCGTCAGCCGCGACTTAGTCGAATATCGCATGAAAGTCTGTCGTTTATGGGATGAATATAAACAATTGCAAAAAAGCGCCGGTTAGTTTTCCAACCCGGGTCCTGTACATCCGCCGATACGAACGGAGAAAATTTATGCCGCATGCAAAAGCCAAGAGAAAATCTGTATATGATGTCCATCCGAGCATTGCAATGGTTCAAGATTGGATTGATAAACTACCTGAAAAGACCGGCAAATCGCTGAATGAATGGATTGCTTTGGTCAAAAAAGAGGGGCCGGCAAACGAAAAAGAACGGCGCGATTGGCTCAAGCAAAATTACGGCTTGGGCACCAATGCCGCCGGGTGGATTGCCGAACGCGCTGCTGGTAAAGGCTCCGAGGACAGCGACCCGGAGGCTTATCTGGAGACGGCTGAAAAAAATGTCGCCGAGATGTTCGCCGGTTCCAAGGCCGGACTTCGGCCCATCTACGAGGCGCTTCTCAAACTCGCCAAAAGCCTGAGTAAAGAAGTTAAGGCTTGTCCTTGCAAAACCATTGTGCCGCTGTATCGCCAACATGTTTTTGCGCAAATCAAACCTTCGACGCGCACCCGCATAGATTTGGGCTTCGCGCTCAAAGATACCCAACCAACCGGCAGGCTGCTCTCAACCGGCGGCTTCGAAAAAGGCGACCGCATCTCGCATCGCATCGAAATCACCTCCCTTGCCGACCTTGATTCGGAAGTCGAGCAGTGGCTCGTGAAAGCGTTTGAGATGGATGCTTAGTCACCCCTGGCCAATCCTAATTTATCAATCAGCTTATGGTAACCCCCAACGGGTTGACGCGTTTAAAATACGAGTCTAGGCTTTTACGGTGTAGCTTTTCTTGAAGGACTCAGCCGACACACAATTCATTTCTTGCTCGGAGGAAATTAGCGATGAGGCGTTTGTTCGCATTTTCCATTTTGTTTTTGCTGCTCTTCTCTTTAACCAGTGCCGACACGACAAGCAAACTTCCCGATTGGTCACAATGGCACGGCAATGACCGCACCAACATTTCGACAGAAACCGGCTTACTGAAATCCTGGGATACGCAACCCCCTACGGTTTGGTCCATCAGCGGCTTAGGTTCGGGCTATAGTTCCGTAGCCATCAAAGATGACCGGATTTTTGTGCAAGGCGGTAAAGCTGGTCAAAGCACCATCTTTTGTTTGAATCGCGCCGACGGCAAAACCGTTTGGGCGGTAGCGCTCGGACAACTTCTTGACCAGGATCGCGGCAGCGGACCGCGCGGCACGCCGACGGTTGATGGCGACAGAGTTTATGCGCTTTCGGAAAACGGCGACCTCGCCTGCTTGAAAATAAAAGACGGCACGCTGGTCTGGAAGAAAAATATTTTGAAGGATTTCGGCGGCGATAATATTAACTGGCATCTCAGCGAATCGCCGCTCATTGATGGTAATAACCTCATTGTCATGCCGGGCGGTAATCAAGCTTGTATCGTGGCGCTCGATAAAATGACCGGTAAACCCGTTTGGACAACCAAGGAATTGAGCGACCCGGCGGGCTATGCTTCCTGCATTGTCGCTGATGTGCAGGGCGTCAGAACCATCATCGGGTTTACCGCAAGGGCTTGCGTAGGGGTTCGCGCGGCGGATGGAAAATTGATGTTCCGCAATAGTTCAGCAGCCAATGACACAGCCAATTGCACAACCCCGGTCTTTTACGATAACAAAGTCTTTTACACCTCCGCTTACGGCACCGGCTGTGCGTTGCTTGATTTAAAAGCCGACAAAGGCGTCGTCAATGCCAAAGAGGTCTACTTCAATCGCGAGATGCAAAATCATCATGGCGGCGTGGTTTTATTGAACGGCTACCTGTACGGTTTTTCCAACGCCATCCTCACCTGCATGGAGTTTGCTACGGGTAAGGTTATGTGGCGGCATCGCAGCGTTGGCAAGGGCTCGCTCACCTACGCCGACGGAAATCTCTATTTGCTTAGCGAAAAGAATGTCATGGGACTGGCGACGGCTTCACCTGAAAGCTACACCGAGAAAGGACGGTTTGCGATTCCCGATCAGGGTTGGGATAGCTGGGCGCATCCGGTGGTGTGCGGCGGCAAACTCTACATTCGTAATCAAAGTACGCTCACTTGTTATGATGTAAAAGCCAGGTGAGATTCTATTATTAACTTAACCTCTTAATAAAGCGGGCGAAGTTTGGCAAGCAAGCTTATTGATAAATCGAGTTTGCTTGCCAAACTCCATTTCGAAATTGTCTAAAATCCCACCCGCCATTCCCCAAAAAATTTTAATTTCCTACAGCACACCTTTGGCATCGGGTTTAGCATCTTATCAACGCAGAGGGGTTAAAATAAAAGCTACTTTCAAATTGAGAGGACAAACAAATATGAACATAGAGCGAATAAAGAAGGTTGTTGCGGGAACAGCTATTGTGCTTGGTCTTATCTTTAGCAGCGGAACAATTCTCAGCGCCACCGTTCAAGCTCAAGACCGCGATCGTTGGCATCGCGATGATGACCGTCGGGATGGAGATCGCAATCGCGATTGGAACCGCCAGCGTGAAATCGAGCGCAGACGAGCGATTGAACGCGCTCGCGAAATAGAGCGTCAACGTGAAAGAGAACGCGCCCGTCGCGAGTGGGAATATAGAAATCGCGGAAGAAGCTATCCCAATGGCGGTTACAACGGAGGTTACAACGGAGGTTATAACGGGGGCTATAATGGTGGCTATTATGGCGGCGGCTATAATAACGGTGAAGTGCAAAAAGGCTATCGCGATGGATTAGACAGAGGTCAAGAAGATGCCCAAGATCGGCGCTCTCCTAATCCGAATAACTCCAGCCATTATCGCAGCGGCAATTCGGCCTACCGTGACGGATTCCGTAGAGGTTATGAGCAGGGGTATCGCCAATATGCCGGTTATCGCAGATGGTAATTAGTTGGCAATTAAATTGAAGCAGATGGGGCGGGTAAGCCTGAAGGTTTACCCGCTTTTTTTATGCGCGCTCAGGTTTAATCGAGCCCACTCCTACTTAATCAAGCTATGGCTAGGTCTACTTCAACGCCACGACGCGCTTCAACTAATCGCGCAGCATTTTGTTTGGCGATTGCCAGTTCCAGAAATCCCGCGCTACCAAAGTAAGCAAACAATTCGTTGGTTCCGGCTTCGGCAAAGTGGGTCAGCAGACGTTGAGTTTCGTATTTGCCGATACGCACCCGCACGCCGGCGCGTACAAATTCATCCGTCAGTTCATTCTCTGTGATGTTGGTGATGATATTGCCGAAGCGGTCAACATGGATGACATGGCCGCTAATCTGTTTACCTGATACGACCGGCGTCGGCGTGTTGAATTTCACATAATCCTTTATCTCTTCGCCCATCTTCTGCCAGTCTACCTGCTTGGCGATATAAGCTGCGGCGGGCGCGAAGATGTCCCGCCCATGAAAAGTATTCGAGATTTTCCAACGAAAATAATGCATTTCGTTCAAATGCACCACGCGATTCACATTCTCGCGTTGATAGATATAACTGAAGATGCCATTGTCGGGACCGATGAAATAGTATTCGTCGGTCATCACCAGAATCGGGCGACGGTTTGAGCCAACGCCGGGGTCAACCACCGCGACGTGCACCGTCCATTTCGGAAATTCTTTATAGCAACACATCAACGTAAACGCTGCTGCATAAACATCATATGGCGGGATTTGATGGGTAATGTCAATCAGGTCAACTTCGCGATTGACCGCCAAAATCGCGCCTTTTACGGCCGGCACAAAATAATCGGCTTCGCCAAAATCTGTGAGCAGGGTTATCAGAGGTCTTTTCTCGGCCATTACATTCTCCAAATCAAAACGAATAAAACGAATCTTATTCTACCGCACGAATCAATAATCCGAATTACTTAATCTCTTGCAGCTTTTCTCTATCGCCTTCATAGCTGAGTCTCTTTTCGGCATCTTGGGCGGAGCACCAAAGGGCGTCATCGGTCTCTTTGCCATCCGTAAAGAGCTGTCCGCCAGTAACCTTCATCAAAAAGTAGTGGACAACTTTTGGCTTCACTTCACCCTTTCGCGTGGTGTAAGCGTAATGGCTGTTGGAAAGCGGACGAATGATTTCGCATTCCAGACCCGCTTCTTCGCGCACCTCGCGAAGCGCCGCCGCTTCAATCGTTTCGCCTTTATCAACTTTGCCCTTGGGAAAAGACCAATCGTCGTACGCCACGCGATGCACCAGTAAGACCCGCCCTTGCTCGTCAATAATGACACCGCCGGCCGCGACAATCTCTGTTGGTTCGCCTTTCTTTTGCATAGGCGAGAACTTACCACATCGTTCGTTGAATTGACACGGCTCAAACGCAGAGGCTAGGCTCATTGCTTGATGAGCGAGAGCAAAACCCATCATTCCAAAGCCGACCCGGCGATTCGCGTCGTCCTCATGCCTAAAGACACGAATGCGCACGGCACGATTTTCGGCGGCGTGATTCTCAGTTATATAGATATTGCCGCCGCCATTGAAGTCCGCAAACATACGCCCAAGAAAATCGTCACCAAAGCCATGCACGAAGTGGTTTTTGTCGCCCCGGTGTTTGTCGGCGATATTGTGAGTTTTTACACGGAACTGGTGCGCATCGGCAGGACCTCGATTACCGTAAGAGTCGTTGTCGAAGCCGAGCGGGTGAGCAACCCCGCAGATGTTGCTCGCGTCACCGAGGCCGAAGTCGTTTACGTTGCCATTGATGATAACCGCCGTCCGATTCCTATCAGAAACGATGAAGGATGAACAAATCAAAAGCCGTCGTTCTCCTCAGTCGCAAAATCTTCGCTTTTCCCTTCATCGTTTATCGTTCATCCGTCATACTTTTATAAACGATGCAAGTATTTCACTCCAATCAATACGTCATACCGTTGCCCGATAATCACACCTTTCCGATTATTAAATATGCGGAGATTCGCAAGCGGCTGGTGCATGAAGGAACCCTCGCGGCTGAAAAAATTATTGAACCCGCGCTGGCGACGCGCGACGAAATATTACTGGTTCATACCGCCGACTATTACGACCGCTTCATCGCCGGCGAACTGAGCGAACGCGAACTGCGCCGCCTGGGGTTGCCGTATTCGCAAGCCCTCGTGCGGCGTTCGCGCTTTTCCGTAGCCGGTACGGTGCACGCTTCTCGCACCGCCCTGCAAGCAGGCGCGAGCGCCAACTTAGGCGGCGGCACGCATCACGCCTTTCGCGACCACGGCGAAGGCTTCTGTGTGTTTAATGACATTGCCGTGGCCATCAATTTACTCCGCGCCGAAGGGCGTATTCATCGCGCTGCCGTCATTGATTGCGATGTGCATCAAGGCAATGGCACGGCCGCGATTTTTGCCACAGACCCGGAAGTCTTTACGCTCTCCCTGCACGGCGAAAAAAATTATCCACTCATCAAACAACAGAGCACCGTGGATGTGGCCTTCACTGATAACACCGAAGATGAAGAGTATCTTTATCAGCTTGAACAAAACCTTGCGCCTGTACTCGATAAGTTCCGCCCCGATATGGTCTTCTATCAAGCAGGCGTTGACCCGCTCAGTTCAGATAAATTAGGTAGACTGGCGCTCACCCAATCAGGTTTGCTGCGGCGTGATACGATAGTCTTGAAAGCATGCCAAAGCAGGTCGCTTCCTTGTGTGATTACGCTGGGTGGCGGCTACGCGAAAAATGTCGAAGACACCATTGAAGCGCATTGCAATACGATTCGCGTAAGCAATGAAATCTTTTCCCAGTGAAGCTTCAAACAGACTACCGTAGAAAAGATAATCCCGGGATAAACAAAAGCCTTGCTTCTCCTGTCTTTGTTTTATAACCGGGGCAAGCAGGTTTCGATAAAGCGCCAGCGCCCACGCTTCAAGGTACAAGGGTTAACTTCGGATAGGACGGAAACGGCAGATAAAGCGAATCCGCCTTTTCCGCTATATCTGAGGATAACCTTTTATGCAGTCAGCAATTCGCTCACGGCTTTGACAACCATAATGGTCTGACCCGCGTTTCAAGATAAGCTTTTCTAAAATTTCTGTTTTTTCCAGGTTTATTCCCTCTGCCTGGTAGTCTAAAATAACTTTCGGGCTGTAACTTTTCTGAAAACAGTGCGTTTGTAAAAAACATGAAATAAAATTTTGTTGGAGGCAAAATGAAATCTCGTTCGTTAGTTTTATTCTTTTCCATAACTTTACTATTGGTATTTTCCGTAGATGCCCGAACCCGGCAAGAGAGCAAAAAACCGAAATTATTTATTGGTTCGCTTGAATATTCATTCGGAAAAGTCACCGCCGGTACGCCTTTGAATTACACCTTCAAAGTGCAAAACATTGGCGATGCGAATCTGGAAATCAAAAATGTCGAACCGGCTTGCGGTTGTACCGCCAGCGATTACGACAAGGTGATTGTCCCGGGCAAAGAGGGCAAAATTTCTCTTTCCATTAAAGACACCGAAAGCTACAGCGGCGAAGTCACCAAGACGGCAACCGTAACAACCAATGATGCGAGTCGTTCAACTTTTACGCTGGTTCTGAAAGCCACCTTCGTCAGAGAATAGTCATCGGCTGAACTTGCTTGTGCGGGGCAAAGAATCGCTCATTTGCCCGGCCTTCACTTGTCGAAAAATTTTGCCTAGGCTGGAGGCCACTCTCCAGCCTATTGCTTTCAGGAACAGTCGCCTGGAGTCTTGCGTATAACTTGACGACCAAAGATTCAGCAAGGAGCCATTCACATGCCAAGTAAGTTCGATGAACTGAGAAAGCGCGTCAGCGATACCGCTCGTGATTTAGATAAAAAATTTGAGATAACCGACAAACTCAATCAAGGCGCGAAAACGGCAACCGATGTTTTGAAAAAAGGCGCCGACGTTGCCACCTCAACACTTGATGCGGTGCGCGAAGAAGCCGTGCGCATCAACCGCGAACACAAAGTTACCGAAACCGTGAGCGATGCCGCAAAGCGCACCGTAGATGCCGCAAGCGAGGTGGCCCAGAGCGTCGCGAGTACGGCTGATGCAGTCGCCGAGCAAAGCGGAGTAAAAAAAACCGCGGAAGAGGTAAAGGATAAAGTCGGCGATGTGGTCGGGGACGCATCAAAAAAAGCCGGTGACGTTTTCGACGAAGCGAAAGCCAAAACCGCCGACCTGTTTGGTGAAGCGAAAAAATTTTATAAAGGCG
The DNA here is from genome assembly GCA_044868105.1 of Blastocatellia bacterium. Classification (GTDB taxonomy): domain Bacteria; phylum Acidobacteriota; class Blastocatellia; order UBA7656; family UBA7656; genus JBFMDH01. The sequence continues at coordinate 22,071 of JBIOWC010000507.1, forward strand.
CCAGCGGCGCAGCGCAATCGAGCGTGTCGGCGGCGCGACTTCCCGCCTCGGTTCTCGGCGCCGTAAGCAGCGCCAAAAAATGGGTAAAAGAAAATCCCGGCAAAACCGCTATCGTGTCACTCGCTTTTATCGCTGGCACCCGCGCGGGCTCGGCGTTTTCGACGCTCGATGTCGCCTTGCTGGGCGCCGGCGGCGCGGGCAACTGGTTCTTTCATTCAGCCATCGTCCCCTACGGCATGAGAAAACTTTCTGAAAAATACGAAGGCTATTTGAAAAAACAGGAGGCTTTGATTCGCGATGGCCAGCTCAGTGAAGCCGAAGCGTCGCGGGTGAAATTCGAGCGCGATTTAGCGAAATATGTGGGCGCGCCACTGCTTGGCGCTTTCTCGGTAGCCGCCGGCGCCGGACTGTTATATGAAGCCTTCACTGGCGGTTTGGTCGGCGGTTTCCCGATTAACTTAGTTCTGGGCGGCAACCCCATGCTGTCGAGCATCTGGCTTTTCGGCAATGGCTTAATCTGTTTCCACAATGGCTATAAATTCTTTATGATGGCGCTCGCCGACCAGGAAGACGTCGCGCGTGTGGTGCGCGACATCAAAGGTTTGCTGCCGGCAAACGTCTAGTGTAAAAATGCGGCTGAAAGCCAAGGAGAAAGACCATAGCTGAACTGGCACAAACTGCAAGTACTTCTCGAAAAGAGATTTCTTCTCGAAAAAGAGAGGGGGTATTGTACGCGCTCACCGCCTCGCTCTTAATTATTGTAGAAGAGTTGCTCAGACGTTTCGGTTCTCCAAATTTCGCAAAAAACTTTGTGCTATCTTCTATCGCTTTGGCGATTAGTTTCCACTTTCTACAACAGTCCAAAAACAGCTTAGCCAGAGATGCATTGGGAAGTGTGATAGCCAATGCAAGTGTATGTCTAACTTTCGGCATCCTATCGCCATTTTTGCAAACCTTTCTCCCGCGCCCAATAGCCTACGCACTGCCTGTGTTTTTACTTTCCCAACTCCTCTATGGATTAATAAAAATCCGGCAACGCCAAGCACGGTTTATGATTTTCTTTGCAGTAGGGCTGGCCTCAGCCCTGTTAATGGCTTTATTCTACTCTTTCTTTTGAATAATCTGTTTTATCAAGGGTTGAGCCAAATTCCTTCACGGCTTTTCCTTACTCTCAATCGCCGCTATCGCCTGGTCACAAATCGGACATTCGCCCTTTGCCAGGCGCTTGGCGCGCTGCGCGAGTCGCCGGGCTTTTTTCAGGTTTCCTTGATTGGCTATGGCTAAAGCGTAACCGGCAATCTCTTCGGGTGTGCCGCCTTCCCCAATCCCTTTCGCTTGTTTGAGAACCCGCCGGGCTTCAGCCAGATTCGCATTGATTTCAAGCGCCTGTTTTGCTTCTTGCGTCGCCGTCTCCTTTTCACCCTGCGCAAGCTTTGCGGCGGCAAGCAACCAGTGGCCGTTGGCCGAGTAAGGGTCTTCTTTCAAGGCCGCCACGGCGTATTTTTCTGTCTGCTCAGCATCGCCGCGCGCATGGTATAGATAAGCCAGCAACAGATTGACCGAATCGGGTGTGAGAGAATATTTCAGTGAACGTCCGCTGTGCTTAATCGCTAAATCAATGAGTTGATATCTCAGGGTTCTCGCGGCTTCGGGTTCAGGCACAGGGCTTGAACGAGGGTTCGCTTTCGGCGTTAAAGCATCCGCTGCGAAGGTCAAGGCCTGGGCAAATATAAAGTGATGATTTCCGTCAAACTCAGAGGTCGCATCGAAAAATGCGGCGCTCTCAATCAACGTTTGAATCTCGCCTTGCGTTTGAGCCACTTGTTTCAACTTCATATCCAAACGGATAAGGTGATACGAATACCAGAGCGATAGGCTGAACAAGGCAACTGAGATGGCAAGCCCTGCGTAAGCCAACGCCTGCCCTGCCCTGGTCATGAAATTGGTTGGCGCATCAGGGGCCTGCACTTCCAGAGCTTCAGTCCGCCTGGCGACGTTAAAGGCAATTTGAGCAAAGGCGGCAAAGGCGAAAAAATATAGCCCGGTAGTAATCTGGTCGAAGATAAAAAAATTATGCACGGCAACCGCTACGATGGCAGCAATCAATCCATCAACAACGATTTTTAATTTTTCATCTTTCGCTTGGCGTCTGGCTTTGCCCAATAAAACGAGCGATGAAACAACCAGCAACATATAGGCAAGGCCGCCCAACAGTCCCGAAGATATCAGCGCGTCAAGGTAGGCGTTATGCGGGCTTTCGTTGTTAATTTGCGGCGCCAGTTGCGCCAGTTCTTTTGACCGGTACGCCAGAAAGGCTTTTCGATAGCCTTCTGCGCCACAACCGACAACCAGATATTTAGGCAACATCTTCAATGAATCGCGCCACAAGATGGTGCGGCCGGAACCGCTGAATTTCTCTTCTTTGGTGGCCAGCAAGCGAACCCAAACGGTATTCCCGTAACGGCTTGAACTGGCAATCCAAAAGAGAGAAACCGCAAGCATCAGCGACACCGCAAGATAGATCAAAGCTTTTCTCTTATTCTTGAAGAGGGCTTGCAGTTTCGGCGCAAATTCCAAACCGAAAAAAAATGCCATGCCAATAAGCAGCCCCAGCCAGGCCCCGCGCGTGCCGCTGATTACAATGACGCTGCTTGATAAAAACGAACTCGCAGCCAGTATGCGCCGCTCACGACCCCTGCCCGATAGCGCCAGCGCAAAACTGACGGGAGTCGTATACAAAAGAAAATTGCCTAAATAATTTGAATGCCCGATGGAACTGATGACTCTCAATATGGTTCCTTGAGGCGAATCAAACGCGTAAAGACCGGCTGGCAGAAAAGGGTCTTTGCCCAAAAATTGCACCAAGGCATAAGCAGACACCAGCAGACCAACAAATGACACGCCCCACAAAGCTATGCACAATCTTGAAAAGCTGTAGCCAATGCTTACGCAAAGGGCGATGAAACAAATAAAAAAGCCGAGCCGGGTCACCAGGCCCATCTGATTTTCAAAGCTGCCAAGCAGAGACGCCATCGGCACAACACCAAAAATTGCCGAGATGAGATTTGCGACAACAAACAATACCGCGAGTATCAGGTGTCGGGTGTCAAAGACCGCCGTAAAGCCACGTTGAGCTTGCCGCTGGCCTGCAGCGTGCCACGCCAGCAAGCAAGATAGTAAGGCGCTACCGATGATTAGGACGATAAATTTTGGCAACGTGAAGATGCGATAGACCGTCGTGCTAAAGGCCATCGGCACGAGCATCAATAACGACACCCCGACCCAAAAGAGCAGTCTATCGGTTAGCGTTTCTGTTTTCTCTATCATGTCGTCTTTGCGAAGAAGCGCCACTAAGTTTCACTCACGCGAAACATAGCGTGTCATTGACAGCGATGCTAAAGTAACACGAACGTAAAGCAAAATCACGAGCCGGATTTATGAATCAAATTAAAATTGCGCTGCTGGGTTTCGGAAATGTCGGGCAAGCATTTGCTCGCTATATCAGTCATCAGGCTCCGTCACTCAACATCAGCGCGGTTGCCGATTCAAGCGGCGCAGTGATGTTGGAGTCTAGCGAACAACTCGCCGCTTTAACGCTTCACAAAGCGCAAGGTCAGCGCCTCAATACGTTTGCGCCCGCAAGCGCCATCAATAACCCGCAATCATTCGTTCATTCGCTAAAAGCCCTGGGAGTCTCCGGCCTTGTTGAATCATTACCAACCAATATCAAAGACGGCGAACCGGCGCTTGGCTTTCTCAGTGAAGCCCTGGTGCAAGGCCTCAGCGTTGTCACCGTTGATAAAGGCCCGCTAGTTCATGGATTCGACGCCCTCACACAGGCTGCCGCCATCGGCAATGCGCGATGGGCGTTTACGGGTACAACCGGTGTGGCCATTCCTGATGACCTTACGGAAGCCACGGTTTTGGAAATTCGTGGCGTATTAAACGGCACCACCAATTACATCCTCACAGCAATGCAGGAACAAGGGCTGTCATTTCGTGAAGCGCTCGCCATTGCTCAACGCGATGGCATCGCCGAACCCGACCCGGCGCTCGACGTAGACGGTTGGGATACGGCTTGTAAAATTTTAATTCTCGCCAAAGCCCTGATGGACAGGAAAAGCAACCAGGACGCCAGCCTCGCAGAGGTTTCGCGTATTGGTATTGGCGCAGAGACCGAGTCGCTTATCGAAGCGGGACGCAAACTGAATCGCCGGGTTCGCCTCATCGGCCGAGCGCGCCTCTGGCAAGGTCGTTTGCGGGTGAGCGTCGCGCCGAAACTGGTGGACCCGGATTCGCCGTTTTACGCAGTGGGCGGCACCTCGAAACTTGCGGTTTTCAGAACGGCGACAAAAGGCGAAATCATTTCGACGGCGCGTTCAGGGCGTGACGCCATTTCGCAAATCATTCTCGAAGACCTTTTGAAAGTGACGGCTGAGCAATAAAAAATTGTTCTTCGATGGGGTCAATAGACAACCTCCTCAACTAGCGGGCATCTGAGTAGCGCGATTTTCAGAAGAGAATGGCGGAGGAAAACATGTTTCAGAGATTGCGCCCGATGAAGAGTTGCGCGGGAAGTCTGCAACCAGTTAATTGATGGAATTCCCCGAGGCGTTAAGCCGAACGTGGAATTCCCGGCGGATAGTGCGGACTGAGCAAATAAGCGCCGATACCCCGCCGAAATCCGCTGCCTCTTTCGCGTCGGTTGGGAATCAGGATTGGGGACTGCAAACTAACGCGCGTAAAGAGTCGCCGTCGCCGGTTTGAAATCATGATGAAAACTTTTTTGAAAGACCTCGCACTCGCAATTGCGGTTCAAGCAATTCTGGTTGGCGCGACCTGGATGGTGGTTTTTCTCTTTCAACTTCCCAATGACACTCTTGTTTTGCAGTGGCTGCGAATTTACGTGCCAACGACTATCCTGGTGATGGGCTTTTTTATGCTCTTCACAACGACTCACAATCTCATTCTTGCGCTCGGCCTGGGTTTCCTCTTAGGAGCCTTCTGCTATGGTGTAATCTTCACTTTCATCGCCAGCAGTTACCGAAAACATAAAATGCTTAATCAGGACAGCAAAATCCTAATTCATGAAACGAATTCGCCTGAAAATATTATTGAGTAGAACGGCCGCGTTCCTGCTTATCAGTTTCTTCCTTTCAGCCGCAGCCATTGTCTGGGACGGCTTGCGCGATGAGCTTGGCATTGCCGATGTCGCCATTGTTTTAGGCAACAAAGTTGAAACCGATGGTCGCCCTTCGCCAAGGCTTCAAGCGCGGCTTGATGAAACCACGGCCCTTTATCAGCAAGGATTTTTCAATCATATTCTGGTCAGTGGCGGCGTCGGACGTGAAGGTTTTGACGAGGCCGAGGTAATGAAAAAATATCTCGTGGATAAAGGCATCCCCGAAGCGAGTATCTTTGTTGACAGCGAGGGTGTGACAACTTATCACACCGCCAGGAATGCCGCGCAAATGATGCAAGAAAAAAACTGGCAAAGCGCCATGGTTGTTTCGCAATACTTCCACATTTCAAGAGCGAAACTGGCGCTTCGGCGATTTGGCATTTCACCGGTCTACTGTGCCCACGCGCAATTTTTTGAAATCAGCGATTTTTACTCGGTTTTTCGTGAAGTCTTTGGCTTTTACGTTTACCTGATGCGCCGTTATGAGTGAAAGGAGAAGGCATTTGATAAAACCATCGGCTTACAAATTTCTGCTCGGCATTTTATTAACAACCATTTTGCTGGGTTCTGTTTTTTCCTCAAGCCTCAGTTCGGCCGCGCAAAATAAGCGGAATAAATCCACGCTGCGCTGCACCTCGGCGGCGCTTGGGGCTGTAAAACCATTGCCCAAATTGGATTATCCTTGCGAAGACCGGGACGATGATAGTTTAAAAAGCCCTGAGCGCAAATCAGCTTTGAGAAACCAGATGAAGCTTTTGGAGCAATTCACCTCTCCTGACTGGTGGGCTGCCAATACGGAAGAACTCAATGTTTGTGCGGCGCTCAATGCTCCCCAGGTGATCAGCCGCGAGAAATATATTGCTGAGGGCTACCCCGTCGACATCTATGGCGACGCGCAAACCCGATTGGTTATCACCAGCGACCCCTGTGTGAAATATAGCTATGGCACGTTGAATGCCTTTGTGCTGCACCGCACGGCAAACAGGGTGGTCGTGACGCAAGTGTTGGACGGTTATTTTTCGCGGGCCGATAATGCTGCCAGAATGACCATCGCTGACCGTGGAGGAAAACGCCTGCTTACCGTTGAGGTCGGCTCAGGGGGGCTTCATCCTTATAGCGAAGCTTTTCGCTTCGTCATTGACCCCAAGACTTATCGAGCAGTTCCCCAGCAACACGCCAAAGCGGGCAAACGATGAGCCTCGCCGGCAATGGCAAGTTAGCCGACATAGTTTGATGTCGAAGCTACCGCGCGTTGTAAGGGAACGACAGGTTTGATGTGCGGCAAACCGAAGGCCAGCGCAAGCGGTCGCCTTGAAGGTTTACTCGTTGGCTTTGAAAAAATCCTCAAACGAAAGTTGCGGACTGGGTTCTTCCGCGTGCGTCGCAGGGTGCGCCGGGTGGTCGCCGGACTGAGCGGCGCGAAGCGCGTGTTTGACCTCTTTTAAGTTAAAGCGAATCAACCGGTCGGTCAGCATCACGGCAGGAATTTTTCCGGTGCGCCGCAATTTGTGAATGGTGGATTCGCTGATTTGCAGAATTTGCGCCAGTTGTTTTGCCGTCAAATATTCAACGCGCTTTGCCGGTTCAGATAATTCAACATCATTGGGTTTTTCGTGCGCTTCATGATTATTTAATTTTTGTTTATCTGTTGCCATTGCAAATTTGCACGCGACCACTCATTTTTCCTTGGCTTTTTCCAGACGAGCCATCTCTGCGAGTGTCAGATTATACTCAAAGAAAGTCTTATTGCCATTTTCTTTCACCCATTGAAAATGTTTGCCGGCTTCTTTGGGCTGTCCGTTTAATAAAGCGTTCATGGCTAAATAGGCTCGCGCTTCGGTCATTTTGTCATTGTCGGTTGCCAGTTCAAGAAGTTCTTGCGCACTAATTTCCTGGCGCAGATAACGAATCACCGGGTAGGGCCATTCATTCAGGTTGGCGCGTTTGGCCGCCAAATCAAGCATCTCGGTCGCCTCGGCTACACGCCCCGATTGTTTAAAGCCGATGAAGCCGAGAATGACCATGTAAGGGGAGCGCTCCCGATACCAGTCCGCGACGCTTAAAAAAGTTCTCGCGTCTTCGGCTGAGGCCGCGCCGCGCCCTAACAGCAGGTTGAGCCAACTGCGATTAAAATAACCGCTCGGAAATCGCGGTGCCCATTTGATGACTTGCGAATAAGCCTCGGCGCCTTCTTCATAGCGTTTCAGTTCAAAAAACCAGTTGCCGAGATTGATATGCGCGTTGACGAAATTGGGCGCCAGACTCACAGCCTTCTTCACGGCGGCAATTCCCTCTTCAGACTTTCCTAATCGGTAATAAGCAATGCCGAGTCCGTTATAAACTTCAGGGCTGTTCGGATGGAGGCGTTGCGCCTGGGTGTAGGCTTCCAGGGATTCTTCGTAGCGCCGCGTTTGCCCGTAAACGAACCCGAGCGACGAATAGGCCTCGGCATAATCGGGTTTGATACGCAGAGCTTGTTTATAGGCTTCGGCGGCTTCCGCAAAGCGATTCATGGTCAGGTTGGCATTGCCCGCACAGACATAGCCGAAGGCAAAGTTTGCATCTAGCTCAATGGCTTTTTCTGCGGCGGCTAAGGCCTCCTGAGCTTTTCCCAAGCCGCGCAAAGACGAACTCAAATCCGCGTAAGCAACGGCGGAGGCGGGTTCACTGGCGATGACCTGTTTGAAGATATCGACCGCTTTTTCGTACTGTTTTGAACGAATGAACTCTCTACCCTGTTGAATGAGTTCCTGATTACTGGCTTTCGATTGCGCGCCTTTGTTCTGTAAATCCTGAGCTGAAGATTTAGCGGCAACAACTAAAAAAATAGTGACGAGAAAAGGAATGGCGAAACCGGTCGCGAAATGAAGAGACCTGCGCTTAAACATCAGCTTGACCTCCGTCCCTGACGATTTTGCAAAATAAATGATTAGGGGAAGCCTTACTCTTTCACAGGCTCAAGCGAGAAAGCAAGCGGCACCGATTCGTCGGCGCCGACATCAACGATTTTAGTTTGCGGTTTATAGCCGCTCACGATAGCCGTCACTTGATAACGGGCGCGCATCGGCGGCAAGCGAAAAGCGAATTCGCCGCGACTGTTGGTCGTATAATCCATTTTGACCGATTCAAATTTTTTGCTATTTGCCTCATCCTCTGTGCGTACGCGCTGCAATTTCAAATGCACGCCGGGTAGCGAAAAACCTTTTTCATCAAACACCGACCCGCGCAGCAGCGAGGTGCGACGGACTTTCGGCAATTGATAGGTTTTCACTTTGGTCTCTTTGCCTTCTTCGACCTGTTGCATACTTCTCAACGTGCCGCCCTGGCGACCTTCGGCGTCGAAACTGACGGTGTAAGAATCGGGGTCAAGCTCGAACGCATAGACGCCGTCTTTATCAGTGGTCGTTTCTTTGACCTCGCGGGCGCGACTGCTCATCACGCGCACCTCAGCGCCGACAATCGGTTTTCCTTTTTCGTCTTCGAGTTTACCTTTCAGGGTTCCGGTTTTTTGCTGCGCGAGAGCGGAAATTGAAAAGATTGAAATCAGGATAAATGTGTAAAATAGCCTCTTCATGAACATTGCCTCTTGTAAATGATTCTCTGTTTAGCCGGCCCGCCTCCTGACCTTGGCCGGTGGCGGTTGTTAAACAAAGATAAGTTTTGTTGATTGCAACGGCTTTGATTTTCCGTTTTTGCTTCAACAAAAGTCAACCGCTGGCTTATCATCCGAAGGTGCGAATCATCGGCGGCAGCTATCGCGGCAGAAAATTAAAACCCCTTGAGAGCCTGGAGGTGCGCCCAACCTCAGACCGTTTGCGCGAAACGCTCTTTAATATCCTCGCGCCCCGTATTCGCGCTTCCCGCCTTTTAGACCTCTGTGCCGGTTCCGGGGCCATCGCCATGGAAGCTTTGAGCCGTGGCGCCAGTCAGGCCACTTTGGTTGAGCACTCGCGGCGCATTTGCAAAATCATTCAGGAGAATTTGCAAACCCTCGGCCTTAAAGACCAAGCGCGAGTCCTAAACCGCGATGCCTTAATCGCCATCAAACAACTCGAAGCGGAAGCCCGCGAGTTTGACCTGGTTTATTTCGATCCGCCATACGCTTCACCGATTTATGAACCGGTGATGAATCAACTTGCCGCCAGTCCTCTCATTCACCCAGAGACCCTCATCATTGTTGAACACCGCGCCAAAACTTTGCCTGAACGTGAATACGGAAAATTAAAAATTTATCGCGAGCTTAAACAAGGCGAATCGGCGCTGGCGTTTTATGCAGTAGCCGAAGTCGGTGGTCGGTAGCCGGTGGTCGGTTGTTAGTTATCGGTATTCAATATTCGGCAGTTGTTTTGCTCCGCAGGGGCGTAATTCAATAGTCCAGTGCATCGCATCGGGTAGTCGGGCAACCCGATCATTCACGCCCTGAAGGGGCGAAATAATTATAATGGCAAATATTATTTCGCCCTTTCAGGGCTTATGGTTTTTCACGCCATCGGTCCCCAGCCTGGTGGGCTGGGCTATTGAATCGCGCCCCTAAGGGGCTTGGTTCATCAATTAGTCACTGAAGATGAAATATCAATGACAAATCATCAGCCGCCAACCGTCGGCCACCGACTACCGACTACCGGCTACTGCTTCACGCCGCCAAGCAAGATTGAATTAAAGATTAATTTAAATGTGCCCCAGGTCTGTCCGCGATGTTGCGGGCGAAAGCCGAACAGCACCACGCGACCTTTGCCTAAACTCACATCTACGAGCGCCGTTTTACCGGCGATGTATTGCGGGCCGAGAAGCCAGCCCGAACGCAATGGATTGCCATCAACATAACGGGCGACGGCGCGGGCGCGCGCTGGGTCGGTTATCTCAAACGCCAGGGCGCGAACCTGTGGGGCGCGCGGACGTTCCGCTTCTTCATTGCCCTGGCGATTGCGGTTGGCGTCGGGTTGCGATTCATCGCCAAAGCCGCCGCGTCTTCCGGCGGTGAAATAGAGATCGGCTTCCTGCGACATGCCGTAAGCAATCGGACTTGATGTATCAATAACAGCGCGAAAGATCGAGCCGGGCGCATAGAATTGATCGCTCGCGATATTCGCCAGCGCATTCTTTACTGGCAAATCAAATTTCTGCATGGCCAGTTCCGAAGACGAGTCGAAACAGATGAGCACGCCGCCGGCTTCCACGAAAGCTTTCAATGCCTGAACGCCTTCTTCACCGATGCCGCCGGTGTATTCATCCGGCAACGAGCCTTTGCGATTGCCGTTGATGATTTGCGCCGAACCAATGTCAGGCAGGATGATGACATCAAACTTGTCTTTGAGATTGCCGGCGCGCACGTCCGCATCAAAGAGGCTCTTGTAATCGAACTTGAACTGTTCAAGCACAAAGCGCGTCCAGCCTTCATCCATCGACCCGGTCCACGATTTATAGAGCGCGAGGCGGGGTTTTGTGATGGCTTGCATGGGCAAACGTCCTACCAATTCACTTTCTTTAGCGATTACGAAAGGGACGACGCCAATTTTTTGAGAGAGATATTTAGGATAAAGTAACCCTTCTTTCCTTTCAGGTTCTTGACTCTGAGAGGTAGAGACTTCCACGAATCCCCCGGCCGGATAGGTAGCGTTTTTGATTCTAACCGGGGAAACAATCCGATAAAGTTCTGAGCCTTTAGACGAAGTGAATAACTCATTTAAAAGCAGGAAGTCGTTATTCCAATCGGTAGGAAAGTAAGCATAAAATTTTTCTACCTTCATCTTCTTCTTACTTTTAGGCTTTGGTTTAACAGGTTCAATCTCAGCAAAACCCAGGGGGTCGGGGTAAGAAGCTCGCTTAATCTTCTCCAACTCTGCATCGAATCGCTCTTTGACTTCTACATAATTTACGCCCATCTGCATGGGCAGCGTCCAACCCGCCACATCATAGGGTGGTTCGGCAGGACCGCCGGGATAGAGTCTGCGGTCGGGATATTTCTGAGCCTCAAATAAACATTTGACATTGGCGCGATAGGGTTGGGCAAGCAAGACGATATAACTATCTTTTCCGTATTTTTTGCCGTTTACCTCAACTATATCCTTCGCGCGATGCACTTCCACTCCCTGTTGAATCAAGATGTCGACCATCCTGGCGGCATTTACTTTATCGTGTTGCTCTTCGGGAATAAGGTAAGCGTAGGGTGATTCGCTTTTGCCCTCTTCAATCGCGCGCGTGGCAACGGTGACGAAGTTACTGATTAACTCTTCGCGATGCAGCGCCGCTTCTTCAAGTGCCGTGCGCGTGGTCACCAGTTCCATATTGGCAATGTCGCGCATGCGCCACCAACCGCCTTCCCAGGCTTCGGGGTAGTTGGTCGCCGTCACCAGCGGGTTTTGCAAGCCACGGGTCGGCGAACGCAGTTGTTCGCGTTTAATCTCAATCGGCGTTCCGAGTCTCACGGATGCCGCTTCCGTCAAAATGCCAATCGCATTGTGATAATAAGGCGCGCTGCGCAGTCCGCCGTGCCACCACGTATCATAAGTCGAATTGGTCACGATGCCTGCAAAACCGGCGGCCGCAAGTTTCACAGACATGCGATAACCGATAGCCCCGACCTGACGCAGGATTAATGGGTCAATGTTGGGATTTGACGGGTCGAAAAACGGCGGCACACACATGCGCGACCCCATAGAGCCTTGTTGGTGCACATCATAAACCAGTTCAGGAAACCACTCGGTCCAGAAGAGTTTCGAGAGCATCTGCGTTTCGACCTGCGTCAGCATAAACCAATCGCGATTGTTATCGTGCCCCGTGTAATGGTGATAAAGCTCAGGCGGGCTGGTGCCTTCATATTTGGTGCCGAGGGTTTTGTGATACCAGTGGTTGACAATATCAATGCCATCGGGATTGACCGACGGCACCAGTAACAGAACCACGTTATCCAAAATCTCCTGTGTCGCTTTTGAATTATCGCTCGCCAACCGGTAGGCCAGTTCCATTGACATCTGCGTCGCGACAACTTCGGTTGAATGAATCGAACAGGTGATGGCGACAATCGCCGGAGTTTCGCCAATCAACCGTTTCCGTTCTTCATCTGATGCGATAAGTCGCGGGTCAGCGAGTTTGCGTTGATTTTCTTGAATCTGCGTCAACCGCTTGAGATTCGCTTCGGATGAAATGAAGGCGACCAGAAAAGGGCGCTTCAAGGTCGTCGGCCCCAATTCGCGTAACTCAACGCGATTTGATGCCGCATCGAGTTTTTTGAAATAGGTAGTAATTTGCGCCCAATCGGCCAGCTTGCGGTCTTCGGCGACCTCAAAGCCCAGAACTTCACGCGGCTGTGGAATGGTCTGTGCCCGCGTCGTAAATGCCAAAAGCAAAATGAAGGCAAAGAGAAAAATTACGTGTCGTTTCATATCAACTCAAACCTTGCAAGGGTACGCACGAAATATCAATCGGCAACCGGTGTAAGTTGGCCCGCCCAACGGCGGCGACGGATGCCGCGGACCACGGCAGATTATCCGCGCTGCTCTACGCAATCCGCAATATCTGTGGGGAATCCAGCTTGACGATAGCGAACCTTGACCTTTCGTGTGAAAGTAAAAACCCCATCCTATTTCGAGGCGCTGATCTCACTGCTGCATGAAAAAGTTCTCCACTGGTGCGCTCAGGCGTGTTGAGATTTTAAGAATCAAATTCGCAAAGCTACAACTTAGCGAATGCGGCGAAATATTAGGGGTTTCAGGTAAGACAATCAAGGCATGAGTTGCGAACGAATTAAAACGGCGCATAACGCCGCACGAAATTAATTAGGGTAAAGGCTAAGGCTTCGACCAGCAAAGCCCTGCGGGCGTCATCATTGCGAATGGAGCTGGTGATTTCAAGTTGAATGCAGTTCAACCTTGAGGCATTGGTTCTGACCGTAAAGCCGCCATTCAGTTCAGGCACTTCAGCCTCAGTGGCATCGGCTGGTGAAAGGGTATAGCGCAAGGTCGCCGGTGGCAGGGCTCCGTTGGGTTGGCGCACCGCCGTTAATAAGCCTTGCAAGCCGTGTTGCATAAAAAGATTCTTGCGGTCAAAACCCGGTGAGAGTGTCGCGCCATTTCCGGTGCCGAGGAAAATATCTGCATCCGCGTTACCCGTGCCATGGATATCGAATAAAAAGCCCCGGTTGTCATTTTCGGCCAGCAACTGATCCAGGTAATCAGCGATACGGTTGTGATATTCATCGTAAAAGGGTTGCGCATCCGGGTCTGTAAAAGCGCAGCGGTCAGGACGGTTGGCATCTATCCGTTCACGGTGAAACTCAGCGATGACGACATAGGGCGAAAGCCCCGTAAGATCGAGTATCTTCTGCGCTACGCCTTCGGCAACATCAATAGTATTCGCATCTCTGCTGTCTTTGAAAGCATTGCCTCCGGTACAGGTTGCCGGGGTGGTAGCGGCGGTGCGGCGGCTCACATTCGGCGGCGTTTCTGAGCCGCCATGCGGACAGGTTAAAATGATCGGCATCGTTCCTCGATGGCGTTTCACTAAACGGGTTTCAGAATAGGTAACAATTTGCATATGACCTCCTAAAAATGTTTAGTGGACAAGGATGCGGGGTTCATCAATTAACTTTCGCGACCCACAACCGATGAAGCGCCATTTATCTGGCGCCCACGCTTCACCTTAAACCTGCTCCCGCCTTCATGTGACAACGCGGGCGAAAATATGCCGATAATATTTTTCGCAAACGCCACACCTACAGGTGTGCAGGAAACAGATGAAGCGGACGCAATGACTTTAGACCGTATGGCAGCCGCCTCTGAAGCTGAAGGGGTGAACGGATAATTTTTGCGCTGTAATTATGCGAATCGCTTTCAGGCAAATTTAAAGCAATCCATTTATGCATCATTGCCCGCATGAGCAATAGGCTCTATCACCCGTTCACGCCCTTCTCCTCCGGACTGCTAGATGAGTGCTTAAACGCGAGTAATCTTAATCGTCAGCGCTTGCGTGTCGGAGGCCGGCGTCGCCTGACTATCAAGCACGCGCACGACGAAGCTATAAGTGCCTTTCTTGGTCGGTCGGCCGCTGATGACACCGGTTGCGCTGTTTAAGGTCAACCCGTTGGGTAGCGCGCCGGATGCGAGCGACCAGGTGTAAGGCGCGGTTCCGCCGGTTGCTTGCACGGTTTGACTATAAGCGACATTGACTCTACCGTTCGGCAAACTCGTGGTGGTGATGTTGAGCGGCACAGGCGGCGGCGCGTTGACCACAATTGAAAGCGGTTTCGTCGCGGTTGCCGCCGGGCTTTGTGAATCCGCGACCTGCACGGTGAAAGTGAAATTTCCAGCAGTTGCCGGTGTGCCACTGATTGTGCCGGTTAAGCCATTCAGTTGCAGCCCGCCTGGCAGGCTCCCGCTGACCACCGACCAACTGTAAGGCGTGAGGCCGCCGCTTGCCGCAAGGGTTGACGAATACGGCTGATTAACCGTGCCGGCGGGCAAGCTGGTTGTCGTGACCGCGAGCGGCGCGGGCGACGAAGATTGCCTTTCAAATGCACCGATGTCGAGAATGCCATCATTCAAACGGTCTTCGCCGCTTTGATGCTTCACATACTGGCGCGTCACATTGTTGGTCAGAAAAGCCGTCGCGTGGAGTTGTGCGCCCGCGTTAATACATGCCGATCCGGCTGCCAGGTTATAATCCTGCCCGACTTCGCTGACAAACCCCGGCGAGGTGCCGAGCACAGAGGTGCCGTCGTTATTGATGGTGCCGGTCAAGGTGCCAAAGGTGCTCACGAATCCGGGCTTCAACCAGTTGTGCGTCATATTCAAAACCCCGTCGGCATCCACCAGCGATACGGTATTACCGGCCGCCGTTACGTAGCAGATGTTGTTGCGAAAATCACAGGTCTCCTGGTTAGTCGAAAGCCTGAACAGGGTGGTGCGGTCTGTGCGCGTCGAGACAATCGAGTTGTTATAAAAATAGAGTGTCCCTTTGCGATAGTTTGCGGTCGTGCCGCTGTCGCCTCCGTAATGGGTAATCTGCCGGTTGCCCGCCGCATCGGGTTCAATGAGCACGTTTCCGTATACAAAGGTTTCGCGGTAACGCGGGTCGTTGCGAATCAATGAACTGTCTTCACCATCTACCAAATCGAGTTGGCGGTTGCCGCCTTCAATCCAGTTGTAGCGCACCACAAGTCCGGCCGAACGGTCTTTGAGATTGTTGCCCGAACAGCCCGCGCGCAACGGTCCGAAATGGTTATATTGAAAGGTAATGCCGATGGCCGCCGTATAGTTATTGTGTTCAAAGATGCTGCTGACATTGCCATTGTCATAAATGTAATTGCTTTCGACGAGAATATTTCTCGAGGCCAGCGCATCGCTTGAAGCAACAAAGAAGCCATTGCCGCAATCGTGCAAGGTGCAGTTGCGCACCGTGATGTTTTCGCCCTTCTCAACATAAATCGAAGAAGCGTTGCTCGAATAACTCTGCGTTGAACCGTTGGCCGCCGCGTAGGTGTATGGCGGGCGGGCGCTGCGGATGTCAAGGTTTTCGATGGTGATAAATTTCGGCAAGGTGTCAGGCGGGTTATTGGCGCCGCCGATTTTTATCACGCCACGTTCCTGATTCCAGTAATTCAAAACCGAACGCGTGGTCGCGCCATTGCCATCAAGGATTGGCAGTTCGCCGTTTGGCCCCAAAACACCGCGCACGGTAATCGGAGCCGCCGCTGTACCCTGTCTACAGATGACAAACTTTTCTTTGTAAGGGGTCGAGCGCCAGTAAATTAACACTGTATCGCCAGCCTGCAACGATTCCCAGGGCACGGCACCGATGGAAGGGTAAGGCTTATTGGGTCCGACTTCATAAAGCGTGCCTTGCGCTTTAGCGGTTTGATGAAAAGCAAAAAACGTAAAGATAAAGGCCGCGATAGCCAATAGAAAAAGTGCGTAAGATTTCTTCAAGGTCTCAAGTCTCCTCAAATAAATTTCATTCGTGGGCAAAGAGATGAAAGACCAAAGCGAAATCCGGATGAGGTTGATTAAGCTAAAGGTTTATGAACAAATCGCGGGAGCAAATCTGTAATTTCGATTCGTTGTCGCCCGGTGAGGAAAAGGCTGGTTCGGATTGTAACAAAAACCGAGTGGCGCACAATAGAAAAAGCTTGGCCGGGCCTGCGCTTTAAAAATAAAACCCTCAGCAATGAGGATGCGCCAGCTCTTTACTGACTCTTTCAATTGAACTGGTCTCATAAACCTGCTGAACTGGTTGAGAGGCGGTCAGAGACTGCCTGATGGCGAGGCTTTGCTGTCAACGACCGCTCTTCAACCGCGGGCGCGGTTATTTATGAGATGGGTTGTTATTTAACAGACCGCTTTTTCATAGCTGCAAATTCCTGAGCCTATCGCCTTTATTCGGTAATGGTTTGCTGCGCTGTTTCTGCTCAGGGTAGTCGTGTCCTATAGAAGAGGTGCTGCACTGGGTAGCCATCTGGGAGGGCGATAGATCAGGCGCTATCAGTCAGCTCGTCGGGCTCGGCCACCTCTGGGGCGGCAAGTTTACGAGCTGACGCTTGGCCATCAACGCAGCAAATCCCTTCTATCGCGGATGACAGCGGCGTGTGAATTTGCTAACCTTGCGCCTTCTCATACGGGTTCAATTTTCCAATCAAGGTTCGGCTCTCGCATGATGGCAAAGCTTCGCGGTCTCTTTCTGGTGATGTTCTGGTTTGTCTCCATTGCCCTATTTGGTCCGATTATTATCACGCTCACCTGGTTGACCAAAAACGAAAATTACATGTACAAACCCATCGGCGTGGTCATTCGCATCGGGCTATGGCTGGTCGGCGTGAAAGTGGAGGTGGTGGGCCTCGAACACCTGGAGGCCAATCAACCCTATATCTTCACGCCCAACCATCAGAGCTTTATTGAAGTACCCTTGTTCGTCACATTTTTAGGGCGCAATCCCGGCTATCTCGCCAAGAAAGAGGTCTTCAAATATCCGATATTCGGAACCGGTATTCGGTTGATGAAAGTCATTCCGGTTGACCGCAGCAATTCACCGGCGGCTGTTGAAAGCGCCCGGCTGGCGACAAAATATATTCGCGAAGGCAAATCCTATATGGTTTACCCGGAAGGCACACGTTCACCCGACGGCAAGATGCTGCCCTTTAAGAAAGGCGCCTTCATTATGGCAATTGAAGCCGGCGTCCCCGTTGTTCCGGTGACCGTATCCGGCGCGACGCGGGTGATGCCTAAGGGGGAATTCAAGGTCTTTCCGGCAACCGTGCGCGTCACCGTGCACGAACCGATTCGCACCACAGGTTACGCGAAAGAAAATGTCGCGGAACTGATGCAACGCACGCGAGAAAAAATCTATTCGGCATTGAGCGCCGAAGAGATTGCCTAAACCTGAGCTCGCAATTTATGGCGCTTCACCACGGGGTCTAACCATGGGTAGTGTCCTAATCCTGTGGTGCTATTTATAAGCCCGCGTAGCGGGCGCCAGCCTAAAGCCACGGGTGTCAGCCCGTGGACCGTTGCCCGGCGAGATTCTGAGCCCGCAACGCGGGTGATAGAAGACACGGAATAGGCTGCTGTCGCCCGTTTCACGGGCTTGAGCCTTGATTCGCTAGGCCCTGACGCCCTAGGCTGTAGGCTGTCACAGGCTTTGCAGGTTCTTACTGAGCACCACAACTTTAGGACCCTACCTAATCATGGCGCAGCGCCGTCAGCGGGTCTATCTGAGTGGCGCGGCGCGCCGGCAACCAGCAAGCCGCGAGCGCCACGACTGCAAACAGCAGGGCGACCCCGATAAAGGTCAACGGGTCAGTTGCTGTCACCCCGTATAAGAAGAACGACATGGCGCGAGTCGCCGCCAAAGCGCACACCAGCCCTAGGCTGACGCCAATGAGCGTCAGTTTCAAACCTTGCCCGATAACCAACTTTAGAATGTCACGCCGCTGGGCGCCGAGCGCCAGCCGGATGCCGATTTCGTGCGTGCGCTGGGTTGTCGCGTAGAACATCACCGCGTAGATTCCCACGGCGGCCAGGGCGAGCGCCGCCGCCGCGAAGATAGCCAGCATGACGGTCATCAATCGTTTGGAAGAGCGGCGCTCGTCAATCATCCGGTTCAAGGTTTTAATCTGCGAAACCGGCAGGTTGCGGTCCAGGGCGCGCACTTCGCTGCGCACGGCGGCGGCAAGTCGCGTCGGTTCCTGATGGGCGTGAATAATCAAATTCATGGTCGGCCGGGGTTGTTGCGCAAAAGGTATATATACGGTTGGGTCGGCGCGCTCTTCCAAATCGTCATTCTTTACGTCAGCGACAATGCCGATAATTTCGACGGTTTCTCTGTCGCTTGCACCAAACTTCAAGCGTTCGCCGATGGGCTCGCGCGTCGGGAAAAAGCGTTTTGCTACGGTCTCGTTGATTAAGACAACCGGCAGCGCCTGGGCATTATCCTGCTCCGTAAATAACCGCCCTTTGCGCAGCGCCGTGCCAATGGCGTTGAAATAATTTGGCGTGGCGACGCGATGCTCAACCAACGGCTCGCGGTCTAGAGGGAAAGGGGGCGCGCCAACGATTTGCAAGGTCTTACTATTATTTCCCGCCCCACTGATTGGCACGATATTGATCGCTCCAACGTCAGTCACATCCGGCAAACTTTCGAGACGACGTAACAGTTGCGTATAAAAATCGTGGCGCTGACTTTCTTCCTTGTAGCCCTCGTTCGGCAGCGCGACTTCAAGCGCCAGGACATTTTCCGGGCGCAGGCCTAAATCGGCGCGTAACATTTCGGCGAAACTGCGAATCAGTAATCCGGCGCTAATCATCAGCACCAAGGACAAGACAATTTCCGTGACCACCAGCGCCCCGCGCAACCGGTGGCGTTTATCTGTGCCCGATGCGCCTTTACTACTACCCGCCAACGCTTCATTGACATTTGTACTGAGCGCCTGCCAGGCGGGCGCCAGCCCAAAGAGAATGCCGGTCAGCACGGAGGCCGCCAGCGTGAAGAGAAAGACCGATTGATTTATGCCAAAATGATTCCAGCCGGGAATGAATTTGGCGAAATCTTCCGGAATGCCTTGCGCCAGGGCTTTTACGGCCCAGATGGAAAGCAGGAATCCCAGGGCGCCGCCCGCGAGCGACAGCAGGACGCTTTCGGTCAATAACTGGCGAACCAACCGCCAGCGGCTGATGCCTAGCGCCAGTCGTACGGCAATCTCTTTCTGCCGTGACGTGGCGCGCGCCAGCAAGAGGTTGGCGACATTGGCGCAGGCAATCAAGAGCACAAAGACCGCCGCGCCAATTAAGGTCGGCATCGCGATAGCAGTACCTCTGACGGCATCGTCCGTCAGCGAAACCACACGAGCTTTTCGGCCGCTGTTGGTTTCGGGAAACTCCGCTTCGGCGCGCTGCGAAATCTCTGCCAAATCCGCCTGAGCCTGCGCGATGTCGGTTTCGGGTTTAAGCAGCCCCATGACCTCCAGGGAATGGCCGCTGCGATTATTTTGCGCCTTCTGGTCAAAGACCAGCGGCGTCCACAACTGACCGCCATGATAAGGATAATCAAAATCCGCCGGCATCACGCCGACCACCATAAAACGCTGGCCGTTGATGGCGAGCCGTTGGCCAACGATATCCGGGTCTCCCGCAAAGCGATGTTGCCAGAATTCGTATTTGAGCAGGGCGACCGGCTCGTGTCCCGGCTCACTCTCTTCCGGCAGAAAAGTCCGCCCGTAAGCCGCCTTGACGCCGAGCACATCAAAAAAGCCTGCGGTTACCTGGGAACCAGCAAAACGCTCCGGCGTTTCTCCATCCGTGAAATCGAAATAATGTTGTTCGATGGCGACGAGTTGTTCACAGGTGCGACTTTGTTGACGCCAATCCAAAAAGTTGCCCGGCGCGACCGACCCGCGCAGAATATCGGCATGAGGATTGTGTTCCCAGACGACAATCAGCCGTTCCTGATTGGCAAAATTGAAGGGTTGCAGAATGAGCGAGTGAACCGTGCTAAAGATGGTGGTATTGGCGCTGATACCGATGGCCGTTGCCAGTATCGCAACCAGCGTGACCCCTAAATTTTTTCTCATCATTCGCAAACCAAAACGAATATCTTGAATCATCTCATCCTCCCATCTATAAGTTTGCATCCACAAGGCATCGCTGCAGGCGCCGAGACTGCGGCACAACAAAGCCAATTTATTTTTCCAATTGAGCCGCTCCCACTCTT
>JBIOWC010000508.1:0-2711 GCA_044868105.1 Blastocatellia bacterium
TTATTTTTCCAATTGAGCCGCTCCCACTCTTCAAGCAGCAGTTCGCGATAGCGCAACTCGGCTTCCCACTCCTGGCGCCAATCGAGGCGCAAACGGCGCGGCACCAGCACCCCGATTAAGCGAATCAGCCATAAATGCACTTTCACGCTACCCTCACCTTCAACTGCGCTCACCGGTAATCCACAATCCAAAATCTAAAATCTAAAATCTAAAATCGTGTCATTCGTAGCGCAGCGCCACCAACGGGTCTACTTTCGTAGCGCGGCGCGCCGGTATATAACAGGCAACCAGGGCCACCAACAGCGATAAAGCAGCCACTGTGATATAGGTAAGCGGGTCGGTGGTACTGACCTCGAATAACAGGGTTTTCAGCACCTTCATTAACCAAAAGGCGTTCAGCAAACCCAGGGCGACGCCTAGCGAAGCGACCTTCATGGCTTGCCAGATCACCATCTTCAAGACCTCGGGCGCTTGTGCGCCTAAGGCCAGGCGAATGCCAATTTCATGGGTGCGCTGGGCCACCGTGTAGGACACCACACCGTAAACCCCTACAGCCGCCAACATCAGGGCCAGGAGCGCAAAACCGCCGAGCAAGCCCATCGTCAGTTGTCGTTGCGCCAGGGTTTCGCCAATCACCTGTTCCATCGTGCGGACATTGGCCACCGGCAAATCTTTATCTAACTCGCCAATCTCTTTTTCAATGGCCGGCCGCAAAGCCAGCGGGTCATTTTGGGCGCGAATGGTGAAGGTAACGAAGGCGGCAATGGTCGGCTTCTGCGCATAGGGAAAATAGACTTGCGGATTGACCTCGCCTTCCAGTCCGCGTGATTTGACATCTGCGACAACGCCGACAATCTCGCGTTTCCGGCCCATATTCAGATATTGACCGAGGGGATTTTCGTTCGGAAAATGTTTGCGCGCTAGCGCCTCGTTGATAATGATGACGGGCGGCGCGGCGGCCGTATCGTGCTCTGAAAAGTCCCGCCCTTGCAAGACCGGCGTGCCCATGGTTTGAAAATAGTTGGGCGTGACATTCGCATTATCGGCAATTTGATTTGGCGAATTCTCGTGACCTTCGACGCCATACCCCATTCCCCAGGTATTCAGTAGCGGCAGATTGATGGTCGCGGCAACCGATTTCACACCGGGCAAAGTTTGCAGACGTTGCAGAGTTTGTTGAACAAAGGCGTTCTGTCTTTCGGTATTCGGATACTTAATCCTGGGCATGGTCAGTTGCAGGGTCAACACCTGGTGTGGATCAAAACCGAGGCTGACGTTTTGCAAGCGCAGAAAACTTTTTATCAAGAGCCCGGCACCCAGCAGCAGCACCAGCGACAAGGCAATTTCTGCGACCACCAGCCAGTTGCGCAGACGACTGCGCGAACCGGATGACTGGCGTCCGCCTTCTTTCAGCGTTTCATTGAGGTTTGGTTGCGAGGCCTGCAAGGCCGGAGTCAACCCAAAAAGCGTACCGGTTACGAGGGCTACGGCCAGGGTAAAGAACAACACACGGCTGTCAACCGTGATGGTTTCGGCACGCGGCAAGCGCGTCAGAAATGAGACCGAGAAAACCTTGACCGCCCAGATTGCCAGGCCCAGACCTAGGCCGGCGCCCATCACCGACAGCAACAAACTTTCGGTGAGCAATTGTCTGATCAGGCGCACCCGCCCGGCGCCGAGGGCGACGCGAATGGTCATCTCTTTTTGTCGAGCGGCGGCGCGCGTGAGTAACAGATTGGCAACATTGACACAGGCAATCAGCAAAATACATCCGACTGCTCCGAACAAAATCCACAGCGTCGGACTAATCTTGCCGACGACCTGTTCGTGCAACGGAATCAGCGTGATGCCCCAGTTCTGTTTATCGGCAGAAAAGCCCGGCTTGAGTCGTTGGACAATGGTTTCGAGTTCAGCTTTTGCCTGCGCCTCGGTCACCTCGGCCTTCAAACGTCCGACAACTTCCACATAATAATGTGAGCGGTCGCGTTGCCAATCGGCAGCCGTAAAGGAAAACGGAACCCACACATCAACCTGCTCAGGAAATTTGAAATTATCGGGCAGCACGCCGACCACCGTGAAGCTTTCGTTATCGAGTTGAACGGCGCGCCCCACAATATCCGTTTCGGCGCCAAAATGGCGTTTCCATAATCCTTCGCTGATCAGCACAACTTTACTTTGCGCGATGTCCGTTTCCTGTGGCAAAAACGTCCGCCCCAGAATGGGCTTCGCGCGCAACACCGTAAACAAGGAAGGCGAGGCTTCGGCGGAATTCACGCGCTCGGGCTGCGCCCCGCCTGTGAAGTTAGAAGAGAGTCCGACATCGAACAGCCCAATATCGTCAAAGGTCGTAAGCTGCTCGCGAAAATCGGTAATCTCGGCCGGGGAAAAATGATTTTGTTCGGTCCGCTGTCCCGATTTATCAGCCCATAATCGAACTAACTGACCCGGCGCGTCATAGGGCAAAGGTCTAAGCAACACCGCATTGACGATGCTGAAAATCGCCGTCGTCGCGCCGATGCCAAGGCCAAGCGTCAAGATGGCAATCAACGTGAAGGCCGGTTTTTTGAGCAACATTCGCAAGCCGAAACGAATATCTTGAATCATCTCATCCTCCCATCTATAAGTTTGCATCCACAAGGCATCGCTGCAGGCGCCGAGACTGCGGCACAACAAAGCCAATTTATTTTTCCAATTGAGCCGCTCCCACTCTT
>JBIOWC010000509.1:0-6844 GCA_044868105.1 Blastocatellia bacterium
TTAACCGATAAACGCCTCTATCATCGAAGGCCTGCGACTAAGCGCTCCGCGTATAAAAGCGTCGCAGGATCTTCGAGGCGGCAATGGCGATCACCAATCGTTCAAAGCGCTTTAGATAATTATGCCATTTCCGACAGTCGAAAGATTAGAACTACCTATCTTACAAGAGCTCGAAGCCACCGGCGGGAGCGACCAGGTGCGCTTTCTTTATGACCGTCTGGTGCGTTATTTCCCGAAAATCACCGATGAAGATTTGCAAGCCGAAGTAGCCTCGGGGCGCAAACGCTGGCATCTGCTCGTTCAACGCGCCGGCGCTCAACTGGTTGACAAAGGTGAGTTGCGGCGCGCGAAATCGCGTTGGACGATTACCTCAAAAGGCAAACAACACGTTGCTGATGAAGCCATGCAGATGTTGCCAAGTGAACCGCTCGTACAGGAAGCGCCGCGCAAAATCTCTCACAAAGAAGCGCAACAAATGCTCATTGAACTGGGGCAGATGCTGGGTCGCCATGCCGAAGCCGAATATGAATATTATGATGTGGTGTGGCGCGACAGCGCGGCTTCGCCGCGCCTCAGTCATGTCTTTGAAGTACAAATTTCCGGCAGTGTTGACAGCGCGTTGACGCGGCTGAAACACGCTTATGATGCGCAACGCTCGCATCCCTTTCTGGTGATTGCCGATGAACGCGATGCGCGTTTTGCCGGTCGTCGTCTGGGCGGTTCATTTCACGAAATTTTAGACGTGGTCACGATTATCGGCGTCGGCGAATTGAAACAACTTTACGAATCATTTAAAACCCACGCCGCCTTGATCCAAAAAATCTTTGCCCGCCATTAAAGCTTCCGCTTGCTGGCGTCCTGCAGTTCACGATAAACAGGAAACCCCTGCAATAAGGAAAAAGGGTGCCTTCGGACCAAGCTGATAAAGCCGATTTTCTTAATCCGTCTCATCTCGCCTGCCTTATCCGAGGGCAAGCGGCAGGCAAAAGCCGGCTAAGACCTGGCCCTGGGCCTGGAATGCTCCTTCCCCGGCCGCTAAACTTTTTTATACACGAATCCTCAAAAGGTGTGCATAATGTTTTTCAGGGCAGAGATAATTTTTTCTAAGGATAATTGATCTATGTCATCTGTTGCGACGCCGGTTACTGAACTGCCACCGGGGCCAAAAGGCGCTCCCGTAGTCGGTAGCATTCTTGAACTCCGGCGCAACCCGGTTGATTTTTTAATGCGCGCCGCTCAAACCTACGGCGATATTGTCTATTTCAAACTCGGCACTCAGGAAGTCTTTCTCCTCAACGACCCTGAACTCATCAAAGAAGTGCTGGTCACCAACAGTAAAAATTTCATCAAGAGTCGCGGTCTGCAAATGGCGAAATCGGTTTTGGGCGAAGGGTTGCTCACCAGCGAAGGCGATTTTCATCATCGCCAGCGTCGCCTTGCGCAACCGGCTTTTCATCGTCAGCGCATTGCCGGGTATGCCGAGGTGATGGTTCAAATCGGCGCGCAGCTCCGCGCCCGCTGGCAGGACGGCGACACCTTGAACATCGCCGAAGAGATGATGCGCGTAACCTTGGCGATTGTCGCCAAGACTTTATTCGATGCGGATGTTGAATCGGAAGCCAAAGACATCGGCGACTCGCTCACCGCGGTGATGAAAATGTTCGACCGCGTCACCTTGCCGTTCCCGCAACTCATTAACAAGCTGCCGCTGCCAAGCAATTTCAGATTTGTAAAAGCCCTGCAACGTCTCGACAACACGATTTATCGCATCATCAATGAACGCAGAAAGAGCGGTGAAGATAGAGGCGATTTGCTTTCGATGCTCCTTTTGGCACAAGACGAAGAAGGCGACGGCACCGGAATGACCGACAAACAGGTGCGCGATGAATGCATGACGCTGTTTTTAGCCGGCCACGAAACCACGGCAAACGCTTTGACGTGGACCTGGTATCTGCTGTCTCAGCACCCGGATGTTGAAGCCCGATTTCACGATGAAATTGATTCGTTGCTCAGCGGTCGGATGCCCAATTTTGAAGACGTGGCGAAATTGAAATATACGACCATGGTTTTTGCCGAATCCATGCGACTTTATCCGCCCGCCTGGACGCTCGGCCGGCAAGTGTTAAATGATTATCCGCTCGGTAAATTTGTGGCGCGAAAAGGCGCGATTATTTTGATGAGTCCCTATGTAATGGGGCATACCGCGCGCTACTATCCTGAACCTTTTACCTTCGACCCTCAGCGGTGGACGGAAGCGGCGCAGGCGGCGCGCCCGAAATTTTCTTATTTTCCCTTTGGCGGCGGTTCACGTTTGTGCATTGGCGAACCCTTTGCCTGGACGGAAGGCGCTTTGCTTCTGGCAACCATCGCGCAACGGTGGCAAATGCGCTTGGTTGAAGGGCACCGGGTGGAACCGCGTCCCATTGTCACCCTCAGACCGAAATATGGAATGAACATGACGTTGAAAAAAAGAGTTTGATTGCAGGAAGCGAATAATTATTTTTCGGAAAATTGAAATAATTATTTTTAGGAAAAATTGAAAAGGCTCGTTAAAATCCAATATCTATTTGCGCGCGTATTTTTATTGAACTGTTAGACGATTCGGCTGTTCTAAAAGATTGTTCAATAAAACTTGGGTGGAGAAGAAGGAAAACTTTTTATGCGGTTTTTAGCAGCACCTTTTAAGCTATTTGTATCTCTTTTTATTGTTTCAACTATCACTCTCACGCCGCTTTCCGTAAGTGCAGTTGTTCAACAAACGGCTTTGCGCATTTCCGTAAAAGACGAATCCGGCAAACCCCTTGTCGCCGCTACGGTTGAACTCAAACTCGGCGGAACCGTCATCAACACGACCTTGACCAATGAACAGGGCGACGCGGCCTTTGCCACCCTCAAAGCAGGTACTTACGAAATTACCGTTTCCAAAGATGAATTTGAAGCGCTGACGCAAAGCGACGTAATCGTTCAAGCGGGCGCGCCACTGGTGGTCGAATTCGCGCTGCCGAAAAAAGCGAGCCTCAGTGAAAGCGTCAATGTGCAGGCTTCTGGCGGCAATAAAATTGAACAAGTCGCTTCAACGCCATCGGAATTACAACGCACAACGGTAAAAGAATTACCCAATAAACCGGCCACCGTAGCCGACACCTTGCCATTGCTTCCGGGGGTTGTGCGTTCGCCGCAAGGGGAGATTAAAATTTCCGGCAGCGGCGAAAATCGCAGCGCGTTGATTGTCAACTCGGCTGATGTGACCGACCCGGCGACCGGTCAATTCGGGCTAACCGTCCCGGTTGATAGCGTCGAAATCATTAATGTCTTTAAAACTCCGTACCTGGCTCAATATGGTCGTTTCTCTGCGGGGGTAGTTTCCGTTGAAACGCGACGCGGCGGCGATAAATGGAATTACGAAATCAACGACCCCTTGCCGGAATTTCGCATCTTCAGCGGACGCTTGCGCGGCATACGCGAAGCCTCGCCGCGCTTTACCTTCAATGGTCCGCTCCTTGCCGATAAGCTCTATATCTCGGAAGGCATCGAGTACGATTTGCAGAAGCGACCGGTGCGCACGCTTCCCTTCCCGGTCAACGAAACCAAGCAAGAGTCCATCAATTCATTCACCCAACTCGATTATCTCTTTTCACAAACCCACACGCTGACCGGCACCCTGCACATTGCGCCGCGCCGCCTGAGTTTTATCAACCTCGATTTCTTCAACCCGCAACCGGTGACCCCGAATATGCGCGCCAGCGATTACACCGCGACGGTCATTGATCGCCAGACGCTGGGCGCCAATCTGCTTGAAAGCACGGTTGCGATTAAAACCTTTGGCAGTCGGGTGTGGGGACAAGGCGAAGACGAGATGACGATCACGCCGATTATCAATCGCGGCAACTACTTCAGTCAGCAAGACCGCGAGGCCTCGCGCTTCGAATGGTTGGAAACCTATTCGCTCGCGCCCCTCAGAGCCCTGGGCGAACATAATCTAAAATTCGGTTCCAGCATCGGGCGCACCGGCAATGATGGATTTTTCAATGCGCGTCCCGTCAATATTCGCGATGAGCAAAACCGGCTCTTAAAACGCATTGAATTTGTCGGCGGTCAAGCATTTGACCGCACCGATATGGAGACGAATTTCTTCGGGCAAGACCATTGGGTGATAACGCCACGTTTAGCGATGGATTTCGGCATGAGATTCGAGCGCCAAGGAATTACCGAAACGACGCGCTTTGCGCCGCGCGCCGGACTCGCCTGGACCCCATTTGGCAATCACCAAACCGTGGTGCGCTCAGGTTTCGGACTCTTTTATGACCGGGTGCCTTTGAATGTTTATTCATTCGACCGCTACCCTGAACAAGTTGTTAAGACCTTCGATGGTCAAGGCAATCTGGTCAACATTCAACAATTCGCCAATATCACAGACCGCGCCGAAGGCACCCCCAATCCCTTCATTTTCAGCAAAGACAAAATCGGCAACTTTGCACCTTATAGCGCGACCTGGAGCGTTGAAGTCGAGCATCCGTTGACGCGTTTTCTGAAGGTCCGCGCCAATTATTTGCAGAGCAACAGCGCGGGAGTAATTACGATTACCCCGAAAGTTGTACAGGGACGTGATGCTTTGGTTTTGGGCGGCAGCGGCAAATCGCGTTACCGTCAATTTGAAACTACTGCGCGATGGATGTTTGGGCAGGGCGAAGCCTTTTTCTCGTATGTGCGCAGCCGCACGCGAGGCGACGTCAACGAATTCAATAACTATCTGGGTAATTTTCCCTTTCCCATTATTCGTCCGAATGCTTACACGAGTTTGTCTGGGGATTTGCCGAATCGCTTTCTCGCCTGGGGGCGCATTCAACTGCCGAGCAAGATACGCATTTCGCCAATTGTCGAATACCGCAACGGCTTCCCTTATTCGACAGTTGATGCGGCGCAGGATTATGTGGGCACGCCGAACAGCAAGCGGTTTCCGAATTTCTTTTCGCTCGATGCTCGGGTCTCGAAAGATTTTCAGGTGAGCAAAGACAAAGCCGTGCGCTTTGCCGTCAGCGGCTTTAATTTAACCAACCATTTCAATCCGACAACCGTGCGTCCCAATATAGCCGACCCGCAATTCGGCTTATTCTTTGGCAATTACCAACGCCGATTCCGGCTCGATTTTGACGTCCTTTTTTAATCTATTCGGGGTTAGCAAAGTAGGTAGTGTTAGACCAAAGATGAGCGATGGAACATCTTCTGGTTGTGATCTTGGTGTTCTTAGTGTACTTCGTGTGAAATCAATCGTTTGACTGCCGAGCGCTTTGCTTATTAAGGGAAAGGTTCTCACCAAGACCACTAAGAGCACTAAGCTCACACCGATGTTCCAGTTCACGCTCAAACTGCACATCTGTGGTATAGCCTCACCACAAAATGATTTGAACACCGGTCATTGAGTGACAGCGCTTTACTAGCGAGCATCGGTTATGAACAATAACCCCATGTCGAATTTAAAGATCGCTCTCGGTTCAACACGCGCCGCCAAGGTTGACGCAGTGCGCGCCGCCGTTCAGCGAATCGCTGAAATCAATTCCGCCTGGCGCGATGCAGAAGTTAGGACGCTGGCGGTCGCCGACGCGCCTCATATGCCGCTCAGTGATGATGAATTGATGCGCGGCGCCAGATTGCGCGCCGAATCGGTTAGGCAGGCGCTTGCCAATCAACATCAACGCGCCGATTTTTATCTTGGACTTGAAGGAGGGTTTCACACCCTTGAATTTTCGGGCCAGCCGTTCACCTTCCTGCGCGGTTGGGCTTATGTGACCGACGGCGCACACGCGAGTTTCGGGGCCTCGCCTTCGATATTAGTTCCCGACAAACTTCTCCGTTTAGTAGTCGAAGGCCAACGCGAACTCGGCGAGGTCATTGATGAGGTCGCCGGCGAAGGCGACGTGCGCAGCCGGCAAGGCGCCTGGGGCGTATTGTCGCGCGACCTGTTTACGCGCTCGATGAGTTTTGAAACCGCGCTCATTGCGGCGTTTGCGCCGTTTTACAATGCGAGGTTTTATGGTTAATTCCACTGAGCAGTCCAAACCCAGGTAAATTCCCGCGCAAATATGGTAGTGTCCAAAAGTTGTGATGCCTTGAGAGAACCCGCGAAGCGGGTGAGAGCCTAAAGCCCAGGGCGTCAGGGCCTAGCGCATCAAGGTTCAAACCCGTGAAACGGGCTCCAGCAGCCCATTCTGCGTCTTCTATCACCCGCTAGGCGGGCTCCTCACCTGGCGGGCAACGGTGCACGGGCTGACAGCGGTGGCTTTGCTTCGCGGGCTTACGAACAGCACCACAGGATTAGGACACTGCTGCGAATATTGACAGCAGCTTTCTATACCGCTTTCATGAAAGGGAGAGTGGTTATTGAGCAATCAAAGAAAAATGAAAACTCAGGCAAATCAAGAAAGTTGGATAGCAAAACATCCTCGGCCCTGGGGCATCGGTCTAAGCCTGGTAATTCTCCTCTTAACTTTTCAGGTTGCCGATGTGTATCAAAGGCTGCTGTGGGGAATCATCTTTCTGTTTTTTGTTTTTACTTTTCTATTTTTAATTGGGCGGGCAATTCTAAAATTTTTTGGCAGCAAAAACGAGCAGCCATAAGCGACTGCTATTCAAGTAAACACTCATGAAAGGGATAAAGTTAATATGCGTTTAACCGAGATGGTTTCGTGCGCTGGTTGAGCGGCTAAACTCGCACCCAGCGCGCTCGCTCAAGTTTTGAGCGGCTTACCCAAACAACCATTTGATGAAAATTTAATTGTCGGTTTTGACACCGCCGACGATGCGGGGGTTTACCGTCTCCGCGACGACCTCGCCATCGTACAAACGC
>JBIOWC010000510.1:0-4396 GCA_044868105.1 Blastocatellia bacterium
GGATTTTTACCGTAAAGGAAGAAGGGGGGGAGATTTTCTCTTACCGAGAGCCTGGAGATTCTCACTTAATAGCACAAGGCAGATTTTCGCCTCATCAATATTCTTCAATTGTTCATCGCCTTCAAAATCTCATTCATTTATTACGGCTTCCTATCTCAATCGTCTTGTCGTCATTGGTGAGAATTCATCATTGACACCCTGAATCATTCGCGGGTCAAGAGGCGTTCTCTCCAGATGCACAAAGACCACAATGTTCACCAGGAGAACCTATGGCGAATAGCGATTGGGCTTATGGGCGGCCGCGAGAACCTTTGTGGTGCGTTTCGGCGAGGTGCTCGTTGAGGCGGCGAGCAGGCTCAGGAAAAACCAGCGAGAGGAGGTCGTATGGGTGAGCGGGCTCAGGGAAAATCCACGAGTCGGGTAACCACCTTGGGGTTTCCCCGCGGATCGCGCCGATGGAGCCGATCAACGCGGATGCTTGACCCTCACCATCAACGCGGATGCTTGACCCTCATAATCAACACGGATGCTTGACCCTTATGATCTATGTGGATAACCGAGCCTTAAAAATCCGCGTGAACCGGCCGCCTCCGCCCGATCAGCGGGGAAACTGAGCCCTGAGCGAGAGCCCGGTGGTTTTCCTACGACCCTGACGGTTCCCGCAATCTTTGGGACCCAGGACCGTGAGCCTAATGGTTTTCCACGACGAGCTTTGACCCCTGCGCCAACTTTTTGTAATCCGATGAGCCAGCGGCTCTAGAACCTTTCTAGTATGCCAGTTGTGAAGAAGGGTTCAAGGAGGCGTCTGCGCCAATGGGAAGCTGGCTGATTGCAGGCTGGATGATTCGCCAGTTCTCAAATACCAGCTCCCGGGATATTTTTCCTTCCTGCATATCGAAAACATGGAGGAGCCTGATCTCGACTCGCGACCCGATTGGCACGGGGGCGTTTGCGACTCCATCACCGGTGAGCACAACTGTCGCAATGCTGTCGTCAACCACACGAGTTTCCGTTGCGAAACGTTCAAGGCAGCGAAAATCTTCAACCTTGAAGGAAGAGAACATTCTGCGGTAGTTCTCCCCGGTCGCTTCTTTGCCGCGAAAGACCAGGTTGCGCACCGGCGATTCCCAGACGATGTCATCTGTGTATAGCTCCAGGGCTTTCTCTACTTCGCCTACGGCTTCACTGTGGAAATGAGCTTCGACAGCGACTAAGTTGGCGGCGATGATTTCTTCTCTCATCCGATACATCCTTTCTCTAATTGTTCGGGGCGATTGACCGATGCCCACTATTTCTATACGCGAGATTCAAGCGGGGAAAGAATCACCTGTCGGAAATATTTTTTGAGGAAAGCGACGCGAACAATGGCGAGGAGGGTAGCCGGATATTTTACTCGCCACTCACCTGGTCGGAACAAAGACGGCTTATGAAAGGGGCTCATTTCACTATCTTTTTCTTGCCCGTCCTGGTCCGTTTATTTTTCATCCGATGAATATGATTACCGTGGTGCGGGCAGCGCACTCATTGTATGATGCGGTTGAAAAGGCTCCTTTATTAATAACCCTGATTTTATTTGCCACACGTCGGACAAACAGGCTTGCCAAAGAGATTCCGTAAATACCTGCGAACCGGTCTTCGCGTTGTGAGGTCTAAGCCGTGTAGCATTGAGAATGAATAGCGTGCAACTGCAGTACGATTCCATCATCATACCCTTCGTCGTTTCGATGTTCATCACTGCTGCTCTCGGTATCTATGCACGTCGGGAGCGGACGGCGGCGGCCAAGGCCTTTGTCTTTATGATGACGACCATGACGGTGCAGACCTTCTGCTATGTCATGGGTTTATCGAGCGCCACCTTGGCCGGCAAAATCTTCTGGTTGAAATTCAAATACCTCGGCAGCGGACCGGCGCCGCTCGCCTGGTTCGTCTTTGCCTTGCGCACAACAAATAAAGACCGCTGGTTAGGCAGACCGCTGATGACGGCTATGGTCTCTTTTGTCGCGCTCACCTGGCTCGTTGTCTTTACCAACGACTCCCATCATCTGATGTGGAAAAAGATTTTTCTCCTTCCCGGCATCTCCGAAGAGAAGACCGAACACGGCATCTATTTTTCGATCTATGCTGGGGTCAGTTATGTGGTCACTTTCCTGAGCATTTATCTGTACTTTAATCATTACCGGACCTCGCCGGGGTTTTTTCGCAAACAGGCGCTCCTGCTCACCCTCAGCGGCATCCTTCCGGTGGTGAGCCACATGGTGGAAGCTCTACTGGGCATGGATTTTTTCCCGCAAATCGATGAAGCGGTATTCGTCTATCTCATCTCGGGCATGCTGTTCGCCCTCGCTCTGTTTCGCTACGGCGCGTTGAATCTCGTGCCCATCGCGCAAAATCTGGTCGTGCAAAATATCAGCGCGGCGATTATCGTGCTGGATGTGTTCGGCCGCGTCGTCGACCTCAACCCTTACGCGCAGGAACTCTTCGGCACCACGCAATCCCAGGCCGTTGGCAAGACCATTCGGGATGCCCCTGCACCGTGGCGTGATCTGGAAATCGTTAACGGCAGTAAAGAAATTGTGGTGCGGCGGCGCAATAACGAGGCCTATTACTTCGCCCAGAGTTCCGAGATTAAAGAAGAGAACGGGGCGCGCGCCGGACAGGCGATTGTGCTGTTTGATATGACCGCGCGCAAGAAAGCCGAACTCGAACTTGAACGATTAGCTGAGAGCTTGCGCGCATCGAATGAGCAGATTGCCGCGCAGGCGGCACAACTTGAATTGCAAAACGAATACCTCAAGGAGAATGTGCGCCTGCGCGAAGAAGTCGAACGCATCAGTCGCCATGACCTCAAAACGCCGCTCAATAGCATCATTGCCGTACCCCGCCTGTTGCGCGAGCATAAACAATTTGCGCGTGAAGACGAGGAATTGCTGACCATGGTGGAGCGCGCGGGGTATCGTCTGCTCAGCATGGTTAACCTCTCGCTCGATATGTTTAAGATTGAACAGGGGACTTACCGTTTGCGCCCTTGTGTTCTGGACCTTCCGGAGTTGCTGCAAAAAGTGGTCGCTGATGTGCGCAGTCAAGCCTTGACGAAGAAGATTGAATTGCGCGTTTCGATTCAATCGCCGCACACCTACGCCTGGGCTGAAGAATTGTTGTGCTATTCGATAGCCGCAAACCTGTTGAAGAACGCCGTGGAAGCGGCACCCGAGGGCGGCACGGTGACCATCTCAATCCATGAGCAAGACCCCATCCTGGTTCGCATACACAATCTTGGCGTTGTTCCTATAGCCGTGCGCGACACCTTTTTCGAGAAATATGCGACGGCCGGGAAAGCCGAGGGCACGGGGCTTGGCACCTATTCGGCGCGACTGATGGCGCGTACTCAAAATGGCGACCTGTTCATGCACACCTCTGAAGCCGAAGGCACGACGCTGACCTGGCAACTGCGCCCGGCACCGGCTTCCGAAATCTTAATCCATTCCTCTCAAGCCCAGGTCGAAGATAATCCGGTTGATTTGGCGGCCTCGGGCTGGCCCGCACTGACTGTATTGGTCGTCGATGACGATGAGCACAATCTCCTGGTGATGCGTCGCTATCTGCCGAGACCGCCTCTGCGTGTGCATACGGCAATCAATGGGCGCGCCGCGATAGATGCGGCGGCGCTCTACCTTCCCGATGTCATCTTCATGGATCTTGAAATGCCTGTGCTGAATGGCTTCGAAGCGACCAGGCGCCTGCGCGAACGTGAGCGGGCAGCGCGAAGCAAACCCAGCCTGATTATCGGCATCTCTGCGCACAATGACGATGAGATTCGTCGCCGCAGCCTGGAAGCCGGTTGTGATTTTTATCTGACGAAGCCGGTAACCAGAGATGAACTCAGGCGCACCCTGCTCGGTTTGATCGGCGATAAAAGCGGCCACAACCGGCCGTCGGCCAACCCTCAGGAGACCTTGAAGACGGAAGCGCCCGAACCGGCCTTGCTTGATGATGAGGTCTACGTTGATATGGATTTGCGCGACAGCCTACCTTCCTTTCTACAGTCACGCCGCGAAACGGTTGAGCGTATGAAGCAGGCTTGCCTGGCCGGAGATAGAGCCGCCGTACGACAACTGGCCCATCGGCTCTCTGGGAGTTTTGCGCTTTACGGATTCAAGTGGGCAGCCAACCATTGCCAGCACATTGAGCGCGATGCTGATGACTTCGACAGCGAGCGGGCCGAGGCCCAACTGACTCTCTTACAACATCACCTGGGAAATGTGGCGGTTCAGTTCATAGACCTGGCGAGCAGAAATGGCCATTGTTGAGTAAACTTTTGCTAGTGCCTTAAGGGTAGGTTGCACCTGGCGACCTGTTATAAACAGGCATTGCACACTGGTAAGGCGAGCGACCGCAT
>JBIOWC010000511.1:0-27537 GCA_044868105.1 Blastocatellia bacterium
GATATTGCGATAGGCCTTGTGATTTTTAGGATCCAGTTCGGTGGCCTTATGAAATTGCGCGAGCGCCGCGTCAAGCTCGCCTTTGCGCGCCAAAGCCAAGCCCAAGGCATTGTAAGCTTCCACAAAATTGGGTTGCAGTTTGATGGCGGCGTTAAATTCCAAAATCGCGCGGTCGAGCTGTTGTTTTTCTAAAAACGCGATGCCGTTTTTGAAATGATAATCGGCAGCCGATAGGGTTTTGCGCTGCGCGTGTGAACCCATAACCAAGAGGCAAACGATAAAAATTGAGGCTATGAATCGGTGAATAATAGGCATAGTTTTATTTGCTCGGTTTCTTTGCCGTTGTCGCTTTCACAAGCCCTACGCCTTCTTTGACCAGGATGAATTGATTGGCGGCGAGGTCGGCGAGCGTATCAACCTGTCCGCTGGTCCAGATGATTTCAAGCTTTTTTATTTTCGTTTGTTTGCCGAGTCCGAAATGAACGCGCAAATCATTTTGCGAATAATAACTGCCGCCGCTTCGCACCTCGTCAACGAGTGTCGCTTCGTCCGTATAACATTTAATTCGCGCGTTGATGCCGCTGCGATTTGATTTCACACCGGCAAATTTAATGGTTAGCCAGTTGTTTTGATTCGTTGCATCACATCTGAGGAGTTCGGGAATTGCATTCACTGGATTGATTAAAATATCTATGTCGCCATCATTATCAAAATCGCCGAAGGCACAACCGCGTGCCGACGACGGTTGCATCACCGCGCCGCCAACTTTATCCGAAACATCTTCAAGCTTGCCGTTACGCAAATTGCGGTACAGCACTTTGCGTTGCGCGTAGCCCGCTTCGGTCGTCAGCTTTTCGACTTCCGGGTAAACGTGACCATTGACTAAAAAAACATCCAGCCAGCCGTCATTATCGGCGTCCAGAAAACCACAGCCCCAGCCTAACCAGCGCGTCACCGTGCCGATGCCGGCTGGAAAAGTGATGTCATCGAAAGTCGCTTTACCGGCATTGCGATAAAGCGTCGAAGTATCGCCCGAAAAATTGGTCTTGAAAATATCGAGTAACCCGTCACGATCAAAGTCGCCGGCGCTTACCCCCATCCCGGCTTGCGGTTTACCATCAATGCTGAATGCGCAACCGGCTTCGATGGCGATATCCGTGAAGGTGCCATTTTTATTATTGTGATAAAACGCTGCGGGTGCGGAATCATTCGCCACATAAATATCCGCGAAACCGTCGTTGTCAAAGTCAGAGGTTAACACCCCGAGTCCATACGTGCCGTTGGTTTTTCTTATACCGGCTTTTTCCGAAACATCCGTGAACGTGCCGTTGCCATTGTTGCGAAAAAGCATATTGACGCCGCCGGTAAGCCCTGGCGGTCCGCACGCAACCATCACGCCTTTATACAAACAGGGTCCGGTTTCCGGCAGCGGCGCGGTCTTCAAATCAAGGTCAATATAACTGGCGACGAATAAATCCAGATGGCCATCGCGGTCATAATCTAGAAAGGCGCAACCCGATCCCCATTTGGATTTGTTGTTGGCGACGCCGGTTTTTTCTGCAACATCTGTGAAGGTGCCGTTGCCGTTATTTTTGTAGAGCGCATTTTTCCCGAAATAACTGATAAAGATGTCATCGTTGCCATCATTGTCGAAATCGCCCATGCACACGCCTTGTCCCCAACCGGCGCGAACCAGTCCGGCTTTTGCGGTGACATCCGTGAAGGTGCCATCGCCGTTGTTGCGATAAAGGTGATTGGTCGGCGTTTGTTCTTTGGGCAGTAAGTCGAGCCGCGTGCCGTTGACTAAAAAAATATCCAGCCAGCCATCGTTGTCATAATCAATGAAGGCCGCGCCACAGCCGGTGGTTTCGAGCAAGTAACGATTTTTGCGCTCATCACCAAAAATGGTTTTGGCATTTGCCAGGCCTGCCGGTTGCGCGATGTTGACAAAGCTCACCCCCATTTCATTAGCGGCCGAGCTTGAAGAGATAAACCAGGTGAGCGATAGAACCAGAGCGGGCAAAGCTAAAAAAATGATTTTGGGTATTTTGTGGAACGGCGAAATCATCAGCAAAGCATGATAGAGAATTGAATAACGGCAAGCAACGCAACAGCGCTCGTCTGCAGGCTGGAAGGGGGTGGCGAGTTAAAAGGATTGCTGATGAGATTGAATGATGCGCTGAGAGCCTAGGGGGGCTTTATCTGTTTTTTTGCAGAGCCGGTTTCATCTGATTTTGCTCCTATCGCGCAGGCCAACGGTTTTGCAACCCGTGCAAGCTAATCGCTAATCGAGAACCGTTTTGACAAATTAGCGTCGCTAGCGGCCTTCAATACCGGCAAATCAATTGCGCAACCTTTTGCCAGTCAGGCGAGAGCAATGCCTTTACTTCATTCGAGGAAGGGGTTGTCTATCGAGGCTGAACGACCGTGAATTTAACGGCAAAGTAACGTACCGAAACAAACCATTATTACAATGTATGCAGAAAAAATTACATAGTGACGGTAAGGGTACAGTCGGAGTGAAAAATTTTCAAATTTTGAAACCAGATGAGTTATCTATAGCCTGGAGAAATAAATGAGAAGCCATTGCGAGTTGCACGATATTTGCAATCACTTTCTGACGGATGAACGGGCTTCAGATTAATTTGAAGATCATTACTGGCTGTGGCTGGAGGGTTATGACTTGGCAGACAGGAAGTCGCATCTTCTGCTCATCCCTTGCCCACGCGGCAAATCTCAAGTCGCATCCACTTGCAAATTGTTATCAGTCGAGTTGGCTGCAGTCCCCCAGGCAACGTAGCCCACTTGCTACCAATTTACATGAAACCAAATCAAGTTTGTTGGGAGATACATTATGAAAAAATTATCTGTCTTTAATTCTCTAGTGCTAGCATTGTGTATGACATTGACCGGCTCGGTCATGGCGCAAAATAAAACTCAGAGCACAGACAATGACTCGCGCAGAATGCAGGTGCAGGTTGCCTCCGGTCAAAAGACCAAAATCGAAGGCATGGTCCTTACCCGTGATAACAACAGCTTCACGATGCGTGACATGTCGGGTGCTGAACTGACCGTCCAACTTACCGGCAACACCAAAGTTGAACAGAAGAAAACCAACTTCTTCGGCGGCTCAAAGAAATACTCGAACGACCAAGTGACGCGCGGTCTCTATGTTGAAGTTGAAGGGCGTGGCGATGCGTCGGGCGGATTGATTGCCGAAAAGGTTAAATTTTCAAAAGACGCGCAGAGAGTAGCCATGTCGGTTACTTCTCAAGTTGTGCCGGTTGAAAATCGTGTAGGCGAAGCCGAGACTCGTTTGACGGAAGCCGAACAAAACGCCAAACGCTTATCAGGACAGGTTGAAGAGTTGACCCAGGTTGCCAACCTTGCCAGCGGCGGTGCTGCAGCAGCGCAAAAGACCGCTGATGAAGCCCTACAAGGGGTCAGCAGAACCAATGATCGCATTTCATCCTTGGATGACTATGAAGAGAAAGATACCAAAACCGTCAATTTCAAAGTTGGCAGCGCGGTGTTGACTCCTGAAGCCAAGGCCCTGCTTGATGAAGTTGCAACTCAGGCGAAGACCGAAAAAGGATTCGTTATTGAAGTGCGCGGATTTGCTTCATCGGATGGTTCCACAACCCTGAATGATCGCCTCAGTGAACGTCGCGCAGATGCGGTGGTTCGTTACCTTGCGCAGCAGCATGAGATTCCGCTGCGACGCATCATCCTGCCGTTTGGCTATGGTGAAGCGATCCCGGTGGCTGACAATACGACTCGCGAAGGGCGAAAACAAAATCGCCGCGTTGAGGTGAAGATTTTAACCAATCGCGGTCTGACCTCGCCGGTCAACACCAACCGTTCGGTGAGCGGCGGCGGCAGCGGCACGGAAGAGCAACAGAACAACTAAGCGTTTATCAGTTTGAGGCGCGACCATAAATTGAGCTCGCTAAGCCATCGGATTTGCAAGAATCGCATGGCGAAGCAACCTTAATCTATTGTCACGCCTCAATTCTTTTGCGGTCATAAGATTTTCAATGTAGGGTAGTAGCGGATTGAATCAGGCTGGCGCTAAATTCAACCAGGAGTGAAAAATTTTGCGAACACTTACTCTCAGGTTTTTTTTAATCGTGTTAATCGGGCTGATGGCGTTGACCAATGTTATCGTCAAGTCGGACGCTACGTCGTATATAGCCGGTCAGAATCCGCCTCAAAAAGAGACTGCAAAACCAACTCAAGACCAGGACCAGGATGCGCCGCTTCGTCTCAGTTCACGACTGATTCAGGTGCCGGTTTCAGCTTCGGATGAGTCTGGTAAACCTGTTAAGGATTTAAAGGTTGAAGACATTGTCATAGAAGAAGAGGGAAAACCTCAAAAGGTTAGTGCGCTTGGTGAACCTGGAAAAACGCCTGTTGATATTGCCCTGCTCTTTGATGTTTCCGGTAGCATTCAAGGACAGTTTGCGTTTGAACAGCAAGCGGCAACTCAATTCATTAAAGAAGTGCTTAAACCCGGCGATGCGGTTTCACTATTTGCCATTGGGCTCACCCCAAAACTGGTAAAAGCCCGCACGACAAATAATGAAGAAATTAATGCCGGTATTATGTCAATCCAGCCCATGAAAGAGCCCACGGCTTTCTATGATACCGTGGTTGAAGCCGCGCAGTATTTGGACAAAAATGCTGATACCGGTAGCCGTCGTGTATTGGTTATTATTTCTGACGGCGAAGAGAATTATAGTAAAAAGCATACCCTCAGCGTTGCGCATGAGGAGTTACAAAAAAACGATTGCCTTTTCTATTCCATCAATCCGAGCGGCGGCGGGCTCAAGCTCAACAACATGAGTATCAAGGGACAGAGCATGATGGAAACGATGGCCACCCAGACTGGCGGCAAAGCTTTTAATCTGACAAAAGTCGAAGAACTGACCTGGGTCTTTCGCCAGATTGCTGAGGAATTACAGGCGCAGTATCTGTTTGGTTATTATTCGACTGATGAACGCACCAATGGCGAATTTAAACGCATCACGGTGCGCGCGCCAAATCGTCCCAACCTGCGCATTCGGGCTCGCCAGGGTTACTATACGCCGAAAACCCAAACCAGCCCGCAGTGATTTAATAAGGTCGCGTCTGGCTAAGTGATGCAGGCGCTCGAACCGGCATCCAGAGAATTTAATAACGCCTCGTTTGAACCGCTCGCCAAAGGTTTGAGATATTCCGCTAGTTTCTCATCGCTATGACGCAAACAAAATTCCTGAAAGGTCTCCTGCTTCGCGCGCTCCTCATTATAATGGGTAAACAGACGCGCCAACGATTCGCCTAAATCTTCCGAAGGAATACGCACGCCGATTCTTCTGCCGAAGGTTTCGTGCGCGCCTACGCCGCCGCCTAGAAAAATTTGAAAGGACTCGCGCTTGACGCCGTCAATTTGTACGAGCGAGCCTTCCAAACCGACATCACAGATATGATGTTGCCCGCAGGAATTCGGACAACCGGTGACGCTGATGCGAACTGCGTCATCGAGTTCAACATTGTCTGAAAGATACTTATCCAAATCTTTAGCGCGATTTTTGGTCTCGGCAATCGCCAGTTTGCAAAATTGAATACCGGTGCAGGCAATCAGGCCTTTGCGCGCCCAGGTCGGTTGATAATCAAAGCCGCTGAGGTCGAGTTGATGTTTCAATGCTTGCAAATTCTCTTCGGGAATATCGAGGAGCAGAATGTTTTGTGTATTGGTGGTGCGGATTCGGCCACTGCCATATGCTTCGGCAAGGTCAGCCAGACGTTTCAACTCAAAAGCATTGGTTCGGCCACCGAGTATCGAAATTCCTACATAATAAAAGCCCCGCTCGCGTTGCCGACGGATGCCCAAATGAGAGCGGTCGCGTTCGGTAATCGGTTCGGCTTCGGCTTGCGGGGCCAAACGCAACTTTCGGCCAAGCACGGTTTCGACGGCGGCGCGAAAGCGCGGAATTTCCCATTGTTCAATTAAAAATTTCAACCGCGCGCGTTTACGATTTTTTCGGTTACCTTCTTCACGAAAGACCGTAGCGACAGCGGCGCATAACTCGACAACCTCTTCGGGCGCCACCAACACGCCCAGGTCTTTTGAAAAACGCGGCGTTGTTGAAAGCCCGCCGCCAAGGCGCGCGCGAAAAGCGATGCCGCCGCGCTCCGTGTCGGGCACCGCGAATATCCCGATGTCATTAATTTCCGGATAAACACAACGATGCGCGCACCCGGTGATCGCGATTTTGAATTTTCGCGGCAGGTTTGAAAAATCCTTATTATCAATAAAAAATTGATTGACCTGATTGATGAGCGGCGTCGTGTCATAGAGTTCTTCTGCATCAACGCCCGATGCCGGACAGTTGATAATGTTACGAACGCAATCGCCGCAGGCTTCGGTGGTTGACAGCCCGACTTCGCGCAGACGGTCGAGAATAACCGGCAAGCTTTCAACGCGCACCCAGTGAAGTTGGAAATTTTGCCGCACGGTTATATCGGCAAGCCCTCGGCCATGCTCATCGGAGAGTTCAGCAATGGCGCGCAGTTGCGTAGGCGTAAGGTCGCCGCCCGGTATTCGCATGCGCACCATGAAATATCCATCTTCAGCCGGGCGTTGCGTGTAGATGCCATACCAGCGAAAGAGCGCTTCATCTTCAGGCGAGATGGGTTCTTTCGTTTCCCCATAACGATAAATATCTGCCAGGACATCAAGACCGTCCTTGCGTCTTTTAATCTCTTCGATATTCATAAGCGATGCTTCCTTTCGCTATAGGTTCGGAGTACCGCCTTCGCGGTTATAAATGAATCGTGGTGAATATTGCCTGAAGGCGATACTCCAAACATCCTGGTTCACTGCGCCGAAAATTGTTCGGCAACAGCGAGATTTCTAAATTGTCCGGTGGCGGTTTCAAATAAACCGAATTCAAAAAGCTTTTCTAAAAGGTGCGCTTCGCTCTCATCCAGGGATTGGGCGAAGGTGTCAATGAGTATTTCCGGCGCCAGAGGTTCTTCATACGGGTCGCTGATGCCGGTGAAATTGGTGACTTCACCGGCAAGGGCTTTTTTGTACAGACCCTTCACGTCCCGTTCAATCAAGGTCGGCAAATCGCAACGCACGAAGACTTCGACAAAATCCGAACCCTCCTGTTCAACCAATCGGCGGATCTCGTTGCGGGTCTCCCGATACGGAGAAATCACCGGCACGATAACCGTCACGCCGTTGCGCGCCAAAAGTCTTGCGACAAATCCGATGCGATGAACATTGGTGTCGCGGTCGGCTTTTGAAAATCCAAGCCCGCGGCTTAAACTCTCGCGGACTTCATCGCCATCGAGCGTTTCAACCAAACGCCCGGCGGCTTCAAGCTGTTTTGCGAGGCTTCGTGCCAGGGTCGTTTTGCCCGCGCCCGAAAGCCCTGTGAGCCAAATAACCGTTCCTTTAACCGTTTCCTGTTTACTCATCTCTGCAATCATCTCCTCTTCTTCATTGGTGGTTCTCTATTCATTAATGGATCAGTAACCTGACCCTGATGGGCTTGCTAGGGCTACTGACCCCTGTCAAAGCGCATCAAGCGTGCACGTATCAAGCGTGCACGTATCAAGCGTGCAATCCGCATTCGGTCTTCTTAAATCCAGCCCAACGACCGGCGCGTTCATCTTCGTTGGCGCCGACGGCTCTTGTGCAATGCGTACATCCAATGCTCAGGTAGCCTGCATCGTGAAGCGGGTTATACGGGACATCTTTTTCCAGGATGTAACGCCAGACCTCGCGTTTCGTCCAACGCGCCAGCGGATTGACTTTTACCAATTGCCAACGCGAATCCCATTCAACGACCCCGGCACGGGCGCGCGCCGCCGTTTGGTCGCGGCGGATTGCCGTCACCCAGGCCCTGCGCCCTTGCAAGGCTTCTTTGAGCGGTTCGAGTTTTCTAATGCGGCAACACAAATCGGGGTCGCGCGACCAGAGATTCGCGCCGTGAGTCTGCGCTTGAAGTTCGGGTGTCAGCAAGGATTGGTAAGCGCGAATCTCTATCCCGTAGCGGTCTTCCAGGCGGCGGCGCAAGGCGTAGGTTTCAGGAAAAAGAAAATCGGTGTCGAGAAAAAAGACATCCGGTTGCCGATTGACTTTCGTGGCCATGTCAATGAGCGCCGCGCCTTCGGCTC
Organism: Blastocatellia bacterium; assembly: GCA_044868105.1. Classification (GTDB taxonomy): domain Bacteria; phylum Acidobacteriota; class Blastocatellia; order UBA7656; family UBA7656; genus JBFMDH01. The sequence continues at coordinate 8,170 of JBIOWC010000511.1, forward strand.
CGAATCCTGTGGCAATGGTTAGGGTCTCGCCAAATTCATCAAACGCCCATTCAAGGATTTCTTGCGGCGTCGCTTCTTCCAACTTAAACGCCGCTTCTTCGATAGGGGTTAACCGATGAATGCCGGATGTGAGACTGACAAGTTCTTGTACGCTTTGTGCCATTAAGTGCTCCTTATTAAATGACCGGTTGGGCGACCGCGCCAAATTCAAACGCCTGGTGTTTGAACCAATTCAATTTGTCTTTCAGCAAAACGACCTCGCCAACAATCGCAATTGCCGGAGGCTTGATTTTTGCGGCAAGGTCGTCGCTTGCGTCGGCCAAATCTTCAAGAGTTCCGGAATAAACTTCCTGGTCTTCGTAAGTGCCCCAGCGAATGATGGCAATGGGTGTAGACGCGTGGCGTCCGCCTTCGATGAGCGAACGCGAAATTTCCTTAATCGTCTCGGCACACATGAAAATCACCAAGGTATCGGCAAAATGAGCCGCCGAGCGCCAATCAACGTTTGAGCGATTTTTGCGGCTGTCGTGCCCGGTGATAAAAGCGACGCTTGAAGCATAACCGCGATGCGTCAGCGGAATGCCTGCATAAGCGGCCGCGGCGACGCCGGATGAAATTCCCGGCACCACTTCCCATTCGATTCCGGCTTCGACTAAGGCTTCGGCCTCTTCGCCGCCGCGCCCGAAGATGAACGGGTCGCCGCCTTTCAAACGCGCAACCCGGTGGCCGGCCTCGGCGTGTTCAACAAGCAGGCGATTGATTTCGGATTGCGAAGTGGAAGGCTCGCCGGCGCGTTTGCCAACATAAATTAATTCAGCATTGCGCCGCGAATGCGCGAGAATTTCAGGATTGACTAGATAATCGTAAACAATGATGTCGCTGGCCGCGATGATTTCGGCGGCTTTGATGGTTAAAAGCTTCGGGTCGCCCGGCCCTGCGCCAATTAAATAGACTTTGCCGATGTGTGCCTGTCTGCTCATGGTTGTGTTTACCCGCTCGAACCCAATTGCCAAAAACGAAAAACCCACCGCAGGTTTGAAGCCTGGGTGGGTTTTCTTAAATTCCCGTCTGAGTTTTCTCAGAATGTATTAGACCTGAATTTTAAGATGTACCTCCATCAAAGGCTTCGCCCTGTATGCCGTTCGACATACAACAACAAGGACAACAACATGGACACATGGTTTTTTTCATAAGCCTTTGAATATTTAATGAACGTTCATGGTATAGCATTCGCCTTTCATCAGAGTCAAGAAAGAAATTCTTATGGCTTCATTAGCCATACCTTTTATCCGCCCAATCCGAAGACCAATTTATAGTTGCGGCTTGAACGACGAATTCCTGCCCGATTCGCAGACGGGCGGACTTTACGCCGCGCCCGCTTTTCGGTTTAATGTGCAAACCATGACGCGAAGACTCGGACTCTATCTTGGTCGCCTCCCCGGTTTTGATAAACGCGGATTCGATAGGCGTGAACTGTTTGAATGCGTGAAAGCGGCCGACCGTTGCGGCTATGATTCCATCTGGATTCCCGAAGCCTGGGAACGCGAGGCTTTCACCACCTTGACGGAACTTGCCGGCCTTACCAAACAGATTCACTTGGGTACGGGCATCGTCAATGTGTTTTCGAGAAGCCCTGCCGTACTGGCGATGAGCGCGGCAACCCTCGATGAAATTTCCGGCGGGCGTTTTCGCCTGGGGCTGGGCACGAGCGGGGCACGCGTCGTTGAAGATTTTCACGGCGTGAAATTTCAAAAGCCACTCACCCGACTGAAAGAAACCGTGCAAATCATTCGCCTGTTGCTGGCGGGCGAGAGCGTAGATTTTGACGGCAAATGTTTCAAGCTCAGTCGCTTCAAGCTGGGCTTCAAACCTTTGCGGGCTGAGATTCCCATTTATATTGCGGCGCTCACACCGAAAAGCCTCGGCCAAATCGGCGAAATTGCCGATGGCTGGTTGCCGACGCATTGGGTGCGCGCTGAATTGAGAGAAGGCATTGCGCAGATTCGCTCAGGCGCAGCGCGCGTCAATCGCGACGCGAACAACATTGAGATCGCGCCCTTTGTCAACACCCTGGTGGCGGATGACCTGGCAAAGGCCAGAAAATCGGCGCGTCTGCCGCTCGCCTATTATATCGGCGGCATGGGCGATTTTTACAGACAGTCGCTTGCCCGGTTGGGATTTCCCGACGAAGCCCGTATGATTCAAATGCTCTGGCAAGCCGGTCGCCGCAAAGAAGCCATCCGTGCGGTGACCGATGAGATGGTTGCGCGGGTAGCGATTTGCGGTTCTCTAGATTATTGCACGGCGGAGCTAGACGGAATGGTTATGCAGGGCGCGACCCTTCCCCTGGTGCCGATTCCAAACCAAGGTTCGATAACAGAAAAAATCCATCTCCTTGAATCCTTGATTGCCACAACCTGATTTTCATTCTGAATGAAACATGCCGAAAAATATCGAAATCAAAGCGCGAGTGCATGATTTTTCAAAGCTTCAACAGTTAGCTGAACAAATATCCGATGTGCCTTGCGAGGTGCTTGTTCAAGAAGACACCTTCTTTGAGACGCCGACGGGCAGGTTGAAGCTAAGAGCCTTCACGAGCGGGCGCGGCGAGTTGATTTATTACCGGCGTGACGATTCAACGCAAGCGAAGGAATCCGCCTACCTCATCTCGAAAACCGATGAGCCGGAAACCCTCAAAGCGATTCTTGCAACCGTCTTGAAGGTGCGCGGCAGGGTGCGAAAACATAGACAGCTTTATTTTGCCGGACAAACCCGCATACACCTGGATACGGTAGAAAATCTTGGGCAGTTTGTTGAGCTTGAATGGGTGATGCGAGAAGACCAGAGCGTCCGAGATGGCCTGCAGATGATTCAGCATTTAATGTACAGGCTGGGTATCAACGAAGAAGATTTGATTGCGGCCGCGTATATTGACCTTTTAAGTCAAGGGAATTTACACTAAAAATAGTCGTCGTTTTGAAAGCCGTATTGAATTAACCTTGCTGTGACGACGAATCCTGAAGGTGAGCGAGAGTCGTTAATCGAGACCATTCTAAAAGCTGAGGGACACATGACGGACTCATCGAAATCAAATAAGAAAGAACCCGGCGCATTCAAACAGTGGTTGCTCGAAGGTTATCTGCCGAGCAAAAAGAAAGACGAGCACCCTCACCATCACACGCACCCCTGGTACAAAGTGATGTGTCTAACGGGCGTTGATTATTTTTCAACGCTGGGTTATCAACCCGGCATCGCTTTTTTAGCAGCCGGCGCGCTATCACCGGTTGCGACGCTGATCTTGATTTTGCTGACGCTTTTCGGAGCCTTACCGATTTACAGCAAAGTGGCCGCGGCAAGCCCCAACGGCGAAGGCTCGATCTCCATGCTCGAAGCGCTGCTCACCCGTTGGGAAAGTAAAGTGCTGGTCCTGGTTTTATTGGGTTTTGCGGCAACCGATTTTATCATCACCATCACGCTTTCGGCGGCTGACGCAACGGCCCACATCATCGAAAATCCCTTCACCCAGAAGTATGATTACCTGCATCACGAAGTTTGGATAACCCTGGTGCTGATTGGAACGCTCAGCGCGGTTTTTCTTAAAGGCTTCAAAGAAGCGGTCGGCATCGCGGTTTTTCTGGTCGTCATCTATCTGGCGTTGAATGCGGTGGTCGTCAGTGTCGGGCTTTATGAACTCAGCCAACACGCCGGGTTAATTCCCGAATGGCGGACGAAATTATTTACCGCGCATAGCAACCCGGCGGGCATGATCGGCGCAGCGATTCTGGTATTTCCGAAACTCGCCCTCGGTCTCTCCGGGTTTGAAACCGGCGTGGCCGTCATGCCGCTCGTTAAAGGCGACCCGACCGATACGCCCACCCATCCCCTAGGGCGAATCCGCAACACCCGCAAGTTGCTGCGCGTCGCCGCGGTGATTATGAGCCTCTTTTTGCTTGCCAGCAGTTTCATCACGGCGATTTTAATTCCGGCTGAAGCCTTTGAAAAAGGCGGCGAAGCCAACGGTCGCGCTCTGTCGTTTTTAGCGCACAAATATCTCGGCGATTATTTCGGCACGGTTTATGACATCAGCACGATTTCCATTCTCTGGTTTGCCGGCGCATCGGCCATGGCGGGGCTTCTCAATATTGTGCCGCGTTACCTGCCGCGTTACGGCATGGCGCCCGAATGGGCAAAAGCCACGCGCCCGCTGGTGCTCGTCTTCACCAGTGTAGCCTTTGCAGTGACCATCATCTTTCAAGCCAACGTAGACGCGCAAGGCGGGGCTTATGCAACCGGCGTGTTGGTGTTGATGACTTCGGCGGCCATCGCGGTGACCATGGCGGCTTGGAAAAACGGCAGCTTAAAATATATTTTCGCCTTGATTACGTTGGTTTTCGCATACACGACCATCACCAATATTGTTGAGCGCACCGACGGCGTAAAGATTGCCTCGTTCTTTATCCTGGCAATTATTATTACCTCGTTGATTTCGCGGGCTTTGCGTTCAACAGAGCTGCGTATCGAGCATGTCGAATTGGACAACAAAGCGAAAGAGTTCATCAAAGAACTGACCAAATGCTGCGAAATCCGCATCATTCCGAATAGACGCGACCGGGGAAATGAGCGCGAATATTTTTACAAAGAGAAAGAAGTGCGCGAAGACAATCATATTCCTGCGGATGATGCGATTGTCTTTTTTGAAGTCCGCCCAACGGATGCTTCGGAATTTTCCGGCGAGTTGAAAGTGCGTGGCGTGTCGTTAGGGCCGTATAAAATTCTGCGCACCAAAAGCCCTGCGGTGCCCAATGCTATAGCCGCCTTCTTGCTGGAGGTTCGTCATATGACGGGCAAAATCCCGCACGCCTATTTTGGCTGGAGCGAAGGCAACCCCCTGCAATATGTCTTTCGCTATATCTTTTTAGGTGAAGGCGACACCGCGCCGGTGACCCGCGAAGTCCTGCGCCTGGCAGAGCCAGACCCCGACCGCCGCCCGTCAATTCACATCGGCGGGTGATAAAAACAGGGTGTCGTAACGGCAAGCTCAGTCGTAATTCAAAGTTTAATCCGTGCGAAAAGCCCGCAAAGCCGGGCGCCAGCCTAAAGCCCAGCGCTCTGCTTCGCTTCACACTGGGTCACCCGATTCAGTAATAGTTTTTCAAGCCCTCGTAGAGGGCGACAGAGCATGATTTCCCTGTCTATCGCCCGTTTCACGGGCTAGAAATTTGCAATTGCCATCACCCGCGCGCTAACGTACGTGGCTTTATGCTTTCACCTGCTGACGCAGGCTCTAAAATTGAAGCAATTATTTTTATAATCAACTGAAATGCGGTACTACCTCTTTGGCATATCTATCGAGTTGTTCTTCTTCGTCGCCGCTCATCAAATAAATATTGAATTGCGTCACGCCGATCTCTTTTAATTCATTCAACCGGCGAAGGTGTTCTTCCGGGGTGCCGACAATAGCAAAGCGGTCAACGATTTCATCGGTCACAAATTCGGCGTTGGAACTGCCAACTTCCGCGTGATGCAAATAATCATAGCCTTGGCGCGTCTTCACATACGATGTCAAAGCTTCCGGCAGTTCATCCATGCCATAACGCGCGATTAAATCAACCACGTGATTTGACACCAGCGCCGGAAACCAGCGCACTTGATTGCGGGCTTTTTCCAAATCATCCGATACCCAGACGGGTGCCGCGCTCATCACGCGAAACGCCGAGAAATCTTTTCCGGCTTCTTCGCAACCGGCTTTCACAAAACCTAAAGACCAGCGAATTAAATCCGGGTCGGCGAATTGCAAAATTACCCCATCACCGGCGCGACCGGCGCACCGGAGCGCCTTCGGCCCGTAACCGGCAATCCACACCGGCGGCACATCTTTGGTCGTCCAGTTGAATTCCAAATCGCGCCCTTCGTAATTCACCTTGTCGCCCGCGCACAGACCTTTGACTACCTTTACAGTCTCTTCCAATCGTTCCAGGGTGAGCGGTTTTTTGCCCATCACACGGCGCGACGAGTCGCCGCGCCCGATACCTAAATCCATGCGCCCTTTCGTGATGCGATTCATGGTCGCCAGTAAACTCGCGGTTACCGTGGCATCGCGCACGCCGGGATTGGTGACACATGTGCCGAGTCGCATACGCTCGGTGTTTGCCCCCATCAAGGTCATCAACGGATAAGGGTCTTGCCAGAGGACGTGCGAATCGAACATCCAGCCATAGGTGAATCCACCGGCTTCGGCCTGTTTCGTCAGCGCGATGATGCGCTCACTCGGCATATCGGGTTTAAAAGTAATGGCAAATTCGAGCATGGGTTTTCTCCTTGTCATTGAGTGTGCAGGCACTATGTCCTATGAAACACGAAGAACACAAAGAATACGAAGATGAATAAAAAAAATATAGCTTCGTGTCCTTCGTGTTCTTCGTGTTGAAAGACTTTTATTCCTCAACTAATTCAAGATAAGTTTCCGGTCTTCTATCGCGGAAGAATTGCCAGGTGTTGCGGACTTCGCGGATTTCATCCAGATTCAAATCGGCAACCACCAGCTCATCTTTATCGCGGGCGGCTTGAGCAATGATTTTGCCGCGCGGGTTACAGAAATAACTCTTGCCGTAAAATTCGCCGATGTCCCAGGGTTGTTCGTGGCCGACTCGATTGATGGCGCCGATGAAATAACCATTGGCGACGGCGTGCGCCGGTTGTTCGAGTTCCCATAAATATTCCGAAAGTCCCGCAACCGTTGCCGACGGATTGAAAACAATCTCGGCGCCGTTCAGACCCAGCGCCCGCGCGCCTTCAGGAAAATGGCGGTCATAGCAGATGTAGACGCCGATTTGCGCGAAGGCTGTATGAAAGGTCGGATAGCCGAGATTGCCCGGTTTGAAATAAAACTTTTCCCAAAAACCGGGCGCCACATGGGGGATGTGATTCTTGCGATACTTCCCTAAATAATTTCCATCGGCATCAATCACCGCCGCGGTGTTGTAATAGACACCGGTAATCTCTTCTTCATAAATCGGCACAATGATGACCATGCCATGTTTTTTAGCGACCTCTTGCATAAGTTTAGTGGTTTCGCCATCAGGAATGCGCTCAACCGCGTCGTACCAGCGCGTCGTTTGCTCGGCGCAAAAATACGGCGTCGTGAAAACCTCCTGCATACAGATAATCTGCACGCCTTGACGCGCCGCTTCTTCAATGAAGCCTAAATTCTTTTCGATATTTGCCTGTTTGATTTTTTCAATCGGCTCTTCGACCGAACAGGCGTTGGTCGTTTGAATCAGCCCGCATTTGACTACCTTGGCCATAGCACGTCACTCCTTTAGAGATAAAATTTTGCGGCAAGGACCTAGAGTAAAATTTTTCAAGACCCTTCCCGCCTAAAAAGATTTACCAAAGAACAATGAATCTACTCGCGGAGTCAATTTTTATCATCACCCCCGCCGGCAAGCGCCTGGTAAACGACGCCAGCGATTGCCGCGCCAACAATCGGCGCCACCCAGAACAGCCACAGTTGAGCGAGCGCCCAACCGCCGACAAAAACCGCCGGGCCGGTGCTGCGCGCCGGATTAACCGACGTGTTGGTGACCGGGATGCTGATCAGATGAATCAAGGTGAGTCCTAAGCCGATAGCTATCGGCGCGAATCCTTGCGGCGCCCGTTTGTCAGTAGAACCCAGAATAATTATCAAAAACATGAACGTCATGACGATTTCGCAAACCAATCCCGCGACTAGCGAATAATTGCCGGGTGAATGGTCGCCATAGCCGTTCGATGCGAAACCGCTGCTTAAACTGAACCCGGATTTGCCGCTGGCGATTAAATAAAGCACGGCGGCTCCGGCGATCGCGCCGAGCACCTGAGCGACGATATAAGGCAACAACTCAGCAGCCGGAAATCGTTTGCCGACCACCAGGCCAACGGAAACCGCGGGGTTCAAATGACAGCCCGATATATGACCAATGCCGTAGGCCATCGTCAATACGGTCAAACCGAAAGCCAACGAGACTCCGTGCAAACCGATGCCGACTTGAGGAAAGGCGGCGGCGAGAACTGCGCTACCGCAACCCCCCAACACTAACCAAAAGGTGCCGATAAATTCCGCTACTGCGCGCTTGGAAAGTGACATGTCTATATCTCCTTGTCTTGGGTTATGAGTCAAACACAGGGGATCAATGCCAAAACGTTATGGGCGATGCGCAGTCTATCCAAGTTTACAAACAGCAAAGACAAATAAGTTTCAGCTAGTGTTTGCACTAATAATCTGTGAATTAAAATTTTATCTCAATAACTAACCGATTTGCGGCATACCGGCAATCAAGGTCAGTTCGAATTTATAGGGTTCCGGTTACGGGTAAAACTTTGCCATCGGTTGGTTGTATCAAGCGCTGCTTGATTACCTCGCTTGGAAAATAATGGCCTGCAACTTTGTCCTCATGGGTTTATCGCCTAACCGCTCAATGAGTGCTGCGCTGACGGCCTCAATAATTTTCTCTTTATCCTGCCCGCGTTCTTTGATGGCGATGGCGACCGGATTGCCTTCTACTAATCCTTGTGCGGCCTCTTGGGCTGAAAAACTTTCGCCCACCTTGGCGACCACGTCCATTTGTATATCCTCGAAACCCACTTTTTTGAGGAGCGTTTGAATCACCTCTGTATCGTGGTAGCCGAAAGGGATTTGATAAAAGATGGGCGGGTCGTTCTCAAAAAAACTGCAGATGATTGCATTGGCAATGTGCGCCATCTCATTCTTTTCAATCGCATCCCAGACATTGAATAAAAATACGCCGCCGGGTTTTAACACGCGCCGGGCTTCGCGCACCGCCGCTTCTTTGTCGGGAACAAACATTAAACCGAATTGACAGACCACCGCGTCAAACGTCTGGTCGGCAAATGGCAAATCCATGGCGTCAGCCAATTGCCATTCAAGCGCTTCATCATTTGCGAATTTATGCTGCGCAAAATCCATCATCGCTTGATTGAGGTCTGTCGCCACGAGTTTTACATCGGCGGGCAACCCGTCTTTGAGCATGCGCGTGAGAAGGCCGGTTCCGCAAGCGGTTTCAAGCACCACGCCAGCTTCAGGAACCGCCAGGCGTTTAACCAGGTCTTCGGCGTAGGGCGTAAAGAAAACCGGACCGAGATAGCGGTCATAATTTTCAGGAATCGAACCCACAAATGCGGCATTTGCATCAGCCATCGTCTACCCACCTCTTAAAATTTTATATCAATAAATATCCAACCGGTTTGCGGCATACCGGCAATCAAGGTCGGTTCAAATTTATATTGCATCACGGTTTGCAGGGCGCGTTGGTCGAGGCCATTGCCGGCGCGTTTTAAAACATAAGCCCGTGCCGCGCGACCATCTGCGGCAACCAACACTTTGAGTTTAACCGTGCCGCTCAGCCTGCCGCTGCGCGCCCGTTCCGAAGCGATGAGCTTGACCGATTGACGAATGCCAATGGGATTGGATTCATTACCGTAACGATTCGGATAAATCGCGCCTTCCGTCGTTTTGCGCGGGCGGGTGGCAACGCCGATTTCCTGAGCGCGAATTTTTTCAATTGCCGTTTGCACGGCCAGGCGAAACTGTTCACGCAGTTGCTGGTCTTGAGTAAACGCATCAATGTTGACCATCGCCGCTTGCAGATGGTCAATGGCGTCTTCCGCGCCGATTTGTCCGAGCGCCCAAACCGTGTCGTAACGAACATCGAATGAAACATCATTGAGCGCATCAACCAGTTCATCAACCGCTGCGTCATCTTCCATCAGCCCCAACGCCGTGACCGCCGCCGACCGCACAATGGCCGAGCCATCATCGAGCATACCCGCAATCGTCAGGGCGCTTTTGCGTTCGCCAATCATACCGAGCGCGAAGACCGCTGTGGCGCGCACTTCGGAATCCTTGTCGGCGAGCGCTTTCGTAAGCGCCGGAACGGCGCGCGGGTCGGTAATTTGACCGAGCGCAAAGGCGGCGGCTTCACGAACCGTTTCATCTCTATCGAGTAGCGCCAGGCTGAGTGGCGGCACCGCATCTTTGGCTCTCAGATAGCAGAGTTCGTTTGCCGCTTCGCGTCGTTTTGCGGCCTCAGGACTTTTCAAATCGCTCAGTAAACGCGGCGGAACCGAGGTGGGTTTTACAGCCTTTTGCGCCCACGTCAGCGAAGCAAGAGCCATAAGGCAAAACAGTAAGGTTAGAGAGAGAGAGACCGTGGGTAGTTTTGCAGCGGTCAGGCCTGAAAACGCGCCCCTTCTGCGGCTCTGGGTTTTGGTGAAAAATTTTTTCATTATCGAAAAATCCGGATTTTGAATTATTACTTTGAGCGTCATAACTGGTCTTCGTTAATCTGCGAAGTTCTGGCGGTTTGCATCAGCACAAAGTAAACCACAAAGCTGATCGCAAAAGTTATAAACCACGCATAAGTGTAAATAGTATCAAAGAAATTGGGATTCGCCACTGCGCCGTTCGGGGTTGTTGCGGCTCGCAGAAAACCCGGAATCACCGGAGCAATCGCTACCGCCATGGCCGCGACAGCGCGCCAGTTAATGCCGTTTGCGTAACTGTAAATCCCTTTTTCCAAAAACAAATCTTTGAGCGAAAGTTGCTGTTTGCGAAGCACCCAATAATCGCAAATCATCACGCCGCCAATCGCCCCCATCAGCCCCGAATAACCGATCAGCCAGGTGAAGATATAGGCGGCCGCATCGCGATATAATTTCCAGGGCATCATCAGTACGCCGACCGCCGCCGTAATCAACCCGCCCATCACATAAGAGATGCGTCGCGGATTCAGGTTTGAAAAATCATTCGAGGGCGACACCACATTGGCAGCCATGTTGGTGGTCAGTTGCGCCGCGAAAATAATTACTGTGGCGAATAAAGCAATCGCCACGCTATTAAATTGCCCGACCAGTTCAACCGGGTTAGGAATGGCGCGCCCATAAATCAACACGGTTGCCGACGTTGTTGCAACCCCGATAAAAGCAAATGCGGTCATCGTGGTCGGCAGCCCTAAGGCCTGGCCGAGCATCTGCGAACGCTGATTTTTTGCGTAGCGCGTAAAATCGGGAATATTCAAACTGAGCGTTGCCCAGTAGCCGACGCTGGCGGTAAGCGCCGGCGGGAAAATTTGCCAGAACGAGGGGCGCGGTGTACTCAAGTCATCATTGAACGAACCTCGTAGGTTTAAATCAACCGAATCCAGCACCCGTCCCAGGCCCCCGGCTGTCGTGGTCGCCCAGTAAAGCAGGATGGCGCCGCCGGCCAAAAGCAAAGGGGCTGACCAGCTTTCAAGGTATTTGATGCCTTCGATGCCGCGCACAATGATAAAGACCTGGATGGCCCAGAAGAGAAAAAACATGATGAAGGTATGCGCCGGCACATTTGCCCAGCCGCTCCAAATGGTCTTCATCAAGCCATCGAAAGCCTCGCCGCCAATCCAGGTTTGAATGCCAAACCAACCGCAAGCCACCAAAGCGCGCGCCATGGCTGCGAGGTTCGCCCCACGGGTGCCAAACGAAGCGCGACACAAGACCGGAAACGACACCCCGTATTTGGTTCCCGCGTGGGCGTTCAAAATCATCGGAATTAAAACAATGGTGTTGCCCAGCAAAATCGTAAGCATCGCTTGCCACCAGTTCATGCCTTGTTCAATGAATCCTCCGGCAAGCGTATACGTGGTGATGACAACGCTCATGCCTATCCACAAAGCGGCGATGTTATACGTAGACCAGGTACGCTCATTGAGGGTTGTCGGCGCGAGGTCCGGGTTCCAGAGCGGCGAATGCGAAACGTCTTCCGTAAGTTCAACGAAGTCTTGCCGAGCTTCTGTTTGAACAGCCATGTTGTACCTCGAATGTTTGTGAGATGCGGGGCTTTTCTTCGCTGCTTGGCAAATCATACTTGAATTACTCAAATTATAAAACCAACTTACTTATAAAACTCTTGGTTAAGCCTATGCGAATGCTACAATGTCGAAACCTAAAGGCCGCAGGGTAGCCCAATTTGCAAAGGAGGTTGCTTTAATAACCAATGAGTACACTCACCCTGGTCAGACATGGACAGGCAACCCCATTTGAAAAAATCACCGACAAGCTTTCCAGTATCGGCGAAGCGCAATCGAAAAAACTTGGCCAGTATTGGCTGCGTTATGGAGTCGAGTTTGATGAGATTTATACAGGCTCTCTGGTTCGACATCATCGCACCGCAGAAATCGTTTATGAGTGCTACAGAGAAGCAGGACTCACGCTTCCTGAAGCGGTGGTGATGCCGGAGTTCAACGAATATGATGCCGAGGGCATTTTAACCCGACTGCGACCGGCGCTTGCCGAAAGAAATCCCGAATTTCGCAGGCTTTCGGATGAATATGAAGCCAACCGTGAGGCGCCGAATCGCAACCGCTATTTTCAGAAGATGTTTGAAGCTTTGATGGGCATCTGGCTGGAAGGCCATATCCATTTATCTGATGTCGAATCCTGGCTGTCGTTCAATGCCAGAGTCGAACGGGGACTGAAGAAGCTCATACAAGGCGGCGGCCGCCGTCGCATCGCTGTCTTCACATCGGGCGGACCGATTGGCGTGGCGGTGCAAATCGCCGTTGATGCGGCAGAAAAAAGCGCCCTGGAACTCAACTGGCGGGTGCGCAACTGTTCTATTACTGAACTGCTGTTTAACCGCGATAAATTATCGCTCGACTGGTTCAATTCAGTCCCCCACCTCGATGAACCAGACTTGCGAACCTACAGATAAGGGCCAACCCAGAAGAGTCCGGCGCCAAGTTGCAAAGCTGTCAAGTTGCAACAATTGATGGTAATGGGTCAGGAAGAAATAGGTTGGCATTCGATGGGCGCTAAACAAGTAAAGTCCCGCCCAACGACTAGTAAACAGTGATCTCTGGACAAGTAAAAATTTATCTTCTGATTAGGCGGAAAAAGCGGATAAAGCGCCATCGGCTGGGGCGGATAAATCACAATCCGCCTTTTCCGCCCCAGCAGAAGATGACCTTGTCACTGACGACAGACCGCCCTTCTTTTACCGATAAATAATTTCATCCCCCTCATTTCAATCTGACCCCCTACCCAATTGATTGACAGTTGAAATTAGCTGAACATCCGACTAACATTCCTTTACCTTTCAACAATCGCTGTGTCCTCCTGATTAATCGCGCAAGTCAAAAAGATTTGCTTCGCTTTTAACAGCATCTATTCTCCCACTCCTTGAGGAGGGCATATGAGATTTAGCAGATTAATAAATCCAGCTAGTTGGCCTATTTCATTAGCTCTGTTGTTGACCCTGGCCTTACCTGGCCAGCTTAAACTCTCGGCTTCTATCAATCCTGCTGCTGCAAATGACAAGAACCTGAGGGTGACGAATACGGCAGATTTACGAACTTCTGAAAGTGTCGCAGATAGCTTTCGCCAGGATATTTATAACATCGGGATAACCAACCAGGGCCCCGATACGGCTCAAAATGTCGTGTTTACTTTTCCCCTTCCCGCAGGCACTCGTTTCGACAGGCTGCAAACATCCGATCGCGTGACCTGTACACTTCCGCCATCTTTCGGAACCGGAGATATCGTTTGCTCACTGGGAGATTTGCCGTCGGGTCGGAGTACATTTATTACCGTTTATCTGAACTTCTTAGCTCCGCCCGGAACCAAAATAATTGCCGAAGCACAGGTTGTCAGCGACACTCCGGATAGTCATCCGGATGACAATATTTATCACAGAGAAAATGTGATTGCCGGGATTCCAAGTTTCAGTTCAGTGGCCGTATTGAAGGAGCCTTTTCGGATTGCCATCAGCGGTCAAAATCTTGTCGTTCCTCAGGTTTTCGGTAGCGGGATAGGCATCGGATGTGACTGTAGGTCGTGGCCCATATTATCAACCACCAGATTGCCAACAGGAGAAGTGATTCTAAACGGCAACGATTTAAAGCAACAATTCCCGAGAGGTGTTCCAACCCAGATTTGTTATTTCGATATTTTTAGAGGAACCGTGATAAAGACTACCTTGACTCGGTAAGCAAAAACTGAACGACGTTTATAGGTGGAATGGCGAAGAGGTGAGAAGCCCAGAATGAAGTATTCGTTTCAGCTCTTCACCGCTTCATCCTATTCTTCGGCGGCTTTTACCAGTTGCTTGCCGGTATTCTTGCCTTGCAGCATGGAAAGAAAGGCGCGCGGCATATTTTCAAAGCCCTGTTCGATGGTCTCTTCGTATTTCAACTTGCCGTCTTTGAGCCACTCGGCCATCTGCTTCATGCCTTCTTCAAAACGCGCCGCAAAACGCGACACGATGAAGCCTTCGGCGCGTGCCTGTCGAACCAGCAAGGTCGGTAAAATCAGGCGCGGTCCCATTTCGGGTTTCTCTAAATTGTATTGTGAAATCTGCCCGCAGATGGAAACCCGCGCAAAGGGGTTGAGGTTGAAGAAAACCGCATCGCTGATGGCGCCGCCGACATTATCGAAATAACCATCAATGCCGTTCGGGCATAGCTCTCGCAGTTTCGCGCCATAGTTTTCTGTGGTTTTGTAATTGAACGCCGCATCAAATCCGAGTTCGCTCACCAGATAATCAATCTTGTCGTCGGTGCCGGCAATGCCAATCGCGCGACAGCCTTGGATTTTGGCGATCTGCCCGACCAGTGAACCAACCGCGCCGGCGGCGCCCGACACCACGACCGTTTCGCCGGCTTTCGGTTGGCAGATGTCTAGGAAACCAAAATAGGCGGTCATTCCTGGCATTCCTAACAGCCCAAGCGCGGTTGAAATCGGGGCTAAGGAGGGGTCGAGCTTTCTTATGCCTTCACCGTTCGTGACCGCATACTCTTGCCAGCCGAAATAGCCTTCAACATAATCGCCCGTTTGAAAGTTTGGGTTTTTCGATGCCATGACCTTGCCGACTACGCCGCCGACCATCACGCCGCCGATTTTTACGGGTTCCGCATAAGATTTGGCATCGTTCATGCGCCCGCGCATATACGGGTCAACCGAAAGATAGATGGACTGAACGAGGAACTCGCCGTCTTGCAGTTCGCGAATCGGCGTTTCGACGAGATTGAAATCCGTCTCTTTCGGAAATCCGACGGGACGCGCGGCAAGCGTGAATTGTCTGTTTGTTTGTGACATGGCGTTCTCCTTTTACACAAGTTTGCGAGCATTATAACGCAACGCGGAATTATTGGCTCACACCGTATTTGACTTTTAGATAGAGCGTGCATTGCACGATAGGTTCGATGCCGACGGCGTTAATAATGGCGTCGAATTCGTTGCCGTTCAAGGGATTGAAATAAAAGGTTGTGCTCTTGCGTTTTTCGACGGTGCGGATTCGGTCATCTACACTGCCGGATTCATAAGCAACATAAGAGCTATATTGTTCGGAAGGAAAAAAGGTGTCGTACTTTTCTTGAAAGACCAGCGCAGGGCGCAACTTGATGCCTAAAAGCCGCGCGTAATTCTCTTCTTTCTTTTTGATGATTTTTGCCGCTTCTTCCAAGAGGCGGGCGCGGACGCTGCTCATATCGCTTACGACATAATCAACCTTAATTAAATCGAAGATGGAAGTTTTTGCCGCGGCCGCAAGTATCTTTTCAAGCAGGGCGCGGTCTTTGTAACGCACGGCGATATTCTTCTTGGTTTCAAAGCCCGTGAGCTTTTCCTTCGCGGTGCTTCCGGCAACACTGAAATCATAAACCCGGTTTTGGGTGATGAAATCAATAAAGATGTCATTGGCTTTGATACCTAACGTCTCTAACGACGCCGTGAAAGTTTTAAGTTGCGCATCAACTTTCGTATTGCTGTCGGCGGGCGTTGCGGCTTCTTGCGCCAAGCCGAAGATGGCGACATATTCATCAGCTTTCGCATTCATTAAAACGTAAGCTTCAATAAACGGCGAACTGACCGCATCTTTGGATTCACTTGCATAAAGATTTCCGAGATTGACATTTTGACTGCGGCGTTTTTGTGCGCCACCATAAACGCTGTTGCCGCTCTCTTGCGCAGGCGCCACCAGGCTCAAAGCAAAAATGATGGATAAGGTAAAAATGATTTTTTTCATGGGTCTCACCTTTGGATTGAAATTGTTCCTTAAACAAAAAGAAGGATGAGGCGAAGCGAAAGATTATCACGAACCGTTGGTTCGCGCATATCCAACGCTTTTGCCTCATCCATCGGAGGAGGATTGATGTCTTGCGAGACACCAACCTTTGGAGGACTCTTCGCTAGTTACGGCTGAGCGGCGCGATGTAAACCACCGCCGAGAGTTTCGCCAGCTCATCAAGTTTGTCAACGCTGATGCGCCCGACGACAAGCTTGGCGCCTTTCGCTTCAGTGATGACTTCAAAGCCGAGTTTTTTGAGCTCGGCGAGGGTTTCCGCCGAAGTGTTCGCCAGATAAACCTGCAATTCGGCTTTGCCGCTTTTTACAAATTTCGCTTCATCGGCAGATGGTTGCGAGTGGTTCTTTAGGCGTTCGACCACGGCGGCGACCTGCGGATGGAATTTAGATTGAGCTGGAGATTCATCTTTCGATGAATCCTCTTTATCCTGCTCTGGCCGGGGAGCAATCCTTATGGGTTTTGGAGTAATTTGCGGGGCTTGCTTATTTCGTGCGACGGAGCCATAGCCGACGCCACCACCGCTTCCGCTGCCGTAAGTGGCCGGCGCATTCAATGCGGCTCGTCCGCTTTTCGTCACCACCGTTACCTCTTCAGATTCGCCGAAGATGCCTTTGTGGTTTACGCCTTCGGGCAGGTCAACCGGCACTTGAATGGTGCGCGGCACGCCGCCTTCGGTCACGGTCATCTCTTCGACGGCAACGAAGGAAGTAAACTGCGTCATCAAGCGATATTCCAACCCGATTTGCGTGACGGTTTCGCGCAAATCGGGTTTCATTGAACCGTTTTGCGCTCCGGCATAATCTTCAGCCATTAAATCTTCGATGCGGGTTCGCGCCCACAACTTCGCCAATACGTCCCGCTCGGGTTCGGCTTCCGGCAAGTCAATGGCAATCTCTTTGACGAAATCGCGACCGGCCATTTTGCCTTTCAAATAAATCACCCCTTTGCCGCTTGCCGTATAACGACCCGTGAGCACGACGGGCTTGGCGCTAAATAAATCGGGAATGCGTTTCGGATAGACATCGGCGACCGCCAGCCCGTTCCAATCTACGGAAACATCGGTAAGCAGCGGATTGCGAATGCGTTCGTGCAAACGCTTTGCGGCCGCCGACCCGTCATCTTGCAAGGTGACATATTCGACTTCGCCGCGTCCGTGTTCGGCCATTTTGTCAAGCAGGAAACGGTTTACCGATGAACCAATTCCAAAACTGAAGACGCGCGCATTCGGGTGTTTCTGCACTTCGGAAACGATCTCCATATCGTTGCCAACGTAACCATCGGTCATAAAGCAGACGATGCGTATATGGTCTTGTTTGTCCGAAGGGTCAAGCGCGGCGCGAATCGCCTTCATCATCTCAGTGCCGCCGCTACCGGAACGCGAAGCCAAAAAAGCTTGCGCTTTGGCGAGGTTCTCTCGCGTTGCCGCTACCGGCTTATCAAACAAAATATGGGTGTCGCCGGCAAAGGTGATGAGGTTGAAGGTGTCTTGCGGATAGAGATTATCAAGCGCAAGTTTCATGCACTCTTTGGCTTTTTCAATAGGAAAGCCCATCATTGAACCGGAGGTATCGAGTACAAAGACAATCTCTTTCGGAGTTACTTCCTGAGCCGTTACGCGCTCTGGCGGTTGTAGAATGAAGGTGAAGAACCCGCCGTTTGCCGCCCGATGGGTCAACAACGCGTCTTCGATTTTGCGCCCCGCTACATCGTATTTGAGAATGAAATCTTTATTCGGAATTTCATTTTTGCTTGTGAGTTTGATTAAGGCGTTGCGCGCGTTGCCCTTTTCAACACCAATTTCATGCAAGGTAGATTTAATGTTATCAATCGGCACACCGGCATCGAGTTTGACTTCGATAGCAATGTCGTGACCGGCGCGCGTCGCCGGCGCCGCAACCGGCGGCGTAATACGCGACGCATCGGGCACCCGGTCCGTGTCAGGCGCAAAACCGCCGCCCTGTTTGCCCGTGGGATTGCCCGGGATGTAACGCGGCCCGACGACCATCGGGAAAACAAATTCATAAGAACCCGCGTCGTATTTTAAAGTTTCTGTGTAGCTGATCGTGATGTTGACTTTTTCACCCGGCATAATATTAGCGACTGATTGAGTGAAAATATTCGAGCGCTCCTGGTCTAATAGACTGGCGACCTGACCGGCATTGCGCGCCGCGTCATAAATCGCGCGCGCCTCTTCGCGGCGTTTAATTTGCCCGCGAATCAGCCGTTCGCCCACGTGCATCGTCATGTCATCAACCGCCGCATTCTGCGGCAGCGGAAACGTATAGACTGCTTCGATTTTGTCTTTAAATGGATTTTCGAATTCTTGCGTGACCACAACGCGAGCCAGGAACCCATTGATTTCGGCTTTCACGTCGGTGTGTTTGAGCGGGCAGGCGCCAATGGTGTTGCCTTCGGCGCTTAAAACCTGTAGCGAGCCTTGGGTGATTTTAGTTGCGGCGGAAGTGGTAAACCCGGTGGCGGATTTTTTTTCTATGTTAGCGATGCTGATATAAGCGGCAAGACAAGCGACCGTCAGGCACATAAAAAACAAGTAGACTCTGCGTTGCATAAATCTCCTTTGTCGCCAGTAAACCGGTTTTTAGTTTGCGATTTTTATTTTTGAGTGAGATTGCACAACTCTGAACGCAAAACTGAAAACTGAACTGGCGAGCACATCCTTAATGACGCAGCACGGTTGCGAATTTATTTTTATTGGTTTGAGAACAGGCTAGGGTGTTCGGGGGCGCTCATTTGCAAGAACACCAAAGCCTGTATCACGAATTGTTTCGTCAAAAGCTTTCAAGTACAGAATGCAAGAACCGGGTATGCTTGCAAGTTCGGCACAAAAAAATTCTTTTAACCGGTTGGCTGATGAAGGACGATGGGACATCCCAAAGCCCGTCGTTATCGAAATTTTGCGCGGGTTGAGATAGGGGTTAAGCGAATAAAGGCAGGTATAAAAAAGCGGTCGTAAGTATGACTCACGACCGCGAAATTTTGAGTAAATTGATTAGCTTTAGAAATTGTATTTCAAACCGAACTGCATTTGAAATACCGGGGTGATAAAGCTATTGGTGCTGCCGACCAGATATTTGCCCTGTCGTGTTGAGGTCGGGTTCTTATCAATGAGTGATAAGAAGTTCGGATTGCTCGGTTTCAGGAAGCCGCAATCAAGCGGAACCGGAGTGGTGCAGTAGTTCTGCACCGCCGAACCACCAAACTCCATATTTTCAATGTTGAGAACATTGAAAACC
>JBIOWC010000512.1:0-4789 GCA_044868105.1 Blastocatellia bacterium
CAACAAAAAACCATTCTGCAACAATGGCTCGCTCAGAAGAACAACCTGCGTCTAGCCACGGAAGCCGACTGCGGAGATTGCCAAGCTGAGATCACCCAAATACGGAAAGGCTTCGGTGGCAAATGGAAGGCGAATCCGAAGTATCAGCCGTACTATGTGAAAGGAGATTTCAACAGCGACGGGGTTGAAGATTTTGCCGTTGCTCTAATTAATACTCATAAACAAACTCAGCAATTCACTGTGGCAATCTTTAATGGCCCATTGACCGATCATCAAGAGCCAGCGTTTTACCAGGAGGACTTTGATTTAACGGGGGGCGGATTTGCCTTTGGTCCGCCGCGCCCCAAGCCGTATCGTTTGATCGTTGGCCGCTTTGAAAGTGATACGGCTTGGCTGTTTGCGCCGAAGGGGAAAACATATGTGGCAAAATAATTGTGACCGAGTAGAGATGCCTAACAATCGATTGGACCGGAGCGCGAGCACAACGATTTTCATGCATTCAGTGTTTATCGCGCCCGGTCAACCGCAGCGTTATGTTGCTTCGCCGTGTTCGGATAGGAGGTGTGAAATGAAAACCATCAAGAGATTTTGCTTATCACTGCTGGCTGTCATCATTCTAGCCCACCTCACTTTTGCTGAAGCTGGAACGATGACTCTGGCCGATGTGATTAAGTTCTCTGATTGTATCGTCATTGGTAAAGTCGTCAATGCCAGGGTCAATGGTAAGCGCATCGCAGAGCTCGAAGTTGCACAGGTCTTAAAAGGCAACCCTTCCTGGAAGCGTATCCGCTTCTATGCTGCTCCGACTTGGGCTTGTGACATTAGTAATGCGGTAGAAAATGAGACAGGACTATTCTTTCTCACCAACAATCTGCTCTATGATCCGAAGGAAAAGCCGGCGTTGGAAAAGGATAAAGATGGGATACCGATATTTTTCATCACGCACTCAGGGCGGGGGCGGATGATATATGAACATATCGAGGGGGAAGACTACCTATATGCGCATAAGGAAGGGGAGGTGAAATTCCCCAAAAGTTTGCGTTACGCACGCTATCCGAAGCCTGAAGACCGAGACTTGGGATTGATAAAACTAGCTGATGTCCTTGCGTATATAAAGCAGAGAGTCTGAGATCGAGTGGCAACCTAGAAATGCGTTGCAGCGGAGGCCGTGCAGCGCATTTCTCATGGTTTCTTTTAGGGCCGCTCGCGGCCCCGCTGAACGCAAGCGTTAGCCATCAGGAAGCGTTCGCTTCGCCACGAACGACGAAAATAAGCGGCTTCAATGGATTCAACAATTTGTACACTTATTCTCATAGCAGACGTTCTACCGCCCTCGGCTTCATTCGAGTATAATGCAATTGTTGACGGGAAATTCTTATGACTATAGATATGAAACTTACAGCCGTTTACTTGAAAGTTCCGGATGGCTATATCGGCTTTGTCGAGGAGTTGCCTGGAGCCAACACGCAAGGCGACACCCTCGAAGAAGCCAAAAGCAATCTCCAAGAAGCCATCAGCTTGGTCTTAGAAGCTAATCGTCTATTGGCGGAAGAGTCTCTACAGGGACAAGATGTAATCCGAGAACCAATCTCTATTTCAGCGGCATGAAGCGGCGTGATCTCATTCAACACTTGGAACAACATGGTGGTGAGGTGCTCCGTGAGGGCGGCAAACATAGTGTATATGTAAACCGAGCAGCTCAGAAGGCCACGACTGTACCAAGGCATCGAGAAATCGACGACTATCTAGCACGGAAAATCTGCAAGGATCTACAGATTCCCGAGCCGTAAGCAAGGAACGTCTAACCAGTCAATGCAACGGAGCGCGCGAAACAACGATTCGCATATATTCCAATGTTCGTCGCGCGCCCGCTGATTTCCGTCGTTAGGCTGACGGGGGCTCGGCGAGAGTCAATTCCAGAGAGTCGTAGCTGATACTTAGTTATAAACATCAAAGGAGGACTACTGGTCAATGAAGATACACGCTATTGCGTCTTTGTCGCGTCGCCAGTTCCTTGCTGGTACGGTGGCGGCTGTTTCCTCGGCGAGTCTGCCAAACGCTTCGACCGCACACGCGCAGACGAAGCGGTCACCCTTCGTACTGGTGCACGGAGCCTGGCACGGCGGCTGGTGCTGGCGGCGCGTCGCCGATAGACTGGCTGCGAAAGGCCGCTATGTCGTTGCGCCGACCCTCTCGGGCGTCGGTGAACGCTCACACCTGGCAAACGATTCAATAAACCTCTCGACGCACATTGACGACGTGGTCAACGAGATCAAATGGAAAGATCTTGAGGGGCTTGTACTTGTCGGCCACTCTTATGGGGGTCTGGTGATCACCGGAGTTGCCGAGCGTATCCGAGAGCGGATCGCCGCAATCGTCTACCTCGATGCGTTTCTACCGAAGGACGGTCAATCGCTCTCCGCACTTCGCAGTCCCACCGCCAGTCCGTTGCCCGACCATTTGGTGCCACCAATTTCGGCGGCGAACTTTCACGTAAACGCGAAGGATGCCGCCTGGGTGGACAGCAAGATGACACCCCATCCCGTCAACTGCTTCACCGAGACGCTGCGGTTCACCGACGCCTACCAAACGATCGCCGAAAAGCTCTATATTCGCGCACTCGACTTTCCGTCAACCAGTTTCGATGCCGCGCTCGAACGCTGCCGCACGGATCGCGCGTGGAAGACAGTGGTGATGAAATGCGGGCATGACATTATGATCGACCAGCCGACAGAGCTTGCAACAATTCTTGAGCGACTCGGATAGGTCCGGCTAATTGATCATCGTTGGAGGCCGTCGTTGTCCAGGCAATGGCTGCAATGCGATGTGCTGTCCGGTGGCCGACGCAGCGGCGCTTGCAGCGGACTCGCCGTCAGCGGGCTACTTTGGTAAGTTAAGTGGGCAAGCCGCTGAAGCGCAGCGTTAGGTGGCACGATGCGCCTGCTCGAGAGAGCAAAATGCACTCTCAATCTTGGCGGCCCCGATAGCGGCTGGAGGCCGCCCATAACAGGAGACCCATTCAATGACGATCCAATGTATCAATCCCGATGATCTGCCAATTCCAGAAATGTACACCCAGGTCGTCGTCGCGACGGGAAGCAAGTTGGTATTCGTCTCGGGCCAGCAACCCGAAGACATAAACGGCAAACTCGTTGGCCATGGTGATTTTGTGGCTCAGGCGCGCCTGGCATTTGGCAATCTCGGCCGGGCGCTTGCTGCTGCCGGCGCCCGGCCTGAGCAAGTCTGCAAAATCACCATCTATGTCGTCGATTATAAGCGCGACGAACACGTGCCGATCATCGAAGCAGCTCAGATAGCCCTGTTCGGAGATCACAAGCCCGCAAACGTAGTGGTCGGGATAGCGACAATGTCCCCAGGCTACCTGATCGAGGTCGATGCGATCGCAGTCATCGACCACCCCACCGAGAGCTAAGCGAGGACGCGGTAGATAAATCGCTCACACAGTTCGGTGTGACCTCGGCGGCATGGCAGGAAGTATCAGTATGACGTTCAACCGACCTGGGGCAGGCGCATCGCCATTGAGCTTGTGCCCCCTAACACCTCGCTGGAGCGCCCGGTCAACACGGGCGCTTAGCGTCGGGATTGAGCACATCAATTGAAGGGTGATTCGGAATGCGAGACTTGAGCTACTTCAACTTATGTTCTTTCGAACGGAGTGGCCGCCTTTATGAGAGGTTGGGCATCCGCCAGTTCAAGCGCTTTGCTTCGGCCGGAGATTTCTTGAACCGCCGCCGCCGCCGCGCGGACCCTGAATTCAGAAATATAAGCGATTACAGCTCCGCCATTGATTGGGAAGAAGGACAGACAAGATTTAACGAGCTCGCCCACCTCGGTAGCCTCATCTTCAACCTGATAATGGTGGGTTGGCTGTGTTACAGGGGTAGATACACCTGGCTAGGGCTGATCCTGTTTCTCAACCTGATGCTCAACATCTACCCGATCATGTTACAGCGCTATAACCGCGCAAGGGTCCGGCGCCTTCGATTGTTGAGACAGGCCAGGAGAGTTCAAAAGTCTGAGTAAAGTAGGGAGAGTAAAGCGCGAAGAGCCACGCCTAATCAGGGGATGGACCAGAGCGCGGCGGTACATCGCTTACAGGTAGTTCCAAGGGTATGCGCCGCGCCCGGTCAACCGAAGCGTGAGCCGGTCTTGCATGGGGGTTCTCGAATGAAGATTGAAGTGAGAGAAGAGCCGATTACAACTATGGAGGAATACGCCAGCATTCCGATTGCCTTTGAGGTCAGCTCGATTCTCGATGTCAGGGCCAATGGTCTTGGTGAGTTTGTACTGACCGAGCAACCCCTCGACGTTCCTTATGTAAAGGATTACGACTCCATCAACGGCGAAGAACCTGCGCAGTGGCCGAGGCGTTTTGATATGTCAAACTGGGGGTTATTTGTAGCACGAGCCGAAGGCCGGCGGGTCGGTGGAGCAGTTGTTGCTTTCAGCACACCGGGTTTGAGCATGTTAGAGGGTCGTGAGGACCAGGCTCTCTTGTGGGACATTCGAGTCTCCCCAGAGGCTCGGGGGCAAGGTGTGGGCTCGGCGCTCATTCGGGTGGCGGAGGCCTGGGTCAGAGTAAGAGGCTGTCGGCAGCTAATCGTAGAGACCCAGAATATTAATGTTGAGGCCTGCAGGTTTTACGCGGCTCAGGGGTTCGGGCTCAGAGCAGTCAATAAGATGGCCTATCGCGAGTTGCCTAACGAAGTTCAATTACTCTGGTATAAAGATCTAGCGGATACCCTGCCGTCCGGCGTTAGCCGGACGG
>JBIOWC010000513.1:0-3705 GCA_044868105.1 Blastocatellia bacterium
ACACGCCTGTGACGATGTAGTCGGCTTTGCCAGCCGGCGGCATAAAATTCATCGCCACCATTGAAAATTGCAAAGACGCGCCGCCCTGCAAAAACAGCACGTGGTAGTTATCAGGAATATTCGCCAGTTTGCGAATATCGGCTTCCGCGCCTTGAATGATTTCATCAAAAGGTTTTGAGCGATGGCTGATTTCCAGCACAGACATGCCAACGCCCGGCAGAGAGAGTAAATTGCGCTGCGCTTCTTCAAGCACAGGCAAAGGTAAAACTGCGGGACCTGCGGAAAAATTAAAAATTCGTTCTGTCATTTTTTTTCACCTCGTTATCAACATTGTCATCTTTGTCTTCGGGGAATATGCCGTAATCTTCAAAAAACTTAGCTAAAGCTTGGTAGGTTTTTTCATCGTCAAAGACTGTCCCGTCGGCAAATTCAACTTTGACCACCAGGAAAATTAAAACGGCTTTCATGCCCTTTAATTTCTTCTCTTTTCGTAACGCTTCGGTGAGCGGGACAATCTCAACCTGAGTCGGTTCCGATTCCAACGCGTTATCCTTGGGGTAAGTTTCTCCGGGCAGAAAATAGCCTTGTGGTGAACTCGCCTCAAAGCCGATGCTGGAACCCGTTCCGGCTGTAAACATAGTGGCTATTTTGTAAGCTTTGATGGGCTTGGAACTACGATTACGAAAACGATATTGCTGCCATCCACTGCTCTCTACTCCAGCCAAAGTTTCAACCTTCAAAAATTCAATCGGCGAGTCGGGTTGATAGGCAATAACCGGGAGAATATTCTCTCTCGGAACGCGAAATCCGCGAATCTTTTCTTGCGCCCCGTCTTGCGTAACCGCCAGGGCGCTTTTGTCTTGAGCCAAACTATCAACGCTGCTGCCAATAAACAGGCAAGCCAGAAAAATCATTCGCCACATGGTGAACCTTTCTAGAAGAAAGCTTGATTGCAAAGCCCGCTAAGCGAAGCTTCACCAATCCTTGATTTCACTTTCTGCACGGGTCACAAAACACGAGCTACAACTTTAATAAACTGACTTCGATAATATCGGCATTCGAGCCGATTGAATCGAGCGTCTCTTCGTTTGCCGACTGATCAAGATGAATGCGGGCGACGGCGGCGACGGCTCCTTCAAAGACGATATTTTCGGTCTCCTGAACATTGATGCCTACGCCTTTGAGTTTATCGAAAACTTCGGCTAAAACGCCGACGCGGTCAAAATGGCGCACCACCAGCATGTGCGTTGCCGGAGATTTTTTAGCGAGATTGACTACATTCGGAGCCCGTCCATTGTCACGGTATTCGCGGATGATGCGCACCGTTTCATCGCTGATGGCTTGCTGCGCCTGATCGGTTGAGGCGCCGATGTGATGCGTGCCGATAACCTTGCCGAGTTTAAAAATCCCCTCTTCAATCGTGCCGGTGCCCCCCGAAGGCTCACCTTTGAAAACATCCAGCCCGGCACGAATTCCCTGCTCTTTCACAGCTTTTTCGAGCGCCGCCTGGTCAACGACTTCGGCGCGCGCCGTGTTGATAAAATAGGCACCGGGTTTCATGGCGCTGAAAAACTGCTCGTCAATCAAGCCGCGCGTTTCGTCTTTCAGCGCGACATGTACGCTGACAATATCGGCAACCTGAGCGACTTCAAGCGGGGAGAGTTTGCGTTCAATGCCTAAGGCTTCGGCTTTTTCACCAGTCAGCGAACGGCTCCAGGCAACGACCGGCATGCCGAAAGCTTTAGCGCGCCGAATCATCTCCTGTCCGATTTGGCCTGTGCCGATGAGTCCAAGCGTTGAACCGAATACGCCGCGCGCTTTGCTGTACTCTTTCTTGTTCCATTTGCCTTGTTGTAAATCGCTGGCGTTTTCGACGAGGCGTCTATCGAGCGCCAGCAGCAGCCCGAAAGCCAGTTCGGCAACCGCGATTGAATTTTTGCCCGGACAATTTGCCACATAGATGCCGCGCGCCGAAGCCGCTTCTACATCAATGTTGTTGTAACCGGCGCCGGCGCGCACCACTAAACTCAGCCGTCCGGCTTCGAGCATGGCGCCGCTGACTACGGTTGAACGAACCACGATAACATCGGCGCCGCTCGATTGAATGGCTTGCTTGAGCGCCTCGTCCTTGGCCTCAGGTTCATAAACGACTTCAAACCCGGCTTGGGTTAATCCGTCAATGCCGCTCTGTTCAAATTTATCTGCGATGAGTACTTTCATAAAAATTGCTCCCGTATTTATCCGTGGGGTTTGACTGAATGATATTAGTCAGCAATCTTAAACCTTCTGTTGAGTTGCGACAAGAAGCGTGGGTCGTGGCGGGTGCGACCATCACAAAAAACTCCTGGCGCCGCTCAGGGAAAATTCATTAAGTCTCGCAGAGAGAAACCGCAGTCTCAATTTCAAGGTGGATTTCTCCGCCGCGGCAACGGACGGCACCAATTGGCGGCGTAAGCCGCGTTCAATCTGGAAAATCAGCGGGAAAATATAAAATGACCAGCAACCCATTGATTTTCCGTCATTCAATTGGCGCCTCATTCAAAACCTTCTCGGCGCATCCTTAATGCAGCGCACCGTATCCCGGGCAATCAACAATTCTTCATCGGTCGGAATGACATAGACCGCCAGACGCGAACCTGCAGCGCTAATCAAGCCTTCGCGTCCGCCGCTCAACGCTTCATTTTGCGTCGCCTCAAGTTCTAGCCCCATCCATTGCAAGCCTTCGCAAATCTGGGCGCGAATTTCTGCCGAATTTTCGCCGATGCCGCCGGTAAAAATCAGCGCCTCGGTGCCGTTCATTGCCGCCAGATAAGCGCCGATATATTTGCGCGCGCGATAACAGAAAATTTCAATAGCCAGTTTTGCCCGACGGTCATTATTTTCGTGGGCTTCTTCGAGCAATTCGCGCATATCGTTGGTGAGTCCCGAAATCCCAATCAACCCGCATTGTTTATTGAGTAAGCTTTCCACCTCGCGCGGGGTGAGACCTTCTTTATCGGCCAGGTAATCAATAATCGCCGGGTCAATATCACCGGAGCGCGTGCCCATCACCAACCCTTCAAGCGGCGTCATCCCCATCGAAGTATCAACCGAATTGCCCTTCACAATGGCGGTTGCCGAACACCCGTTGCCAAGATGCATGGTAATCAGGTTCGTCTGCTCGCGTTCCAGGCCGCGTATTTGGCGATAGCGATAAGCGACATAACGATGTGACGTGCCATGAAACCCGTAGCGGCGAATCTTGTGGCGACGGTAAAACTGATAAGGCAGCGCGTATAGGTAAGCGTGTTCGGGCAAGGTTTGATGAAAGGCGGTATCAAAGACCGCGACTTGCGGAAGACCGTGACCGAAAATATCGCGCGCCGCTTGAATGCCTTTGATGTTGGCGGGATTGTGCAACGGCGCAAGGTCAATCATATCCTCGATGCCGCGCAACACGTCGTCCGTAATCGTCACCGATTGCGTAAACCGTTCGCCGCCGTGTACGACGCGATGTCCGATGGCGTGAATATCAGCGATACTTTGAATATGTTCGATGCCTGAATTTTCCGACGAAGCCCAACGCGCAATGTAATCAACGGCGGCGCGGGTGTCGCGCAAAGAGGCCGTTAATCGTTGCTTCGCTTTTCCTTCAACGGTGAGCGTAATGACCGCTTCGCCGCCGATGCGCTCAATCATGCCGCGAGCTAGCCGTTGGTCGCTATC
>JBIOWC010000514.1:0-14026 GCA_044868105.1 Blastocatellia bacterium
CTAACCCACGGCTTCAGCCAAGAAAATTTTCTTGGCTTAGGTGAGCGCACTCTCTCATACCGTCTTACGATGACCTGCCATAATGAAATAAATAGAATGAGGGCCAGGAGTATGTAGGTATTGCTGGAATAATAGGTGAAGGGCAGAGAAAAATTAGCATGAATCCGATCCAGTATCAGATAAACCGGATTCCCCCAGGTTGAATAGACCTCCTGGGTTAAAAAAATTGCGAAGTAGCCGATATGAAACCATAAATAAACTTTGATTAAACTGACCGAATTAGTGAGCAGGGTAGCCTTGTCATCAGCCTCGTTCAAACGATTGCGCCATAAAATAAAAAGTAAGAAGGGTGAGGCTTGTAATATCCCAAATATTAAAGAGCCCAAAAAAGGAATGGTTATGTTTTTGGACATGTAGGAAGCAATAGATTGCTCATCATCAGGTGCTGCAATAATTTCATCCGTGTTGATATAGAAGTAAACAGGATTATGCTCTTGCGCGACGCTGTATCTTGTCGCTTCCGGTGTCTTGGAAACCGGATAAAGTGGTGGAAAGCTATCACAGGTAACCTGCGTTTTACTGGTACTGAAGATAATTTCATTGGTTTTTATGGGCATTCGGTTTGGCGCTGTCGGGAGAGCAACAGATAACAGAAATACAGTAGAGCCATAATTAAAAGCCGGCTTGCTTTCAAGTAGAATTTGACCCTTATCCTCTGTCTCTTTAATGATGATCTTTGGAGAGTTAAATTGTAATGGCTTATTAGAAACCTCAATCTTATCGAAGAAAAGTTCTACTATTTTGTCGAAATGGAACAACGATTCCTGCTGTTGGGCGAGTTGAAACAGGGGATGGTCTTTTGCCAGGAGTATCTCGTAGCTTGCCGTAATCTGGCCTGGATTAACCTCAAAGAATAATTTTTTGCTCTCTATAGGGTAGTTAACCAGGTCATCTCTTGCCGAGAATAAATCATAAGGATTTTCCCGGGTTGGTTTGATAAAGGCTATGCTCGATAAGGGGCGAGAAACTATTTCAGTCCAGTAAGAATTGCCTGTATTTTTAAGGAGGTTGAAAAAACTTCCATTGGTTATTTCTAATAGATCAAGAACACCCACCAGTAAGACTAGAAGCAGTATGAGCCTGATGATCTTCCAAATTTTAAAACGAGAAAATATCGAAGGCATAGCATTTTATCTCACTTAGCTTGTGGATTCAGGTTCTACCAAGCGTGATTTAAGATTCAATCACGTTAAATAACCTACGAAGGTGCCCGCATCATACGCTCACCCTTATCGAATGACAAGCGGGGTTATTCCCTTTCACCTGACCTTAAACCCATTAAGCTTCATGAATAATTGAGCCGGGTTGTCGGTAATTGGTTTTGGCTTCGGTTCAATAGATGGTGAATATCAGAACCCTACCCTGGGCAATTCAGGATTTGAATTTGCCCCCGCTTCTTTACTCTGCAAGGGGCGACGAGCTAAGGCCGGGTTGAACGACGGCAAAGAGGCATTCATATTCGGTTCGAGAAGGTCGGGCTTTTTGTTTCCGGCTGGTTAATGATAGGCGAATCGCCGCGGCTGGAGTCGCGCGTCTTTCTCTTAAGGCGCTTGACTCGCTACTCGTATGATGGAACATTAGGTGAAGCTGACCGTATCAGCGAAGGAGAAGAAGGGAAAACCTACCCTTTGCACAGCAAGAGTAAAAAAGAAAGGATCAATAGAAAACCATGTACAGGAGACTGACTCCCTTTTTCGCGCTCGTTCTATTACTGGTCGCAACGCTCGCTGCGCAGGCCGACAAGATAGATGACTATGTCAAAGCCGAGATCCAAAGGCAGCGTATCCCCGGCGCCTCTATTGCCGTTATTAAGGACGGCAAGGTTATCAAAGCGGAGGGCTACGGTCTGGCAAATGTTGAACTCAATGTTCCGGCCAGACCGGAAACCGTCTACAAAATTGGCTCCGTCAGCAAGCAATTTATCGCCGCTGGCATTATGCTCCTGGTTCAGGAAGGCAAGCTGAGTCTTGATGACAAAATCAGTAAGTTTCTTGAAGGAACACCTGATACCTGGAGAGAGATTACTGTCCGACATCTGCTAACCCACACCTCGGGAATCATCCGTGAAGCTCCCGGTTTCGACCCCCTCAAAATCCAAGCGGACGCGGAGGTCATCAAGACCGCCTACCCCTTGCCGCTGCGCTTTGCGCCGGGCGAGAAGTGGGAGTATTGCAACGTCGGTTACTTTTCTCTGGCTGAAATTATTCACAAAGTTTCCGGCAAGCCCTGGGGCGATTATTTGAGCGAACGCCTGTTTATGCCGCTTGAAATGAACGCCTCTCGCACCACCACCCAGACGGGTATGGTTATGAACCGCGCCGGTGGCTATTTCTGGAAAGATGACAAACTGGAAAATGCGAGTATCTATTTCGCGTTGCGACCAAGTGGGGCATTTCTCTCCAGCGTCCTTGATCTGGCAAAGTGGGATGCAGCGCTCTACACGGATAAAATTCTCAAGCAATCTACCCTCAGCCAGATGTGGCTGCCGGTCAAATTGAATAGCGGCGCAACTCACCCTTACGGCTTCGGCTGGGAGCTCAGCACCGTGAGAGGCCACAAGCTGGTGCATCACGGCGGTTCGCTTCCGGGGTTTCGCGCCCAGTTTGCGCGCTTCGTGGACGATAAATTATCCGTTGTGGTTTTGACGAATGCGGATAACGCCGATCCGAATTTAATGGCCCTCGGCATCGCGGCGCTTTACTTACCTGATTTAATTCCAGAGCGCACGGTTGCAAAAATAGACCCCAAAATCCTTGATACCTACACCGGGCAATATCAGCATCCATCCGCAGTCTTTACTATCACCCGCGAGGGCGACAAATTAGTGTTGCAACAAGGGGCGAACTCCGAAAAACGAAACTTGCTGCCGGAAAGCTCAAACAACTTTTTTACGAATGAGAATCGGCGCTTAACCTATAGCTTTGTCAAAGACGAAAAGGGGGATGTCGCCTATCTGGTGGTTCAAGTAGAAGGCCGAGAGACGGGGCGCGCAAAGAAAATCAAATAATTCCCACCTCATAACTTCTATGGCCGCGAGGCGCGCACCATAACGCGCTTTGGTGCGCCTCGCGGCTCAAGTACATCAATGAACCTTCCCCGCGCACGTTAAGCGGCAAGGAATCAACCGGTGAGGGTTAATCTAACTGAACAAGTTATCGCTACTCACATTGGACAGCAGGAGGCTTTGCAGGGTAAATTGACGCGGAATCATCAGGAAAAAACCAGTGGTTATCTGCAAAGTATATTTCTATAAGCCACGGATTTCTGTTGCACCGGTTTAAATTTTGTTCGCGGTTCTATGTGCCCTCATAGAGCCAACGAAGACGTCACATCAACCTCAATAAATTTAGGAAGGCGAATGATGAGCGCAAGTCCGCCAACTGACCGCATTACTGCACAAGAGATTTTTCAGGCCTTAACCGAAGAGCTGAGCGGCGAAAAAGTATTTTATCTCTCTGACTTGAAAATTGCAGGGAAGTTGGACTTGCGGTACCTGGCGATAAAAAAAGCGATTGAGATAATCGATTGCGAGTTTGAGGACGATGTTGATTTTCGATTTTGTGAGTTCTTACAACCCGTCAATCTTTCAGGGTGTACCTTCAAGAAATCTTTTAATTGCGGAGATGAGTTTGAATCCTTCACGGTTTTTCACAAGGATTTACTTTGTAGCAAGGCCATTTTCAATAATGAAGCAACCTTTACAGGGATGAAGTGCAAGGGTAGCGGAGATTTTGAAGCCTGCCTATTTCTTAATGAAAATGCCCTGGTGAACTTTGATTCTGCCTCCTTCGCAAGCTTTCTCGATTTCGGCAAAGCAATATTCAAAGCTAAAGCATCCTTTAATCAAATCCAATGTGGAAAGCTCGCTAATTTTGCCGAGGTCAAGTTTGAGAATAAGGACGCGGATATTGATTTCGTGGGCGCCGACTGGGGCAATTATCTCATCTTTGATGGTGCAGAACTCAACGGCGGTGGGGTTTTCAACAGCAACAAATGCCAAATGAATAGCACCTTCAATCATACAAAATTCCTCAATCCCGATAAGGAGATAGATTTCAGTTATTTTTCCTGCGGATTGGGTATCGAATGTAATGAGGCGGTGTTTGACGGCGGCGCCACCTTTAACAGCATTCAGTGTATGGGTTCGGCATACCTCAAGAAGGCGCGGTTCAACAACCCTGATAAAATCATCAATTTCAGGTATGCGTATTTTGGAAAAGGCCTGGAATGCGAGGGATTAATCATTAAAGGCGGGGCTGATTTTCGTCGCCTCAAATGTGAAGGGAAAGCCATATTCAAAGGGGCAAGTTTTCCCAATGTGGATAAAACCATGGATTTCGGTCAGGCCTCCATTACGGGCTTTTTTACTTTGGAAGATGCGGTTTTCAACGGCTCGGCTAATTTCCATAGATTGAACTGCCAAGGGAAAGCCGATTTTACAGCCGTCCGCTTTGAAAACCGGATGAAAAACATTGACCTTAAGTTTGCTGCTTTTCAAAGAGGATTAGATTTATCAAACGCCGTGTTCGCCTGTTCCGTAGATTTGAACTCGGTAACCATAGACGAAGATTTTATTTTTAACCGAACTCAATTCCGAGAACTTAATTTAGCAAATGCCTGTTTGAATAAGCTGGTTATCGAGCCAGCCTATGAATTTCAAGATGAAACATTGATTCTTGC
Organism: Blastocatellia bacterium; assembly: GCA_044868105.1. Classification (GTDB taxonomy): domain Bacteria; phylum Acidobacteriota; class Blastocatellia; order UBA7656; family UBA7656; genus JBFMDH01. Next base: position 4,741 of record JBIOWC010000514.1, read on the forward strand.
GGAATGCACGTTTGCAAGTTTTTCCGGAAATGAAAATTCCCTCGAGAGATTCAAACAAGCCAAACAATTTGCCAACGCCCAGCTCGTCAACCGATTTAGTCGAGACCCTTACATCCAACTGGAAAAATACTTTACCAATATCGGCGAAGAAAATTTAGCCAAGGATATCTATTACGAAGGACGGTTAAGGTTGCGCCAAAATGCTCGCAACCCGCAGGGCAATGCCAAATGGTCAAAGAGTAAGTGGATTTCAGATTCTCTGTTAAAAAATCTTTCCGGGTACGGCGTTAAAAACTACCGGCTATTTTTTTTAATTCTGTTTTTCATCGCCCTGGGAATCTACATCTTCTGGGCCGATGAGGCGCTGCGCTATAAGCCGATACAAGATAAACGAGCCGCTATCATTTTGGAAACTAGTGATGCTCCAGAGAAGCGAGATAGCAAGCTGAAAATATTAAACCAGCAAGAACAGGAAAAGCGGCCCGGCAGTTTTGCCGGCAAGGCCTTTCAGCGGTTTGTCTATTCCTGTGATCTTTTCGTTCCGGTTATTAAGTTTGAAATGGCCGACAAGTGGGAACCGGTTCCCAACGTGCCGCTCATCTATTCCTATATTCACAAGCTGGCTGGCTGGATATTAGTTCCTCTGCTTGTCGCCTCCATTTCAGGTGTAGTGAAGAAACAGTGAACGATTTTCGCTTTTCAGATGCGATCAATTCGGCCCGGCTCGCGGCCTACAACGGTCAATCAAGCAACCTTTATCGAATGAAATCCTGGGGCGCCGTCGTCGCCTTCATTAGCAGAAAAACCAACCCAGTAAAGCGCCGTTTTGTCTAGATGGTCAACTACCGAGCGGCTATTTCAGGCAAAATGGGCTGAGTCAGCCAATATATTTGTTGTAGGCTCAAACTAAACTATGATAGGATGCCGCCAATTCAGGTTCCGACCAGACACTATTTCAACTCGAAATGATGAATTCAGGACAGGCGCAAGTGTGAATTGGGCAACCCCTTTCGCACCAATGTCAGAATTCCTCAACCAGGATGAGAGCTCATTTCGGAAATGGGGTTTTACTTACATCGGGAGGATACCTATATGCAGAGAATCATCAGTTGTCTTCTTCTATTGCTTTTGGTAATTGCTCAAGCAGTACCAGCGCAAACTACCAGTGGTTCAATTGCTGGCAGTATTACCGACCCTAATCAGGCGACGATTGCCAATGCGACAATCAAGATTGTGGATGAAGCGAAAGGCTTTACGCTTACCGCAGTGACCGATAGTGATGGTCGGTTCGTTTTTCCGCAAGTGGCGCCGGGAACCTACAAATTAACTGTCGAAGCGCCCGGCTTCAAGAAACTGGAACGCACCTCGATTGTCCTAGTCGCCAATGACAAACTGACCCTCGGAGACCTGACGGTTGAAGTCGGCACCACCACTGAAACGGTTACGGTCGTGGCTGGCGCAACCCAGGTGCAGGCTGAAAGCGCCGAGCGCTCTTATGCCATTCAAGGCGCCGCCGTGCAAAATATTGCCATCAACGGGCGCGGCTTTACGCCCCTGGCATCGCTGGCGCCCGGCATTGTTTTCGGCACCGGCGGTGGCAATAGCGCGGGCTCGGCAGATGCCGTACAAAATATCAATGCCAACGGCTTGCGAGGCAGCGCGAACAATTTAACCCTCGACGGCGTCAGCATTGTTGATACCGGCAATAATGGCACGCTGCTCAACATCAGTCTCGATTCAGTTGCCGAATTTAAAGTTTTGACCTCAAATTATCAGGCCGAATACGGGCGCGCGGCGGGCGCCCAACTGAGCGCCGTTACGCGCAGCGGGTCGCGCGATTTTCATGGCTCGTTTTATGCCTTTCGTCGTCACGACGGCATGAACGCCAATACCTGGATAAACAACCGCGATAGCTCGGCGACCAACCATATCAACAAACCGCGTCTCGATCAGCGCGACCTCGGTTATACCATTGGCGGCCCGGTCTGGATTCCCAAAGTTTTTAATGAGAGTCGGCAGCGGCTCTTCTTTTTCTGGAGCCAAGAGTTTCAGAAACGCTTCATTCCGCCAGCCTCGCCGACGCGCGTAACCGTACCGACAGCGCTCGAACGAGTGGGTGACTTCTCCAAGAGCGTCGACAACTCGGGCAATCCATTTCCGTTCATCCGTGATTACACCACCGGGCTTCCCTGTAGCGCCTCGGACACGCGCGGTTGTTTTAAGGATGGCGGCGTATTAGGAAAGATTCCCGCAAACCGTTTGTACGGACTTGGAATTAACATTTTGAATATCTATCCGCTTCCGAACGCCACGGGCGTCGGCTTCAACTATGTCACTGAAGCGCCGACCAATCAGCCGGAGCGCCAGGATTTACTTCGCCTGGATGCCAATATCAATAGTGATTGGCGAGTGAGCGGGCGTTATGTGAACAACAAGAGTGATCGGTTGCTGGCCTATGGCTCGTTCGTGCTGAGCGATAATTTACCGGATTATCCGGCGCAATTTCTCTTCCCGCGCTATAGCTGGTCAACCACGCTGACGGGCTCGCTCAATGCCACAATGGTTACCGAGACCACGGTCGGAGTCAGTCATAATGCCATTGATATTTTGCCGGGCAGCGACAAATTCAATAGAACGGCGCTGGGATTATCCGGTTTCCCGACGATTTTTCCCAATGCCAATACGCTGGACCTGCCGCCGCAATTTGTCTTCGGCGGTCGTATCTCGAATGGCCCGAATGTCGGCTCAAACAACGCGCCGTTTACGAACTTCAACACTGTGCGAACCGTCAGCAGCAGTCTCTCGAAGATTTGGGGGTCGCATAGCTTGAAGGTGGGAATTTTCTGGGAAAACAGCTTCAAACCACAGAGCAGCTTTGCCAATAACAATGGCAGCATCAATTTCTCCAATGATGCCAACAATCCCTTCGACAGCGGTTTCGGTTTCGCCAACGCCGCTCTCGGTATTTACAACACCTACAACCAGGCTTCCGGGTATTTTATTGGCAAATACCGTTACAACAATCTGGAATGGTTCGCCCAGGATAACTGGAAAGTAAACCAACGACTCACGTTTGATTACGGAATGCGCTTTTACCTCATCCAGCCGCAATATGATGAGGATTTGCAAACCGCTAATTTCCTGCCCAATCGTTACAACGCGGCTGATGCGCCACTCCTGTATCGTCCAGTCTGTCTCAATAACGCAGCTTCTTGTAGCGGCGCCAACCGTCGCGCGGTTGACCCGCGCCAACTGACTTCAGGGTTCGTGCCATCAACCAGTAACACCATTGACGGCGCTTATGTCGGTCGTATAGTGCCGAACACCGGCAAGCTGCTGAACGGGTTGGTGCAGGCGGGCGCAGGCATTGAAAAAGGGTTGTATAAAAATCGTGGCATTCACTTTGCGCCGCGTTTCGGTTTTGCCTATGACGTACTCGGAGACCAGCACTTCATCATTCGCGGCGGCGCAGGCATGTTTTATGACCGGCCACAGGGGAATGTCGTCTTTGATTTATTGAGAAACCCGCCGACGACTTTGGAACCGACCTTCAACTTTGGAAGGTTGCAAGACATCGGCACCGGTCCGTTACTTCTCGCACCGCCAGCTCTGGTGGCCTATGACCGTGAAGGCAAATCGCCAACCACCTACGCCTTCAACATCGGCATACAGTACAAAATCCCGTTTGATTCGGTGCTCGATGTTTCCTATGTCGGTACCATTGGTTCACACTTGCTGCAACGTCGCAATATCAATGCACCGGCGTATGGCGCAGCTTATCTGGCCAAGAACCAAGACCCAACTGCGGCGGCCAGCAGTGTGCCGGGAGCGACCGCCTTACCGGTTGATTTCCTGCGACCTTTCCAGGGGTTTGGCAACATTCAATATATCGAGCCGGCCTCGAGTTCCAACTATCACTCGTTGCAAACCTCGCTCAATCGCCGGTTCAATAAAGGGCTACTCCTGGGCGTGAATTACACCTGGAGCCGAGCCATGGGAACCCAGGCTCAGGATTTACCCGGCATCACCAGCTTTGGCGCGCCGCGCATTGACGGCAATCAGCGCACGGCGAATTATGGACCGCAGGACTTTGACCGGCCCCATAATTTCAATATCAACTGGGTCTATGAACTTCCTAAAGCCACCGAAAACCGCGCGCTCGGTTATGCGCTCAATGACTGGCAGTTGTCAGGCATTTATCGCTATCAAACCGGCGCACCTTATAACATCAGCTTTTCAATTCCGGGCATCTCGGCTTACACCTTAACCGGAACGCAAACCATTGAAGGGGCGCGCATCGCTCTGCTGGGCAATCCGGGAAGCGGACATAGCAGTGACCCGTATCGGCAGTTTGATGTTAATGCTTTCACCGTGCCCAAACCGGGTAGCATCGGCTTGGAATCGGGTCGCAACTTCCTCTATCGCAGCCCGATCAACGCCTGGGATCTGTCGCTGGCGAAGCGCTTCAATTTCAAAGAGAACGTGCGGCTGGAGATTCGTCTGGATACCTTCAACGCTCTCAATCACACGCAGTATGACGCAGTGAACGCGACGTTGAATGTGCGAAGTTTGACCGATCCAACGCCGACGAATTTACCCTTTGATGCCAATGGCAATTTAGTTAATCGCAATGGCTTCGGGACGGTTCAGTCCGTCAGACCTCCGCGTAATATGCAGCTTTCAGCGCATATTCAGTTCTAAATGAACCTGAGATAGGAGACAAACCCCAAGCTTGTCTCCTATCTCAAAAACTCATCAGGTTGTTGACAATTTTTATGTCGAACGATTTATTGTTTGCTGCATTGGGTGACTTAAAGGGATGAGTTAACCACAACGCGAAAAACCACTACTGACTTTGCTCAGATTAATTTACGGAAGGGGAATGGAAATGGCTTCGGACAAGAAAAGCCGACGGGGTTTTATTGTAGATTCGACGCGCGGCGCCGTCGCTGCCGGATTGACGCTATCGGCTGCAAGCTGGAACAACGTTCTCGGCGCGAATGAGCGCGTGCGACTTGGGGTAATTGGTACAGGATTGCGCGGCAGTGATGTGATGAGCGTCTTCCAAAAATTTCCTGAAGTTGAGGTCGTCGCCTTATGCGATTGCTATGACCTGCATCTTAAACAGGCGCTCGAAAAGACCGCCGGCAAAGCCAAAACTTATAGCGATTATCGCCAACTCCTCGACGCGAAAGATGTGGATGCCGTGCTCATCGCTACGCCTGACCATTGGCATGCGCGCATGGCAATTGACGCCGTTCAGGCCAACAAAGATGTTTATGTTGAAAAGCCGCTGACCTATACCATTGAAGAGGGTCACGCGATTATCAAAGCCGTCAAAGCCAGCAATCGCGTCTTTCAAGTTGGTTTGCAACAACGCAGCGGCTCACATTACCTTGAAGCCAAACGCGACATTGTTGATGCAGGAAAACTCGGCAAAGTCACGCTGGTGCGAACCTGGTGGCACGGCAATGGCTATCATCTGCGTAAACCCAATTTTACTGAAAAACCTGCGGGTCTGGATTGGAAAGCTTTCTTGGGTCCCCTGAAATATCGCGAGTTTAATGCCCATCAATTCTACAACTGGCGCGCCTACCTCGATTTCGGTGGCGGTCAGATTACCGACCTCTTTACCCATTGGATTGATGTGGTGCATTGGTATATGGGCGAAGACCTGCCGATAGCCGCAACCGCAGCGGGCGGTGTCTATCAATACAAAGATGGTCGCACGGCGCCCGATACCATCAACATCCTACTCGAATATCCCGGCGAATGGGTGGCGACTTTTGAAGCCACCCTGGTGCCCGGCGCGCGCGGCGAGGGAATAGAATTTAATGGTACCGAAGGCCGGTTGCAGATTGACCGCGCCGGCTACACTTATCTAAAACAGTCGCCACGCCGCGCTACCCCCCCTGAACCCATAACGCGACAACGAGCCGCAGACACCTTAGAGATCGAACATGTCAGAAGCTTTCTTGAATGCCTCAAGTCGCGCAAGACGCCGAATTCGGAGGTTATTGGCGGTCATCGTGCGGCCCTTGCCTCGCACCTGGGCAAACTCGCTTACCTCAAAAAACAGCGCATCACCTTTGACCCGGCAAGCGAGCGCAGTTTTGTCTTGTCTTCGACGAAGGAAATGGCGAAAGAGAAAGGGTGAAGGGCGAAGGGGGCTACGGTTGAAATGGCTTCATGAACTGCTTAACTTGCAAATCAAACTTAATTTGCAACAAGCAGTTTGAAGCTAAACGAACCCTTGCTTTCGTCATCCCTTGTTTTCTAAGTCCCCGTGCGGCTATAAAAAATCTTCTTAAAGAATCGGCGATTGTTAAGGATGTAAAATTTTCGACTCGCACCACCCGCAGAGAAAGTTCTGCGTTATAATCGCCGTATGAAATTTTGGAAGCGCAGACCGCCACTGATTTTAATCGTCACTTTGGCTTTGCTGGCCCTGCTTCCGGTGCTGGCGATTTTGCAGTATCAATGGATGGGCCGAATCAGTGAAGCCGAGCGTGAACGCATGCAGAATAATTTGCGTGACGGCGCCAGCAAATTCACCAGCGATTTTGATCGTGAAATCGCCCGCGCTTTTATCAGTTTTCAATGCTCCGAATCCAACGCCGACGAACTCGCGGCAGCCCTTGTAGACAGGTATGCAAAGTGGTCTGCCGATACAGCTTTTCCGCAACTGATCAATAACATCTATCTGGTTGAAGCTGACGCCAATCAGCCCGCGCTGAAACGCATCAACCTGACGACCAAACAGCTTGAAGCGGCTGAATGGTCAGAAAGCCTTGCCCAGCTCAAAGAGCGTTTTCAAACTCAGTTTAAAAAAGAGCCTATTAAGGTAAGCGACCCGGAGGCGAATATAAAACTTCCGGGAGTGAAGCCCGACTTTCTGCAAATTTTCCAGAATGATATTGAACCGGTCGTGAGTGATGTTCCGGCGCTGGTGATTCACAACCTGCCAACCAAGATTGGCAATGATGTTGCGCTTTTGCCTTTTCATTCGCGCAGCTTCACCATTCTCACTTTTGATTTCAAGGCCATAAAAGAAGAGATCATTCCGCAGCTTGCAGCGAGATATTTTTCGGGCAGTAACGGGCTGGATTACAACCTGACCATCGTTGATGCGGGTGAACCACAACAAATTATCTATCAATCTGATGCTTCGGCTACGACGCAAAGTTCAAAGAGTGATGCGGTAGCCAACCTGTTTAACGTGCGTTTGACGGAACTCAATTCGGTGGTTAAAGCGCGGACCACACACACGGAGGAAACGAAAGTAGCCGGTAAAAAGACCAATCAAGTTGCCGTGCAAGTCATCAGCAGCGCGCGCGGCGATTTGTCTATGGAAAAGATGCACCAATCCCTGCTGGCAGCCAACACCGGGAAATGGCAACTCCTGTTGCAACACCGTTCGGGTTCGCTCGGCGCGGTTGTCGCCAACGCCCGCCGAAAAAATTTAGCCATCAGTTTCGGCGTCTTGATTTTGCTTACCGTAAGCATCGCGATGTTGTTGGTTTCAACGCGCCGCGCCAAACGCCTGGCTGAGCAGCAAATGGAATTTGTCGCCGGCGTTTCGCACGAACTGCGCACGCCGCTGGCCGTGATTCGTTCGGCGGGCGAAAACCTTGCCGACGGCGTGATTGATGAGCAGCAGCAAATCAAACGTTACGGCGCATTGATTGCCAGCGAAGGGCGCCGGCTGACCGAGATGGTCGAACAGATTCTCGAATTTTCCGGCATTCAAAGCGGCAAGAAAAATTATTTGCTGCGCCCTGCAAATGTCAGTGAGGTGATAGAACAGGCGATTGCCGCCTGTGTACCCATGCTTGAAGAAGGCGGGTTTGAACTCAACAAGGAGATTTCTAAAGACCTGCCACCGGTTGCCGCAGATGAAGCGGCGCTCAGTCGTTCGCTGCAAAATCTGCTCACCAATGCAATGAAATATTCGGGAGCCAATCGCAGCATTGCAATCAAAGCGCAAATGCATAAGACCGTAACCGGTCAAGAGGTGCACATCACGGTTAGCGACAAGGGGCTGGGTATTGCCGCCGAAGATTTGCCGCATATCTTTGAACCGTTTTATCGCGGACGCGAAGCCGTCGCTTCACAAATTCACGGCAGTGGCTTAGGACTCAGTTTAGTAAAACAAATCATCGAATCTCATCATGGACGCATCACCGTCAGCAGTGAAGAAGGCAACGGCAGCAGGTTTATCATTCATTTGCCTGCGATAAAGAGCCTCGGTGAAATATCGGAAGTTGAAGTTGAAATGGCGACCTAAACTCTTGTTGTAAGCTGGTCATCGTTTTATAAAAATCCTGTCTCGCACAAGGCCTATGAAAAACTCCGTTCAAAATTCTACCGCTCCATATGAGGCTTCAAAAGAACGCGGGACTTTGTCCGTTATGACGATGATTTACCTTGGGCTTTTTATTGGCGGAGTCGCGATACTTTTTTTTGCCGGATTGCGCCCTACCTTGAAATTACTCAGCTCTACCGGCTGGCCGAAAACCACTTGTCAAATTGTTGCCAGCCACCTTGAAACGCGAACCTCTACCGGTTCGCTGCCCGGGGATTCTAAAGTTAAAACGGCAAAACCCTATGAGGTTCCGGTCATTGTTTATTCCTACATCTTCAACGGCAACGAGTATCAATCAAATTGCTACAATTTCTGGAAAACCGCCGCCAGTGATGCAGACCGCGCAGTGATTCAAAATCACCCGCGAGGGGCGCAGGGCTTTTGCCTGGTGAATCCGTCTAATCCTGCCGAAGCGGTTTTTCATCCCATGATTCCCCTCGGCATGAGCTTTCTACTATTTTGGGGAATTGGCATGGTGGTGGCCGGTGGCAGCGGTCTGCTCTACGATTTGCGCTCCTATCTTCTAGCCAGGGGGGGGTGGCCTCTCAAGCGAAGGAACCAACGAACGGCTGTTACGACCAGGCAAAGCAATCAAATCGTCTTGCAATCAAAAAGGGGAAATCGGAAAGGTTTTTTTTATGCTCTATCAATTGCCACCTTCATCTGCAATGGTTTCTGTGTGCTCCTTTTGCTGATCTTCTTTCGGCAACTGGGAAGCCATTCTAGCGATTTCCTCAGCGTCATTTTGCCGGTCTTGGTTGGCGCCTTGCTGACCGTCGTTACCATACGAAAATATCTCTCCTTTCTCGACCCCCAGCCGATTTTGACCATCCCGGCTTCCGCCGTGCGCATTGAAGAGCCTTTCGATTTGGAGTGGCGATTTTCAGGACGCGCAAAACAGGTGACCGACCTGCAAGTCTT
>JBIOWC010000515.1:0-5432 GCA_044868105.1 Blastocatellia bacterium
GTTTTGACCATGTAGGTGGGCAGTCATATGGCGATGGCGACGAATGGCGAAACGCGCTCATAAAAGATTTGGCGAACGGTAATCGTTTCAGGTAATTTGTTCTAGCTTTCCCTTCGCACCTTTACAAGATTAGAAAAATTTCACCAGCGGGTGTGTAGATGAGAAATCAATTCCGTTTTTTACTAGCACTGCTTCTTGTACTCGGAACCGTTCTGATTTTTTACTCAACCAAAAAATCAACCCACAGCCTTCCAACAGCTAATCCCATAGAAGCAGGATTATCCAAACCTCGACTCGATAAATTAGATGAGGTGGTTAAAGCCTATGTTGATAGGAAAGAGATTGCTGGAGCCGTGACCTTGATTGCCCGAAAAGGCAAGATTGCCCAAATTCAAGCATACGGCATGGCGGATATTGATGCTCACAAACCGATGCAAAGCGACACCATCTTTCGCATCGCATCGATGACCAAACCCATAACTACCGTCGCCCTGATGATGCTCTTTGAAGAAGGCAAATTATTAATGACCGACCCCATTACAAAATATTTACCTGAATTCAAAGACATGAAGGTTTTGGTTGAAAACCAGACCAAAGAACAAAATTCGCAAGGATACACCCTAGTCCCTGCGAAAAAGCCGATAACCATCCATCACCTGCTGACCCATACCGCCGGGTTTACCTACACTTTTCAAGGCACACACTTTCTTTCCGATATGTACAAAAACGCTGGGGTATCCGATGGCTTAATGCAAACCGAAGGCACGCTTGCTGATGAAGTGACGAAGCTTGCCAAGTTGCCACTTTGTCGCCAACCCGGCGAAGGGTTTGATTATGGATTAAGCACAGACGTCGCCGGTCGTATTGTCGAGGTGATCTCCGGCAAGAGCTTGGATGACTTTTTCCGCGAACGAATTTTTAAACCGCTCGGCATGACGGATACCTATTTTTATTTGCCGGAAGAGAAAGTGGCTCGTTTGGCGGCCCTCTATCAACCAACGGAACACGGGCTGGAAAAATATTCTGATGAACCGGTGGGTACAGGGTTGATGCGTTATTCGGCAAGTTATCACTACAAAGGGCCACGCACCTATTTTTCAGGAGGCGCAGGACTGGTTTCCACTGTTGAAGATTACTGGAAATTTTTACAGATGCTGTTAAACGGTGGCGAATTTGGCGGCACGCGCCTGCTTAGTCGCAAGACCGTGGAATTTATGACCTGCAATCAAATCGGCGATACGGTGATGTGGAACAGTCCCTTCGATGGGTTCAGGTTCGGACTGGGGTTTGCGGTAAAAACCGATCTCGGTGCGTCTTGGAAAATTGGTTCTGTCGGTGAATATACCTGGGGCGGTTTTTTTTCAACGACCTTTTGGGTTGACCCTCAGGAACAATTGATTGGCATTGTGTTGACACAGCTAAGACCTAATGACCAATTGGATATTCACGAGAAATTCCGTGTGCTGACCTATCAAGCCATCGCCGATTAATTCGGCGACATAGCGGTTAGACAGGCTTTCAATCAGCGGGCCATTTTTGAATTTTTAATAACACTTACAAGGAGACGGTTACTGAATGAGTAAAACTAATTTGCAAGGTAAAGTTGCTATCGTTACTGGCGGGGGGCGTGGCATCGGCAAAGCTATCGCCTATCGTTTAGCGGAAGCCGGAGCCAATGTCGTCATAGCCAGCCGCAAGATGGAAAACCTTCAAACGACTGCCGAAGAGTTTGCTTCACTTACGGGTAAAACGATTCCGATGGAATGTCATATCGGTCGCGCCGATTCTATCGAGGCGTTGGTCAGCGAAACGGAAAAGCAATTAGGCGGGGTTGATATTCTGGTCAATAACGGCGCAACCAATATCGGTCAAGGTCCGTCGCTCAACGTCAGTGATGACATGTTCGGCAAAATGTTTGAAATCAATGTGCTCTCTTCGCTGCGGTTAATTAATCGGGTGGTGCCGAAAATGATTGAGCGCAAAACCGGTGGCTCGATTATCAACATTGTGTCCATTGCCGGACTCAGACCTCAGGCGGGAGGCTTGCTCTACAGCGCGACGAAAGCGGCATTGATTATGATGACGCGCACCTGGGCAGTGGAATTCGGAAAACATGGTGTGCGTGTAAACGCCATCGCGCCGGGGTTGATTCAAACCGATTTCAGCGAATATTTCTGGAAGAACGAACAATACGTGAAAGCCATCGAAGCGACCCAACCGATTCCGCGTGTCGGCACACCGGATGAACTCGGCGGCCTGGCGTTGTTTCTGGCCTCCGATGAATCCTCATTCGTAACCGGTCAAACCTTTGTTGTGGATGGTGGCGCGACCGCAAAATAATAAACCCTTGCATATGGCTCACGAATCGGACATTCTTTCGTGAGTCAATTCTTCCGTCCTAATAAATCAATATTGAAAGGAACGCGCCTGTATGTACTTTGAACATTCTGAAAAAGTCAAAGATTTGCAAAAACGTGTTCAAGCCTTCATGGATGAATACATCTATCCAAACGAAAAACTCTACTACCAACAAATCGCCGAAGGTGATCGCTGGCAACCGATTCAAATCATCGAAGATTTGAAACCGAAAGCCAGAGCCCAAGACTTATGGAATCTCTTCCTGCCGGAAAGCGACCATGGCGCAGGTCTAACGAATTTAGAATACGCGCCGCTTTGTGAAATTATGGGTCGTTCGCCGTTTGCTTCCGAAGTCTTCAATTGCTCTGCGCCGGACACTGGTAATATGGAAGTCATCTCGCGCTATGGCACGAAAGAACAACAAGAACAATGGCTCAAACCTTTGCTTGAAGGCGAAATTCGTTCCTGTTTTGCAATGACCGAACCGGATGTAGCATCTTCGGATGCCACGAATATTCATTCGAGCATCGTCCGCGAGGGGGATGAATATGTGATCAATGGTCATAAGTGGTGGAGTTCCGGCGCCGGCGACCCGCGCTGCAAAATTGCCATTTTTATGGGCAAAACCGACCCTCAAGCACAAAGACATAAACAACAATCCATGATTTTAGTGCCGATGGATGCGCCGGGTGTGAAGATTGTTCGCATGCTTAATGTATTCGGATATGACCACGCGCCGCACGGACATGGCGAAGTCCTTTTTGAGAATGTGCGCGTCCCTGCATCGAATATGTTACTGGGCGAAGGGCGCGGTTTTGAAATCGCTCAAGGACGATTAGGCCCCGGTCGTATTCATCATTGCATGCGACTTATTGGATTGGCGGAACGCTCGCTTGAAGCCATGTGCAAGCGCGTCAAATCACGCGTCGCTTTCGGAAAAACGATTGCCGAACAAGGCACGATTCGCGCCGACATCGCCAATTCGAGAATGGAGATTGAACAAGCCCGTCTGCTCACGTTAAAAGCCGCCTATATGATGGACACCGTCGGCAATAAAGTGGCGCGCGCCGAAATCGCCATGATTAAAGTCGTCGCACCCAATATGGCACTCCGGGTGATTGATCGCGCTCTGCAAGCGCATGGCGGCGCGGGGGTATGCGATGATTTCCCACTGGCAGCCTCCTGGGCAAATGCGCGAACCCTCAGGCTCGCAGACGGTCCTGATGAAGTCCATCGCGCGGCAATTGCCAAGGTGGAATTGTCGAAGTATGAATAGCCATCGCCAGCATTTAACACAGTAGGATGAAGGATGAACTATTTCCAATACTCTTTAGTTCATCCTCCCAGCTTCATATTAGTGTTATGTCAGCCGTGAATTGAAAGTGAGTGAGTAGACTTACTGTCCCTGCCCGAATCGGGCGCCAGCTATCATCGTCCTGCGGACGATCCGGGCAGCCACAGTAAATGTACTCATTCGGGCGGCCCCTACTATTCACTTCACCTTTGACAAAAAACTAGTCTGTTCAAAGGATTGATTGAATGAATCTCAAAGATAAAGTTATCGTGGTCACAGGCGGCGCCATGGGCATAGGTCGCGCCTTGTGTGAAAGATTTGCCGCCGAAAGCGCGCGTGCGGTAGTGGTTGCCGATGTTGAGATTGAGAGGGCCGAAGCGGTCGCCGAAAAATTTAATGGCTTGGCGGTTAAAACCGATGTCAGTAACGAAGGGGATATTAAAAATCTAGTCAACCTAACGCTCGAAAAATTCGGCCAGATAGATTTGTTCTGCTCGAATGCAGGGATTGCCGGTGTGTATGGCGGCGCGGAAGTCTCGAACGAAGATTGGCAAAGCATTTGGGAAATTAATGTAATGGCGCATATCTTAGCTGCGCGTTATGTTATCCCGCCGATGCTTGAACGCGGCGAAGGCTATTTACTCAACACCGCTTCGGCCGCCGGGTTGTTGACCCAGGTCAATGCTGCGCCCTATTCGGTGACTAAACACGCGGCCCTCTCATTTGCCGAATGGCTATCAATTCAATATGGCGATTGCGGGATAAAGGTCTCCTGTTTATGCCCCCAGGGCGTGCGCACACGAATGCTTTTAGGTGAAGACGGGAAAGGTGAAAATTTTTTAGTTGCCGGTTCGCTTTCGCCCGAAGAGGTCGCTGAAATTGTGGTTCAGGCAATTGGCGAAGAACGATTTTTAATTTTGCCCCACCCGGAAGTCGCAGAATATTTTCGTCGCAAAGCCAATGATTACGACCGCTGGATTCGGGGAATGCGCCGATTAAAAACGGCTATCGAAAGTTAATGCCACCAAATCGCTAGCAGGCAGCGCAAATAAAAACGAAAAATGAGCCGGAAATTAATAATTTCCGGCTCATTTTTTATTACCCATGGCTGGGTTATTAAAGAGCTATTTGGTTTATTCGATTAACGAATTCGGGTACGGCTTACCATCTGGCTGTACGTTCTACCATTCCAAAGTGTAGTAATCCTGTACGTCACACGATACAGACGTCTGCCTTCCCATACAGTTCGCGTTATAAATCGAGTTCGTCCTCGACGATTCCAACGCTGTGCCGCAACAGCGGCTACATTATTATTACTCGCCACTCCAACTGTCGGTGCAGCAACCGTTTTTGCTGATGCGGTGTTCACTACACTGCCCATTAAGAGTGTTAATGCCATAAACGATAAAGCTAATATTTTTTTCATGTTCTTTCTCCTTCTATAAGTTTTGTATTCACGGCGTACATCAAAAAACTCCAGAAGAGATCGCCGTTTTACTCTTCTTGCAAATAAGACACCAGAGTCTTTTGATTGGTTGCATAATCTCTCTATACGATTTGGTACATTGATGATGCCATCAGTCCAATTTAATAGTGTAGAGCCGCAGTCTGTGCCATCACCTTCGGACAACTTTCGTTTGAAGAAGAAAGTTTGCGGCATTAGTATAGAAAGCCGCGCCAGTGGGTTCGTTGACTCATCTTTGTTTGATACTTCCTGAATTGTTAACCATCACCTTGAGGGGGATGCATGGCTAAATATTTAATCAGCTTTTCATTGTTG
>JBIOWC010000516.1:0-7016 GCA_044868105.1 Blastocatellia bacterium
TAAGTTGCATGACCCTCCTCTGTCAGCTCAGGATTTACTTAGCGCCTCTGGTTTTTTTGAGATCACCTGCGTATTCAACTGTGCTTGACTTAAACGAGAGTAATAAATAAGATTGCTGCGTTTCAACTGGGTTTAAGTTTTTAAGTATTGAAACTTGAACCTTTCGCCATAAAAATAATGACGCTCCCACGTATATAATCTCAATAGTAAGACAGTTGGTTTAAGTTCAGACCGATGCTTGACAGTTTTACTCTCAGTAGTTCAAAGACAGAGCTGTTGAACAGCTAAACCGTTAACGCAAAATACCCTCTATATATCTGTTTTTTATACCGCAAATAGTAGCCCTCTTATTAAGCTGACTTAATTTCTTCAGTCAAGTTAAGCGCTGAGAAAAGGTCCGGCTTTTTGAGAATGCAATCATTTGCATCAGCCATTGTTTTAGGAATCAAGATTGAAAAAGGAAGGCACTCCATGAAGATGATGCAGAAAAACACCTCTAGCGGATTTATAAACCGATTGGCGCGTAGCCTTGTGAAGGTGATACGCCCGATATTAATAGTCTGTGGTTTGATGGCCCTTGCAATAGGCAGTAACTTGTTTCCTAAAGGCCTGCTGGAAACCGGCGCGGCTGTACAGCAAGGCGACGGCCAGATCAGCGAATCCGCCGCACGGCAAATTGAAGCTCTGATTGCGGAAAAGGAATCGCGTACCCCAGCGCAACAGAAAATAGATTCTCAACTCATCTATGCCGGTAAAATGTATCGTGGACAGAGCATCGCCGCAGGAATTCCAACCCTTGAAGTGAATGTTGGACTTGAAAGCGATGGCCGGGTGGTTGTTGATATCACCGCCTATGTGGTCGATGAAAAACTGCTCACCGGAATTAAAACCGCTGGAGGCGAAGTTCTTCTGGTTTCCGAACCGTATCGCAGCATCCGCGCTAAAGTTCCCATCAATCAGTTGGAGACCATTGCGAATTACTCGCAAGTGCGGTTTATTCAACCGGAGCAAAAAGCCCTGGTTTCTCAGCGCGAACGGCCAAGCAGCCGGTCGGATCAGTTTGAGCAATCTGCGAATTTTGCCGTACGCGCCGAGCAGGTGCGCGAACAACTCTCTGAATTATTAACCAACGGTATTCTTCCCAATGGCACGCTCAGCGTCGGCAACTTCGCATCTGAAGGCGATACGACGCATCGCGCTACAACCGCGCGAGGCACGTTCAATGTTGACGGAACCGGCATCAAAATCGGCGTCATCTCAAACGGCGTAGTCAATCTGGCCGCTTCTCAGGCTCTGGGCGATCTTGGAACAGTGACTGTATTAGCAGGGCAGACCGGTTCAGCCGACGAAGGCACGGCGATGCTTGAAATTGTTCACGACATCGCTCCGGGGGCGCAGCTTTTCTTCGCCACCGGGTTGCCCACTATTACCCAATTCGCGCAGAACATCCGCGACCTGCGCACTGCCGGGTGCGACATCATCGTTGATGACTTGGGCTATTTTGTGGAATCGCCGTTTCAGGATGGGCAGGTCGGAACCACGAATACCAATGGCGGCGTTGTTACACAAGCCGTCAACGATGTCGTAGCCGCGGGCGCGCTCTATTTTTCGTCGGCAGCAAATTCAGGCAACAAAAATGACAACACATCGGGCACCTGGGAAGGCGATTTCGTCAGCGGCGGCGCGCTGGCTCTTATCCCCGGCGGCGGCCTGGTTCACGACTTCGACCCGTCAGCGGCGGTCGCGCAGAATAATCTGCTTACCCTTGGCGGCGGCGCAACCTCCCCGGTCAGTCTTTCGTGGTCAGACCCGCTCGGCGGTTCGGCGAATGATTACGACTTATTTATCTTGAACAATGCGGCAACGACAGTAGTGGCATCTGGGACGAATATTCAGAGCGGTACGCAAGACCCCTACGAACAGACGGGCAGCAATACCACCAACAACCGCGCCGTGATTCGCCAGAAAACGGGCGCCGCCAATCGCTTCCTCCACCTGAGCACCAACAGAGGGCGTCTAAATTTCAGCACCGAGAGCGAAACGCACGGCCATTCCTGCGCCACCGGCGCTTATGGTGTGGCGGCAACGCCAGCCTACTCGCCGTTCAACTTCGCGCCGCCGCCGGTATTTGGCCCTTATCCCAACTTCTACAGCACAGCGGATAAAGTCGAAACCTTCAGCTCTGACGGCCCGCGCCGAATTTTCTTTCAAGCTAATGGTACGGCTATCACCCCCGGCGATTTTTCATCAACCGGCGGGCAGGTCTTGCAGCAACCGCTCATCACAGCGGCCGATGGCGTGGCCGTATCCGGCGTGGGAGGATTTGCGTCGCCGTTCTTCGGAACTTCGGCCGCCGCGCCGCACGCTGCTGCCATCGCGGGACTCATCAAAGCAGCCAATCCGTCCTTTACACAGGCGCAGATCAAGACCGCCCTGACCACGACGGCGCTTGATATTGAAGCGGCAGGCACAGACCGCGATTCCGGGTTCGGCACAATCCAGCCTTATGCCGCACTGCAATCGCTTGGCGCGACCGGCAAAGCCTTTATCGAACTGGGCTCGGCGACGGCCACGGAAACCTGTTGCAACCTGAACGGTTTGATCGAACGCGGCGAAGGCGCAACGCTCAACGTCGTCTTGAATAATCCGGGATTGTTGAACGCGACAGGCATCACCACGACTCTGGCTACTACAACACCCGGCGTAGGCATAATAAACGGCTCATCGGCTTATGCGGATATGGCCGCGACCTCGGGTACAGGGACGAACCTGACACCGTTTACCTTCGCTTTAAATGTGAATTCAGCCGTTGATTTAACGATTAATTTCACCTTGACGGTCAATTATACGGGCGGCTGGAATGCTTCACAGGTCATTAACTTTACAGTTGAAACAGGTCGTAAATCGATTACCACGACGCTTGACACCACCGTGCCGGCAACCAGTACCAGTTTCCCGACGACGGCGACTAACAACCAGACAGCGCGCCTGTTCCGCGCCGACCCGGCCAGCACCTGCGCCGTTTCGCACGCCTTCCCCGGAACATCAGGAGCAGGAAATCGGAGGTTCGATTCCTACACCCTGACCAATCCTGCCGGTCAACCGACGGCCTGCGTCACGGTAACGCTAACGACTGATAAGGCTGCAACAGACTTTTTACAGGCTGTCGCATATCTGGGCAGCTTTAACCCGGCCAGTCTGGGCACCAACTACATAGCCGATATTGGTGCCAGTCCCAGTATTGGTTATCCCAAATCGCTTTCTTTCAATCTTGCCGGGGGCGCGACTACGGTTATCATCGTAAACGAAACCACCGCCGCCGGCTCAGGAACCAACACGCCATACACGTTGAAGGTTCAGGGGATACCGATAACCTCTGCACCGACGCTGGCAAAGGTCGCTTCGTTTGATGCGATAAATGCCAACGATGGGCGTGTGCTTCTGCAATGGGGTTCGACTTATGAAGTAGACAATCTGGGCTATAACGTCTACCGCGAAGACGCTGGTCAACGTATTAAAATCAACCCTCAGATCATTGCTGGCTCGGCACTGGTCACCGCAGACAAAGTCGCGCTCAGTTCAGGAAAAGGTTATGCGTGGGCCGATCAACCCCAAGCCATTGCAGCGGCGCGATACTGGCTTGAAGCCGTTGATGTCAACGGTCAAAGTACCTGGACGGGACCGGTCTCGGTCAAACCTTTCTCCGGCAGCTTCGCGGCTAGCCTTAGACAGTCCGCTTTGCTGACCAGAATCGGCATGGCGCAGGCTCAAATGACGCTTGGTCAAGGGGCAAAGCCAGTTGAACGGGCAGCAAAACTTGCGGAGCCTGATGGGCAAAGTTCAGCAAGCCTATTTCCTGCTGCCGGTGGCGCAGCAACTAAACTCGCAGTCAACCGCGAAGGTTGGTATCGCGTCACCCAAGCGGAACTGGTTGCCGCAGGGTTGGACAGAAACGTCAACCCGCGTTTCCTGCAACTGCTGGTTGACGGACGTGAATTGCCAATCGCGGTGCCAGGCGAAGCCGATGGCCGGTTCGACCCGACCGACGCTGTAGAGTTTTACGGAGTCGGGCTTGACGCCGCCAGCAGCGACGCGCGCCTTTACTGGTTGGTTGTCGGGTCACAGCCCGGACAGCGTATACAGAAAACCGATGGTAAAGGATTCTCGACCGTTTCAGGTAGCTTCGCTTACCCCATAGAACGTAAAGACCGTACGATATATTTCTCAAGCTTGCGCAATGGTGAAGCGGAAAATTTCTTCGGCGCGGTTGTCGCAAGAGAACCGGTAGAGCAGACCCTGGCCTTGCAACATCTTTATATGGCGGCGACAACTGCGCAAATAGCTGTAGCGCTGCAAGGCGTGACGCAACAGCCGCATCAGGTCAGAGTGTTGGTGAATGCCGCGCCGGTCGGCAGCCTCAGTTTCGACGGACAGTTAAAAGCTACGGACACCTTTACCTTTCCATCCTCCTTGCTTAGAGAGGGCAACAATGTTGTCTCGCTTATGACAGCGGGTGGTGAAACCGATGTGAGTTTGCTTGATTCGATTCGCATCACCTATCAACACACTTATACGGCCGACAGCAATGCTTTGCTACTTACGGCGAACGCCGGACAACAAATCAGCATAGACGGATTTACGGCAAGCGATATACGGGTATTTGACGTAACCAACCCAGATGCGGCGCAGGAAATTACCGCTACTGTGAAACCGTCAAGGACCGGTTATGCAGCCTCGGCAACACCTGTAGGGGCAGGGCAACGTAAATTGTTTGCCCTGACCGGGGCTCGCGCAAGACAAGTCGTCTCGGTGAAAGCCAATCAGCCATCGAATTGGCGGCAACCCTCAAACGGCGCCGACATGCTGATGATTACGTATCAAGATTTCACCGCCAGCCTCGCCAATTTGAAAGCCTTGCGCCAGAGTCAGGGTTTAAGCGTCGCGGTCGTAGATGTTGAAGACCTGTACGACGAATTCAGCTATGGCAATAAAACTCCACAAGCGGTCAAAGACTTCCTGGCTTATGCGAAAGGCAATTGGAAGAAAGCGCCGCGCTATGTTTTGCTGGTCGGCGATGGCAGCCTTGATCCAAAGAACTATCTCGGGTATGGCAATAGCGATCTGGTGCCGACGAAATTGATAGATACGGCGTATCTGGAAACCGCATCGGATAGCTGGCTGGCGGATTTCAACAATGATGGTATAGAGGAACTGGCCATTGGACGCTTGCCGGTACGCACTCCGCAAGAAGCGCAAGCCTTAATTAACAAGCTGGTTGCTTATGACAGCGCTGCGCAATCGGAATCCGTTTTGCTCGTCGCCGACCGCAATGACGGACATAATTTTGAAGCCTCGAATGCGGCCTTGCGTGAATTGATTCCCGGTGAGTTCAGAGTCGAAGAAATAGATCGCGGTCATCTGGACGACGTCACCGCAAAGCAGCAGCTCATGGCGAGCCTCAATCAGGGACCCCGGATTGTCAATTACAACGGTCACGGGTCGGTGAACTTATGGAGAGGCGATTGGCTGACTAATGAAGATGCGCTGGCGCTTACCAATGGCAATCAACTGTCGCTGTTTGTGGTGATGACCTGCTTGAATGGTTATTATCAAGACCCGGCGCTCGATAGTCTTGCCGAATCATTGATGAAATCAGAGCGCGGCGGCGCTATCGCTGTATGGACGTCATCGGGAATGACCACACCGGGCGATCAGAGTTTGTTGAATCAACAATTTTACCGCTTGTTGTTTAACGAATCCGGGTTGCGCCTCGGTGATGCGATGATGCGCGCCAAGAGCGAAACCCGCGAAACGGATGTTCGCCGCACCTGGATCTTGCTGGGCGATCCGACCGGCAGATTGAAGTAGCACCTTCAAGTAAAGCTTGCGATTATAAAAGGCGATGGGATTTTCTCGTCGCCTTTTTTTAGTTTGATAATCAGTCGGTAATCTTTCGCTGAGCGGGGGTCATCACACACGAAGATAATTGTTAGAGTGTTGCAGGTGGGATGGCTATAACTTTTAGATTAAGACTGCAACGTCGGGGGAAGGCTTATGCAATGGTTGGCTATATGGGCTTCAATAAGTTATTTATCGGTTAATTTTTTGCTGCCGCCGCCAGCCTTTCAAAAGTGTCTGCCAAAAGAGATCAACGCCACGGAGGTCATTGCGGTTGAAACCAAAACCTCTAGCTCTGGCGACCCTGTGGCAAAAAAGATTACCGTAAAGGATAAACTGGTTGCGATGAAAGCGCGGTGTCAAAAAGGCCAGCTTGTAGATGCTGCGGGCCGCGAGATTCGTTTCTATAGACTCGCGGGTTGCTGGGGCAATCCGCCCGCTGACTATTTAGAGATTCTCGAAAGCCAACAAAATGCAATCAATGAATTGAAAAAACGCTATACGGTTATAGAGATTCCTTGCAATATTGCGCAGGCTCCGCAAGTCATTCACTGAACCACGCCCTGGCCGCTAAGGGTTTTTCAATTGTGCGAGAGATATTTTATCCAGGCGCTCTACTTCGGCGCGAAGCTTTTCGCTTGAGCAATCCGCCCATTTCAATTCTTCACACCGTGAACAAGCGTCTTGCAGGTACTGCGGCGCTTCGCTTGCCTGATTTTTTGCTTCAAGGTTGGCCAGGCGAACCGTCCAACTCATCGCATCCACGGCGTATGGATTGTGAGCCGGACGCCCGGATTCGGCGCTTAAGCGATCAAGGTACCGTATATGGTTAAGCATGGCTTCTTTAGCCGTGCGATAATCGGCCCGCACGTATTGCTCAAAGACCCGCTCAGATTGCTTCACGCCTTCGGCAAGTTTCTGTTGCGCAGAACCGGTTTTACTGAGCCACAAAGATGCGCTGGCTAAAACCGAAACCACAAGTAGGGGCAGTCCGACTTTCAGCAGTTTGCTTTTCATGGGCTCATTTACGTACACAAATTATTGAATTTCAATAGAAAAGTCGGCCTCAGTCCAGAAGGGTTCATGTTGACCAGAACCAAGGTTCTCTTTATCCTAAA
>JBIOWC010000517.1:0-6730 GCA_044868105.1 Blastocatellia bacterium
ATTGCTTGGCTAAAAATTCAGGGTTGCCGCCTAGCAAGATGTCCGTACCGCGACCGGCCATGTTGGTGGCAATCGTCACCTGAGCTTTACGACCGGCTTGCGCGACAATGTCGGCTTCGCGCCCGGCGTGTTCCGGTTTGGCGTTTAAAACATTATGTGGAACGCGCATCTTCTTGAGTTTGTCGGCCAGGATTTCCGAGTTTTCAACCGATACCGTGCCGACGAGCACCGGCTGACCTTTTTCATGAAGCTGTTTGATTTCCTTGGCCGCCGCATCCCATTTTTCACGCTCCGTGCGATAGATGACATCGGAAAAATCCTTGCGCTGATTGGTGCGGTTGGGTGGAATGACCGCGACATCGAGTTTATAGATGTTGGCAAATTCTGAAGCTTCGGTTTCCGCCGTACCGGTCATACCCGCAAGCTTGGCGTACATTCTGAAATAGTTCTGCAAGGTGATGGTCGCCAGCGTCTGGTTTTCGGCTTCAATCTTCACGCCCTCTTTGGCTTCCACGCCTTGATGCAATCCATCGCTCCACCGCCGACCGGGCATGATGCGACCCGTGAACTCGTCAACAATAATGACTTCGCCGTCCTTGACGATGTACTGTTTGTCGAGATGATAAAGGGTGTGCGCTTTGAGCGATTGTTCGACACAATGCAACAGTTCCATATTCACCGGCTCGTAGAGATTGCCGACCTGACAGAATTTTTCCGCCATATCAACGCCGGATTCTGTGAGCGTCGCCTGGTGTTGCTTTTCATCAACGTGATAGAGCAAGCGCGGGTCTTGTTTTAAATCAACATCTCCGTCCTGCTTTTTGATTTCCGCCAGCAGTTTATTCTGTTCGCCTTTCAAACGGATAATACATTCATTGGCAACATAATATTTTTCGGTCGAATCTTCGGAGGAACCGGCGATGATGAGCGGAGTTCGCGCTTCGTCAATCAGGATGGAGTCAACTTCGTCAACAATCGCGTAAAAGTGACCGCGTTGAACCATCGCTGCCGGGTCAAATTTCATGTTGTCGCGCAAATAATCGAAGCCGAATTCGTTGTTGGTTCCATACGTGATGTCAGATCCATAAGCCTCTTTGCGCTCTTCGTCCGTCATGTCATGTTGAATGCAGCCGACTTTCAGGCCGAGGAAACGATAGATTTTGCCCATCCATTCGGAATCGCGTTTGGCGAGGTAATCGTTGACCGTGACGATATGCACGCCGCGTCCGGCAAGCGCGTTGAGATAGGCGGGCAAGGTGGCGACCAGCGTTTTACCTTCGCCGGTTTTCATTTCGGCAATCATGCCGCGATGCAAAACCATGCCGCCGATGAGTTGCACATCGAAATGGCGCAACCCGTCATACTCGCCCGGCAAATTGATGCTGCCGGTGGTGCGACGCGAAACTTCACGAACCAGGGCAAAGGCTTCGGGCAGTATGTCATCAAGCACCTCATCAATCACTCTTCTTAATGATTGTTGTTGTTCTTCAAGCGAGGTGCCGGTAATTTCCGACTTCGATACATGGCTTTCAATCTGTTCTCGAAATTTATCCGTATAGGCGCGTAACTCCTCATCGCTGAGCTTAGTCATCTGTGGCTCAAAGGCGTTGATTTCGTCAACGATGGGCCATAAGCGTTTCAAGAGTCGTTCGTTCGCGCTGCCGAATATCTTGGTTGCAACTTTATTAAATATCGCTGTCATAATATGGTCTCTCTTTTCTTATCGCAAAATAACCTGTTTCAATTTATTGATTTTAGTTTCAATAGGCGGCAAAGACAAATACGCCTGTTGACTAGAGTCTCCTACGCCAAAAGGCGCACAAAAGATTCCCTCAACAGGCTAGCGGTCTGAATTAATCTGTGATGGACCTTTTTACCAATAAATTATCGCCACCTGGGCAACCAAAAAATTCTATTGCGACAAATCTGTCGAGTCAAACCAGGGGCTTGAAACCTGCCCAAAATACCGATCTTTATGAGGTTAAAATTCCCTGTAAAATCTTGCGGAAAATTAGTGTTGACATGGTTATAGGTGGGTGTTAGAAATGTGAGCGTTGGAAGAAGTGTCAATCTGATGTTTGAGTCCTGATTGAAGAGTGGAATAGAAAAGCAAAAACAAACAACGTACTCCCGAAACCTCATTCTTCATAAAAGAATCAACATCGCCCCTAAGCGCCGCCCCTTTCTTATCTGACAACATCTCAAATTTAAGATTCACATAGCCCCTAAGGTTCTGTTGGAAACCGGCGTTGGTTTCTTCGTCTTTTGAAAAACAGGAAACGCAAATCGCCACAGGGGAACACTATGTTAGAGGGTTTGTTTGGTAATAAACAAAGAGGCGTAGTCGGATTGGACATCGGTTCAACCGCGCTCAAAGCCGTAGAACTTAAACCCGCGCGCGGCGGCTTTGAACTGATGCACATCTCTCACCAAAACCTGCAATCAGACACCATCGTAGACGGACATATCATTGACCTCAATCACGTCAGCGACACCATCAATCGCGTATGGGCCGAGCAAAACATTAAGACCGGACAAGTCGCCACCGCGCTATCAGGGCACGCCGTTATCGTTAAAAAAATCACTATGCCAGCGATGCCCGATGAAGAACTCTATGAACAGATTCATTGGGAAGCCGAGCAATATATTCCATTCGATATTAATGACGTAAATCTTTATCACGAAGTGATGGGGCGCGATGCCAGCGGTCAGAGCATGGATGTCTTACTGGTGGCCTGCAAACGCGACAAGATTGCCCAGTTTACGCAGGTCATTTCCCAGGCCGGAAAACAACCGGTGATTGTTGACGTTGATGCGTTCGCTTTGCAGAACGCTTACGAAGTCAACTATAACCCGCCGGCCAATCTCACAGTCGCGCTACTCGACATCGGCGCTTCGGTGATGACCATCAACATCGTGCGCGGCACCGCTTCAATTTTCACCCGCGACATTTCGGCGGGCGGCAATCAATACACTGACCTTCTACAAAAAGAGTTCAACATGACGTTCGAGCAAGCCGAAGCGCTCAAACGCGGGATGGCCTTCGGGACGGAACATTCGGTGGAAGACGCGATGCCGGCCATTGATTCGGTAACCGAAATGCTGGCGCTTGAAATTTCGCGCACCCTCGATTTCTTCCGCGCCACGGCGGTTGATTCGCCGAACATTGACCGCATGCTGGTTGCCGGCGGTTCATCGAAAGTGATGAACCTGGTCAATTACCTTTCGGAAAAATTCCAGATGCCGGTTGAACGCTTTGATGCGTTTCGTTCCATCAAATTCGACCACAAGAAATTTGATGAAGAGTATATGCGCGAACTGTCGCCGAATATGGCGGTCGCCGTCGGTCTCGCGGTTCGCGTCGCGGAGGTGGCAAGATGATTAGAGTAAACCTGCTGGAAGGCACCGCTGAACAGCGTGTAACCATTCAAAAAACCCGCGTCGCGGCAAAACACGGGCAGCAAATCTTCATGTTGATTAGCGCCCTGGTGATTGCTTTGTTTGCCATTGGCATTGACCATCTGTGGACGACCCGGGCGCACGCGGCAGTGAAAGCCGAATTTGACCGTGAACAGGAACAAGCCAAACAACTCGAAGCTGACATCCAGCGCAAGACCGACCTGGAAAACGAGTTGAAACAGCTTGAAGAGCGCATCAAACTCATCAAACAACTGCGCGCCGAACAGAAAGGCCCGGTCGCCATGCTTTCGGCAATCAATGAACGAATGCCGGGCGGCACCGCCGATTTCAAACTGGCTTCCATTACGCAGAAAGGCACCAAACTGCAAATCATCGGCACCTCACTTAACGAACAGGTGGTCGCGGATTTTGCCCGTCAGTTGGAATTCTCGAACGGGCTGTTCACCAACGTCTTGCCGGTTGTTGAAGGCTCTGAGATTAAACTCGAAGAGCATGAGAAGAAGGAAGGCGACGAGAAAGACACGGTTCGCATTTTCAAATTTACGATTAATTGTGATTACAACAAGCCTCGCGCAGAAGGCGACGAGAAAAAGCCAGAGAGTAAATAGGGGGAACGATTATGGCAGCAGCTGCAGCAACGATTACCAAAACCGAAGAGGGTGGAAACTTCTTCACTCGTTTAGCCTGGTATTACCAGATGTTGATTTTGATTGCGCTGGTCGCGCTTCTGGTTTATGCCTCGGACACCATGCTCTATAGCGATACGCGAGCCGAGACCGTGAAGATTGAGCAGCAAATTCAAACTTTGAAAGCCAAGAATGCGCAAGCCAGCATCATCAGACAGAACCTGGCGGCCGCCGAAGAGACCTTGCGCCAGAAGCAAGCCGAAATGGATAACCTGCGCGATTTGCTTCCCGACCAGGTGGAAATTACCAAAGTCTTCGACAGCATTAAAGATTTGATGAAATCGAGAAAGCTTGAACTCAAAAAATTCGCGCCGATAACCGCCGTACCCTCGGAAATCTACACCGCGCAACCGATTCAAGTGGAGCTCACCGGGTCTTATGACAACGTGGGCCTGTTTCTTTCGGATTTAGGCTTTTATAAACGCATCGTCAGCGTCACGGATGTGGATGTCAAACAAGCCGAAGACCCGGCGCAACTCGCGGGTCGTTCAATCAATGCGTCGTTTGTCGTCACGGCATTCTTTATTTCGTCCGATAACCTGGCGAAATTGACGAATAAGGGTGGAACGCCAGCGCCCACCGCCGGGGCGCCCGCAGCGGGTACGCCTGGCGCCCAACCGGGACAGGCGACACCGCCAGCCAATCAACCCAAGTAACCAGAGTCAAAATGGGAGTAGTGTGATGGAAAAGAAAATTGCAAAAGTAAAATCGCTTGCCATAAACGAAAGAACGGATGTCGATAGACGGACAAAAATCACGATTTTTACCGCCGCCGCTTTACTGTTGCTTTCGCTATTTGCTGCCAAAGCGTTCGGGCAACAGCAGCCACAACCGGCTGTGCAAACCAATAAGAAAGAGTATCTCGGACCCGCGAGCGATACCATTAAACCGTATGTTCCGGCAAACAAGGATCCGTTCAAAAAACTGGTCAAACCGCCGCCACCAAAAGGCGGCGTACCGGGCAAACCGAAAGAACCCAGACCGGTCGGCTTTCCAACCCTTGAAGAGCGTCGCGCCAAGTTCAAACAGTTGAGCGACGAATATGCCGACAAGGGCCGACCTGAACCGAGTCCGGTGATGCAGTACCTGGTCAACGAACTAGAGATTATCGGCGTGTTCCGCGACGACGTGGGATTTGGAGCTTTTGTGCGCGCCGTGCCGACCGGTTCGACCTTCTTTATCCGGCGCGGCGCGCGTTGCTATAACTGCGAGGTTCTCAGAATCGAAAGCGACACCAGCGATTCGGGCGCCAAGGTCACCTTCAGACAGGAGACCTATCAGGTAAATCCGGATGGGAAACAGGTGAAACTGGAAAACGTCGTGGCCAAACAGCCCGGCACAACAGCCAAAACAAATTAATTGAAATAACAAACAAAATGAAGCGGATGGTAGTGGTGGTTGCTCCCTCAATCGCACGTCTTCTTCACCTAAATATGAGAGGGGAGATAAAGTTTATGATAGCTAGGAGGCTCGTTACTTCTATATTGCTGCTCACGGTGATAGCCAATACGTGGGCATTTGCGCTACCGAAAACTGAAAAAAGCGTTCCGCAAGAAGGACCGTCTTTTCATCTGGTTTCACTCAAAACTGAAACTGTTGGTTCATTAACCCGAATTTCGATAGAGTCCAATTCGCCTCCTCTCTACACGGTTTTCAAGCCAGCCGCGAATTTAATCGTCGTGGATCTTCCGGGCGGGGACGCATCGCAACTCACCCCCTGGTATTCGGTCAAAAGCGCGGCCGTAGATACGATAGCGATTCGCAAAGCGCAAGCCACACCCAACGCTTCAAAATTTTTCGGCACCAGCATAGAGATCAAGGTTCAAGGACAGACCACGGACAAATCTGTGCTGCAAGGCAATACCTTAGTGATCGAAATCGCCTCCGAAAAAGCGCCGGCCCAGGAAAGCAAAAAAGCCGTGGTTGCCAAGCCCGGCGTTCACGTTGAACCGGCGCCCATCGCCGGCAGCGCCATTATCGAACCAACGCCGGTTAAAACCACTCAGCCTGAGACGATTGTCAAACCCGTAAACAACAATGTTGCCAGCGCCGAAAAGACCGAACGGGCGACCGATTACGCTGGGTCTACGAAACCTGCGACCATGATTCGCAATGTGCGTTCGGAAGCCGGCGACGGTTTTGCTCGCATCATCGTTGAAGCCGATGGCAATGCCCAGTTCAAAGATTTTGTGCTGACCAATCCCTTTCGCATCGTGGTGGATATTACAGGGGTTCGCAATCAAGCGAGCAGCAAACCGCTGACAGTCGGCGCAGCTTCCGTTGATAAAGTTCGCCTTGGTCAACCGAGCGCCAATGTCGTTCGCGTCGTCGTGGATGCCAAATCGCAGATGCCTTATCAAGTCGAACGCGAAGGCGCGTCCCTGGTTATCACGATTGGCGACCAGCTGGCCGCCCGCAATGAACGCGCGCGCGCCAAAGCCGAAATCGAAAAAAATCCGACGGAAGCAAAACCCGCTGAAGCGACATTAGCAACGCGAACCGAGAGCGCGGAAATCAAAGTCGCCGGACAGCGCATTGATAATGATGCAGCTAAAGCTGTACAACCGGCGAAACCAACTACCACCAATCCGATTCCGCAAGCGAACAAAGCGACGCCCAGCTCG
>JBIOWC010000518.1:0-7464 GCA_044868105.1 Blastocatellia bacterium
GGGGAATGTCCGTCTTCGGGATGATAATGCCGGACGATTGCCCGGAACCGGAGAGATACTGATAACCAACATAACCGAGAACCGCTAGCACCGCTATCCCTAGAATGCCGGCCAATGCGTAAGGGAGAGCGCTCCGTTTTGGCGTTGCCGGCGGTTGAATTGGCGGATGAAAAGTGGCGGGAGGTGATTGATAGGTTGCAGATTGCGCAGCCGCTATATCGAGTGCTGCGCCACACTCTTCACAGAACTTTAAACTCTTGCCTAAGGGCTTATGACAATTCGGGCAGAGTTGTGGCATCGGCGTGGGGGGCAAAGCCGCTTGCCCGCACGCGCCGCAGAATTTCTTACCCGGACTGAGCGCCGCGCCGCACGTCGCACAAACTGACGGGGTGTTGGCAACCGTCGGCGGTTCGATCGCCGTTACGGCCTGTCCGCAACCTCCACAAAAAGACTCGCCGGGTTCTAGCTCGGTTTTACAATTTGGACACTGCATCGTTTATTCTCCGTCGCGGCATTGAACGTGCCAAAGGATGACACAGGTTAGATGCCGATGGCTTCTGGCTGCTTCAGCAATTGATTTAACCTCCGCCCACAGGCGCCGCAAAAATGTTCATCACCGTCCATTAGGGCGGCGCAATGTGGACAGCTCTTTAAGCTGAGGGCTGCGGGCAAGCCAAATTTCCCGCTGGGTTCATCTGCTTTAATAATCCCACCTTCAGGTGAGGTCTCGAATTTGAGGTAATTTTCCACGGCCCGTATGACATCGGCTGCAGAAATCATGTCCAGACACTCGGGCAGTTTGCGCCCGCTCTTTAGGGTCACGGGTCTCAAACACAGGCTCTGATCTTTTTCGTCCCCGTCGTTTAGCGGCTCGACGCGGCTCTTCCAACAACCGCCGTTATCGCAACACGGCAAAGCTCCGTTGGTATGCAAAAATTGATGATGCGGATAGGCTTCCCACTGCGAAGGCTCGCGGCCGCCAGCTACGACAACGCAAGGGCGATTCAGCGGTCGGCCGGGTTTGGTTTCAACGGCCGCCGCCAGATGCATAAACATGGTCACCGGACAAATTACCCCGTCGGCATGCCACATCAAACGAACCATCTGGCGTAAATCGGTCTTGCCGACTAAATCAATGACCCCGTCCAACTGGGGATGCTGATGATGCCCTTCACCGCATTGCACGAAACGGATGCGCCCTTGAAAGTAATCAACCACGGTTTGGGCGCGCGCCGGGTCCCACCACTTGGCCGTATAATCCCATTTGCCGCCGCTCACGATAATCCAGAAACGCGCTCCCATTCCGTCCGTCTCTTCGACCTGTGACATCCAGCTCTTCTCCTTCGCCGATAAGTGGATGTCGCCTTTGAAAGCGTGCGGTTCGATCGTCACGCCCAATTTGTCCTGCAGAAACAATCGAAAGCCATGAATCATGTGATAAGGGACCTGATTCGATTTGTGTATTAGAGGATATTCACACTGAATGACTTCAACCTCTGCGTCGGTCTCGTCGAGCGGCGTAATGTAGGGGTTGTTCTCCCAGAGCGCCGCGCAAGAGGTTCGGACATCAGTGATGAACTTGCCGGGATGAGTTAAATGCAGGTCGCGCACGGCGGCGGTCAGGGTGATGATATCGCCGGGACTGAGGTGATTTTTTAGAATTAGTTTGCGCGGCTGACTGGCTATCTGGACGACGGTTTTTCTCTGCAAAATCGTTTGATAGCCGGAATAGATAATCTCCCAACCATGGTCTAAAAGATAGGGCACAGCCTGTGCGCCTTTGCCTGTGAAGGCGCGATTGCGATAGACCGTATCGTCGAAAATAATGACGGATTGTTGGTGCAGATTTTTCAACGCGGCTTGCGTTTCCGCGAGCGCATGCTGGTGAGAACCCGGTTGTTCGGTGTCGAGGCTGTCGAGCAACAACACGTCAATCGGCTGCTTGAAATTATTTAGAAAGCGCACCGAATCATCGCAATGAATATTGACACAGGACATTTCATCGGTCACCTTGCGGGCAAAGTCGCAATAGTCTTTGTTGATGTCAACCGAAGATAACTTTCCGCCTGCGCGCTCAAGATAAGCCCCGAAAAGATAGGTGCTGTAACCTGCGCCGCGCCAATCTTCTTCGCCGCGAGCGCAACCGGTTTCGACAACCTCAGGATTCATAAATCTTTCGCTAATCAGTTTGAATAGTTTGTCGTAGCTGCGGTGGCGGTCAACATACCGGCTCAGCCCGTTACCGTAGCCGCGCTCGAAATCAAAGATGAACTGTTGCAATTGAACGTCCGCACCGATCTGTTGTGCGTTTAAATAGCGCGGCTCGCTCAACATATTTACAACATTGTCGGCAATGAATTCGGTGGTAATCGAGTTGCCGTCGCAATGGACGATGTTGTAAGCGATTCGCGCTTTTTGGTTCCATTGAATGGTACTGTTGCGCGGCACGATGGCTAATTGATTGGCGCGTGGAAGCGTTACCCGCGCGGGATAGTGATATGTGTGAGGAAAGATGCCGATGGCCGGTGTGTGGGTAAATCGGGCAAGGTGAAGGGGACCACTATCAATACCGACGAGCAAATCGGCCTCTTCGATGAGCGCAATCAAAGTTGCAGTATCAATACGCTTCCAATCGTCGGGTAGATGTCTGACGCGGTAACTGGCCAGCCTCTGCACACGGTTGTCCCAATCGAGCAGCACCAGGGTGCCATCGAAGCGGTCTAAAATTTTTTGATAAAGCTCAAGCGTAAAGTCGTCCGCCAGACTCTTGGTCTGCTGAAATGAGTTGCCGACCGTGTGTAGAAGGACGACGGGGCGGGGCAAAGATTGCAGGAACTTTCTGGCCTCGAGCCTATCCGCTTCGGGAATAAAAGGGAATATATCCAACTGTACGTCGCAGAACTCTTTCCACAAGATCTTAGGCGAGCCGATAAACGGCATCGGCTCTTTGCCGATGTTGCTGCCGGCTTTATTGCAGACGTAATAATTGCCGGCCGTGAGCGTTCCGACCGGGCTTGATTCATCCCACGAAACCTGCGGCGCGCCGCGCCTTTCGTGAGTCAGCGCGATGCCGCAGGGTTCGAACAAAATTCGTTTGTCGGGAGCGCAAGAGAGCGTGATGTCGTACCCGCGGCGCACATAGAGTGGCAGTTGGTGCGCGAAATAGACGCAATCGCCAAGCCCATGACCGAAATGAATGTTGACCGGTTTATTCATTGAAGCGTTACTCAGACTTAATTAGCCGATGCCCACACTGATTACAGAATTTGCTGCCTATCATAACCACAGACCCGCAAGCCGGGCAGCCGATGGGTTGTCCACATTGATTGCAGAATTTGCTTGACGGAGGATTATTTGCCTGACAAGCGGGACAAGTCATGACCGCCGCTGGCGTAAAACTTTCAGGCGCAGGCAAAATGTTTTGTTGGATTGCCGCTTCAAAACGGCTAATTTCATCCGCCTGTTCCTGCCATTGCTTGAGCAGGCTGTCCACCTGCTCGCGGACTTTAGCGAGTTCGCCAAGGCTGCTTAAAAACACCTGCCGGTTAAACCCGTCGCTAAATAGCGGCAGACTGATGAATACTTCAAGCGCGTCGTTTGAATATGCGGTTTGGCAATGGAGCAATCCGCTATGGGTAAAGCTGAGTTCCCGGATGGTGCGCGTGAAATAGGTCTGTTTGCTTTCTGTCGTATCACCCGGCAGCGCCGCGATGGTCGTCGCCGGAGCGGTCAGCGTGTGATGAATGACCAAACGGTCTGCGACATCAGCTTGCCAGCTTACCGCGATGAGGATGGATTGCAAACCGAAGCCCGTTAGTTGGACCTGTAGCTCTTTCGGGTTGCGCGATTCGGCTAAGGATAAATTTTCGTTCTGCGCGCACCAGGCTAAAATCGCCTCTCTCATCTCCATGACTGTCATAACTACTCCTTCACCATTAACCTCTGGACAACAGGGGGATTCACAGGTTCAGGCAAACCTCAGAAAACGCCGATGATTTTGCCTTCGCTATCGAAACTGTATTGCGGCGCGGGGCGATGCCAGGTGCCGGGCGGCAATTGACCGCGCCTCCAGCAATCCTGATAGGCCTCTTCTCTATGCCTCCACAACTCATCTACATGGCTGCGCATGCCATCAATTTCAGCATCAAGTCGGTGCACTTTCGCTTCTAAATCATGAATTTGTCCGAGCCAATGATTGCTCCACCACTCGGCAGCAGCCTTAGCTTTTCTTCGAAATTCATAGAGTTTGGGTAAGTCCGGCACGCGTTTAATAGTTTCCCATTCA
Organism: Blastocatellia bacterium; assembly: GCA_044868105.1. Classification (GTDB taxonomy): domain Bacteria; phylum Acidobacteriota; class Blastocatellia; order UBA7656; family UBA7656; genus JBFMDH01. The sequence goes on from JBIOWC010000518.1 coordinate 4,286, forward strand.
TCATGGATCAATTTTCCGGCTTCATAACCGCGCCAGCCGCGTATTCCCCAGGCAACCGGTGCGCCTCCTGGAATCAGACTCACACCAGTTGCAAACAGGCTCCAACCAATTCCTTTGGTAATGCCCCAGCCGACTTTGCCAATCATCTCGTGTTCGCCCTTTAAAAAGAGCAGGTCGGCCTGCATCGTTTTTAAATCCCAATCGGCGCGCTCAGCGATAATGTCCGCGAGTTCTAAGGCGATGCGATTGCGCTCGTCAATCTTTTGCCGCATCTGGTTAATCGCCTGGTCAAGCAATTGGTCGAGGGCGTGAATTCGTTCTCCGCAATCCCAACGCTCATCCGGCAACAACGAAGAGGCGCTCGAAGAAGGTGACGGGCTGGGACTCGCCGAGGATGCTTGGCGGCTCGAACTTGATGAAAGCGAGCTTGAACTTGGACTACGGGATGAACTCGACGCAGATGATAACGAACTCGAACTCAAACTGGATGATGGTTCGCTCGATGCGCTTGACGATGACAAACTCGAAGCCATCGAAGACTCGGAACTGAGCGCCGAAGAGGATGATTCGTGGGTTGCAGAAGACAGACTCGATGGTGAGGGCGAAAGACTTTCAAGGGATGGCGAATGACTTTCCAGTGACGGCGACGCGCTCGGAGTGAGTGAAGCCTCAGGGGATGACAACGTAGCTGCCGAAACCGGTTTGCCCACCGTCCAACGCCAGCGCAGGCATTGTGGAGGGATGCCGCGCTGTGGTTGTGAAATGCAAACGATGACCAATACCTGGGTGCCCGGCGCTAACATCTCGATGGCTTGCGGGAAATCAACCTCGGTCATTGAAGGGCTGAGAGTGGCGATATCAAAAGGTGAAACGCCGCCTCGGGTATAGACGCCGCCCGTCATATGCACGGTGTCATGCGTCTTGTTGACCAGAGTCAACCGGGAATTGATGGTTACGTAAACTTCACCGAATGGTGAATTGGGCACCGGTTCGCCAATCGTCGGGGTTACATAAAGCCCTGTCGGGTATAGTTCATCGGATTGAAATTCATCTTCCTCGACGACTCCGTTCCAGACCAGACAGCTTTCCTCTTTGCCCGCCTGATAGACGCAGAAAACCACGCGGACTTTTTCGCCGGGCTTCAACACGTCGCTCCAGGCGTAAGCGGCTTCGGTTCCGTTAATCCCGGTCTGCCCCATCGTCAATTCGGAACCACTGCCGCTGGTATAAAACCTGCTCTTGTAATTCAAATAATCGCCGGTGTTGTTGGCAAAGGTCGCGTTTAGCGTGAAAGAGACGCGTACCGTGCGACCGCGCGGGTCGTTCGGATAGCCAGGCCCCGTGATCTTCGTGATGACCGAGAGGTCTGTCATATGATAGGTGCCATCCGCAGAACTGGAACTCGATTCACTGCTTTGCGAAGATTCGGAAGATAATGAAGAGACCATCGAAGCGGAGGAATCCGACGACAGACTAGAACTGTCGGAAGCCGATGAATCTGAGGCCGACGAGAGTGATGAAGATTCCGAACTGGCGGAAGAAAGCGAAGAGGAATCCGAACTTACGGATGACAACGACGAAGCATCGGAACTATCCGATGAGAGGGAAGAGGACTGCGAACTGCTCAGTGATGAAGACCCTGACGACTGCGATTCCGAAGACGTTGAACTCAACGAACTTAAACTCGAAGATAGAGAACTCGAAAGGGAACTGAGTGAGCTTAAATTTGATGATTCGGAAGACCCCGGCGATTGAGATGACTGCCCGGACGAGGTCTCTGATGATGTCAGAGATGAAGCATCGGATGATCCTTGTAACGACGCTTCGGATGAGGTGGGTGACGGCGCTTCGGATGAAGATAAATCAGTCGGGCTGGGGCTGGGCTGAATGAAAGAGGTTGGTGAAGCATAGGACGATTGCGGGCTGGGATAAAGCGAAGGCTGATAGCTTGCATAAGGCGAGAGTTGTTCGCTTGATGTCCCGCCGGTTTCATCGTCACCGCCAAGCGGTGGAATAGCGCCCCCGGTGGCCGTGCCAATTCCTGTGGGCACGCCGCCAAGCCCGGCGCTTTGACCGGCTAAGTTGATGCCGCCTTGACCGATGAGATTCGTCGGGTCGGCAGCCATTTCCGATAAACCGCCGTCATCGGCAAAGCCAAATTTACTGAGCAGCAAATACCAACCAATGGTGAGCAGTAGTGGAATGAAGACCGCCGTTGCCTTAAACGGCTGAGCTTTGCTTGCCGACCGGCGCGTGCGGAAATAGGAGATCAAAAATCCCCCGACCATCCAAACTGCCGAGGCCACCGGGAAATAGATGGATTTTGCCGTCGGCAGCACCAGGCTGGTGGGAAAAGCCGACACGTCATCATAACCGCCGCTCAAAGCGACCGCGAGAAAATGAATAGCCGTGCCAATCAGAAAGCCACGGACAAAGGCTTTAAATCGCGCCTTAATCAGGCGAAAGGGAAACAGTAAAAGCCCTTCGACGGAAAGCTGCCCGTTTTTATCGAAGATGCCGGAGCTGGTCTTAAAGAAGTGAATGACTCTGGCAAAAAAATCTGAGAGGAAATTTTTACCGCTATTTGAGAGCCCGTCTGCGCCCTGGGGGACCCGGCTGAAATCAATTTTAAAAACCGCCGTCTTTGATGATTTATCATAAAAGGTCTGCTTCGAGATGCCGAAAATCGAAAGACAACCGAAAGCGACGAATAACGCAGGCAGTTGGAAAATCCAGATGACCGGGTCGGGTGCCTGAAGTTGTTTGAGGATGGTTGATACTAAATTGACCAGGCAGATAATGCCGATTTTCAATTGCCAGCGCCGCTTCAAGGCGTCCTGCGTGACTTCCATATTCGGTTGGGCAATTTGATTGGCCGGAGCGTAAGGAGTTAAAGGTTGAGGGTCAGGGATGTCCTGGTTCAACACCATCAATCCCAGGAGGCGTTTGCCGGGCGTAAAGCCAAACAACACCTCGGTAAAATAATAGGCGCCCATGACGATCGGCGTAATCCAAAATAGCCCAAGTCCGAAGGCAATGATTAAGCCGAGAACGGCTACGATCACGCCGTCTATGAGTGCCGCGACAAACCTGAGCGGAAAGCCTTCGCGCTGGATGACTGTCCCTTTCGGTTTAATCTTCAATTCTTGTGTAGATGCGGGGGGGCCTTGATAAAGGCT
>JBIOWC010000519.1:0-3360 GCA_044868105.1 Blastocatellia bacterium
GCGTCGGTTGGGAGTACGATGCGGCCGGCAATCAAACGCGAATGCAACGCGCCGATGGGGCGTGGCAACGTCTGGTTTATGATGCGGCTGGCCGCATGGTCAAAGTCACCGATGATGTTGGCAACACCGTCATCACTTACACTTATGGTTCATCCAATCATCGTTTTGTCGAACAAATCGGCAATGAGTCTTCAACCAATCGCATCTACTATGTGTGGGATGGCGACTCAACGATTGCCGAATATGAGGAGACAACAAGCAACCCGAGCGCGCCGCGCTGGACCAAGAGTTATATCTATCTTGGCGCGCGACTGCTCGCGACCCTTGAACCGAATGGTGCAAGCGAAGTCACCAAGTTTCATCACGCCGACCGACTGGGGACACGTTTAGTCACCAATCCGGCCGATGGCTCAGTGATTGAACAAGCGACGTTGCCGTATGGAACCGCCCTGGATGCGGAGTCCAGCGGAGCAACGAAACGGCGATTCACCTCTTATGACCGCAGCAGTGTGACGGGCTTGGATTATGCGGTCAATCGTCACTACGACCCCTTGCAAGGTAGATTCACTCAATCGGACCCGATTGGCATGAACGCAGCAAACTTTCTTGATCCGCAGAGTTTTAACTTGTATGCGTACGTTGGCAATGACCCAATCAATCGGACAGACCCCAGCGGTTTACTCTGGGGATGGCTCAAGAACATCTTTAGGAAGGTCATTCAAGCGTTTTTCAGAGCCGTTGTTGTAGCGGTTGTAACTTTCATCCAGACGGGCAGCGTACATTTGGCTCTGGCAGCAGGGGCAGTAGCTTTTTTAGGCGAGTTCACGCCCAATCTGGGTTGGCTGCCTAGTAGTTCGCAACCGACATTTGGCAGTGGCGGTCCTACACTGTTTCAGATATTTAGACAAAGCAATATTGGAAGCACCCTATTTCCGGATTATAGCGGGCTTTCAGTTATCAATAATTTCCAGAATCCCAATGGCCGGCCGGGCTGCGGAGTAAATCCGCTCACGGGTCGTTGGGGATTTTCTTTTGAGCCGCGAGGCACCTTAGGGCATATTCGTCTCGGAGCCAAAGATGGAAGCGGCAATTTCCGTGATCCTCGGCCTAAAAATAAATTAGGCTACCATACAGGGTTAGATATGTCTGTCACGACAACCTATGCGGGCCCGGTTCTTAATGGATCGCCACCGTTAACCTTTATGACTACAGTTCCATTTGTATTCCCCACCCTTCCGGGTAAGGTCGAATTTGCGCGTGATAAGGGGCGAAGAAGTTATGGCTTAACTGTAATTATAAACCATGGCGGTGGACTAAAAACCTTGTATGGACATTTAGCTGGTATTTATGTCAAAGAAGGAGAAAATGTTGCTCTTGGTACGGTGCTGGGCCTTGCCGGACAAACTGGTAATGCAACGGGGCAGCCATTTTCTGAATATCATCTTCATTTTGAAGTTCGGTTAGGAGGCTTCCGTGACCCGGCAGCCTGGCTAAATGGACAGATCCCTTGTCGATAGATTAATTTTGCTTACCTGCATCTAAGCGTAAACCATGAAATTCAAAAAGCGGAGACTTGATTAGCTCAAGTCTCCGCTTTACCCCGAGTTTCATGGTTTACAGAGTTCTAATATGGAGGTTTCTAATGAAGATATTCATGGCACTTGGTATCTTGGTTCTTTCTCTAACCAATAGCCCTTCCCATCATTCACCGGTTTATCTGCAAAGGACGACGCTACAAAAATCGGCGACTAAATGGGAACCTCAAAAACGAAGATGGAAAGCCGCAGAATTTAAAAGTCTGACCCTGGGAAAGTCCAAAAGTACAGATATGCTCAAGGCCTTAGGGAATCCAGTTGACAAAGAGGTTTTTAGAAATCGGGATGGCACAATCGTGTGGTACCACTATAACAATATTGAAGGTGTGCAGGGAAAAGTTACCATTCAGGTGAACCAACATAGTAAGGTAATAACAAATGTGTTCGTCTATCCGGACGAGCTCTCAAAAGAGCAAGCTATCTCGACTTTTGGAAATAATTATTTAATTACCAATTATGAATTCGACACCTGCTTGGGAGATGGGGATTCTGCACCTTTATATGAATCTCCAAAAGGTTCTTTAAAATTTATAGAATATCGAGAAAAAGGCATGTCTCTTAGTTTGGATTATAGAGAGCAAATTACATATATCCAATATAGTATCGGTTCAATAGGCTCTAAATGGTCGAAATGTAAAAAGAGAAAATGAGATGGATGATGAATTATTCTCACCGACGAATTAATGATAAATCGTCGCGATTTTCAAAAGCTCGACGCTTCAGATATTTTATCTGATGAGGAAAACCGAAAAATGCACAGTTAAATATATGTTGACCTCCTGTTTGAAAACCCCTGTTTGGTTTGAGACAGCGCATCTTGAGAATAGGCTAGCATTGACCGTTGAAGGCGCCTTGCATTCATCTCAGGTTACCGCTGATGGTTTATCGCTTGTTTGACTCTTTATACGACCTAATCAAGATAAGAATTATCTATGGCTCATAAAAAAACCATGGTTTATCAAAATGTTCGAGAAGCGATAGCGGCTGGCAACTTTGCAAAAGAAGAGGGTCGTTATGAAGATGCCATTGGCCATTTTCAAGCGGCCTTGAAAATGAAAGCGGTGGCGCAAGACGAAGCCCGGATTCGCGGCCAACTCGCCGAAGCCTTTGAAAGACGCGGCATGCACCGCGAACAGTTGGAGACCGTCAGCAAATATGCCGATGCAGCAAAATTGGCGCGGTTCCCTGAGCTCTTGCAAATCACTTTACAAATTCAATTGGGTCGAGCTTATAGCTACAACAACGATGTGCCGCGCGCCATCGCCTTGCTCAATCAAGCCTTAAACCTCGCTTATCAAACGGGCAGTGACAAAGAGATTGGGGATTGTCATTACGGGTTATGTAGCGCCTATATTCAGATTTCGGAAATGCGAATTGCCCGTGATTATTGCGAATCGGCTCTGGAAGCTTATCGGCGAATCGGCAGCGGGCGCGAAATCGCTTTATGTTATAACCATCTCTATATTATTCACGCCAGTGAAGGCGACTTAAAAACCGCCTTACATTATTCAAATCAAATTCTTTTCTTGATGGGCGATAGGAAGGATTATGATTTGCTTGGCAGAACCCATCAATCAATCGCGGCCTTTGGTATCTTAATTGAAACTGAGAATCAAACTATTCTGGCTCATCTTGAAAAAGCTCTCGAATATGAGAAGAAGACTCAAAATAGCACCTTTCTTGCTATCACCTACAATACCCAATCTTATTTCCTGATGCATACTGGAAATTTGGATAAGGCAGAATCGCTCAGTCATCTAGCCAT
>JBIOWC010000520.1:0-14218 GCA_044868105.1 Blastocatellia bacterium
CCAAAGAGACCGTTGACCCATTAAACACGGTTCATTGTCGTGTCTTCGTTCCAGTCGAAGGAATTGCCGAAGATGCGGCAACGGGTTCCGCGAACGGCCCGCTTGGTTATTATTTTGTGCGCCATCGTTTAGTTGACGTTCAACCGACCACGCGAATCGTCAGCGAACAAGGTTTTGAGATGAAGCGTCCGAGCATTCTAAACATTGAGTTGGACACAGAACCAGCGACCGGTGAGGTTATGAATGTGCGCGTCGGTGGCGGCGTGGTGATTTCCGGGCGCGGTGAAATTTTTGTTTAATAACAATTCCTTGGAAATGAAGAAGAGGTGAATAATGACAGATACCAGCATTCGTTTAAAAACAGGGTTAGCCGAAATGCTCAAAGGCGGCGTAATTATGGATGTTACCAATGCCGAACAGGCGCGCATTGCCGAAGAGGCCGGTGCGGTAGCCGTGATGGCGCTTGAGCGCGTTCCTGCGGATATTCGCGCCGAAGGTGGTGTGGCGCGAATGGCTGCGCCGCAAAAAATCCGCGAGATTATGCAAGTGGTTTCTATTCCGGTGATGGCAAAAGTTCGCATTGGACATTTTGCGGAGGCGCAATTGCTTGAAGCCCTTGGCGTTGATTTCATTGATGAAAGCGAAGTGCTTACCCCAGCCGACGAAGAACACCATGTTGATAAACAACGGTTCAAAGTTCCATTTGTTTGCGGCGCGCGCAATCTCGGCGAAGCGTTAAGAAGGATCGGCGAAGGCGCCGCAATGATTCGCACCAAAGGCGAAGCCGGTTCGGGCAATATTGTTGAAGCGGTCCGCCATTTACGACAAATCGGCAAAGACATCAAACGGCTGACCATACTCGGCGAAGAAGAGTTGATGGCGGAAGCCAAAAATCTCGGTGCGCCTTATGAGTTGGTCAAGTTGGTATCACGCGATGGCAAACTTCCTGTACCGAATTTTGCAGCGGGTGGCATTGCCACACCTGCTGATGCATCGCTTTGTATGCAACTTGGCGCAGAATCGGTATTCGTCGGTTCAGGGATTTTCAAATCATCGGATCCGGCAACCCGCGCACGCGCTATTGTTAAAGCAACTACGCATTTCAACGATGCAAAACTTGTCCTTGAAGCCAGCGAAGAATTAGGGGAAGCAATGCGCGGACTGGATGTCACAAAACTTTCGGAGAGCGAGTTATTGCAAACCCGCGGCTGGTAATTTTATGGCAGCGGGTTGAATTACGGTATAGATTAAAAACACGGGTATTGAACTTTGTGCAGTTTACCAGCATTCATTTCCATTTCAACTGGGGTCTTGCAATCTGAGTTTTGAGATTGGAAATTTGTACTCATGCAAACCGGTTTTACAATTCGCCGCGCCAATGAAAATGATAGCCAATCGGCTTATTCATTGATTGTCGCGCTCGGTTATCTGACCCTTACAAGCGAAAGGTTTACGGAAATTTTCAATACCGTCATCACCCATCCTGAAACGATAGTTTTATTGGCTGAAAATGAAATCGCTCAGGCAATTGGGTTATTGACGATTTCACATAGGCCGCAACTCCGGCTTGGCGGAACCATCGTCTGCATAGACGAACTCATAGTATCTGACCAGGCTAGAGGCCGGGGTGTCGGTCAGGCACTCTTGCAAGCTGCAAAACGGTTCGCCGTGGATTTGAAGGCTGAACGAATCGAACTCCACACCAGACGAACTCGTGAAAGTTATAAGCGACAGTTTTATGTTAAAAACGGTTTTACTGAAGCCAATTCGGCACTGCTGCGTATAGAGAAGGCGGATTTCAACAGATGATAAAATCACCAATTAAAATTGGCATTTTAGCGATTCAAGGCGATTTTGCAGCGCATCAGAAAATGCTTGAACGCCTTGGTGTCGAAACCCTTGAAGTGCGTCGCGCCGAAGAACTCAAGCAAGTCGCTGGCTTAATCATTCCGGGCGGCGAAAGCACCACGATGCTCAAGTTTCTGCAAGAAGAAAACCTCTGGGAACCGTTGCGGCAATTCGCACTATCCGAGCAGCCTATTTTCGGCACCTGCGCTGGCGCAATTTTGCTGGCGCGTGAAGTATTAAATCCGCTTCAACCTTCTTTGAACCTTCTTGATATTACCGTTGAAAGAAATTCCTATGGGCGTCAAGTAGATAGTTTTATTGCAAACGTCAATCTCGCCCGCTCTGACACCCCTATTGAAGCAGTATTTATTCGCGCGCCGCAAATTATTGCGGTAGGCGATGCGGTTGAGGTCCTCGCCACCTTAAATAACCAACCGGTTTTCGTGCGGCAAAAAAATATATTTGCGGCTACCTTTCACCCCGAACTAACGGACGACGAATCGGTTCATCGTTTGTTCGTTCAAGCATGTCATCCCAATGCATCTGAAAAATCTGCCTAGCATCGTGCTTGACTACGGTGGTTCAATCCGATAATTTCGATAGTTCTTTTTGTAAACGATTTACAAATCATAAACCATCGTGAGAAACGATTCCTTTAGGAGGTGAGTGAATGGGTATCAAAATAGGGATTAATGGATTCGGTCGCATCGGTCGTAATATCTTTCGAGCGGCTATGGGGAGCGGCGATTTTGATTTTGTAGCCGTCAATGACATCACCAATACAAAAACCTTAGCGCACTTGTTGAAATATGACTCAGTACTCGGCAATCTCGATGCTGATATTAAAGCCGGTGATGGCAGCATCAGCGTCAATGGTGATGAGTTTAAAGTGTTTTCTGAACGCGACCCGGCAAAGATTGATTGGGGTTCGGTGGGTGCAGAAATTGTTATTGAATCTACGGGCTTATTTACCGACCGTGAAAACGCTCAAAAACACCTGCGCGATGGGGTGAAAAAAGTCATCATCTCAGCCCCCGCAAAAGGTGAAGACATCACCGTCGTGCTGGGAGTCAATCACACCAAATACAATCCGGCAGAGCATCACATCATCTCAAACGCATCTTGTACCACCAATTGTCTTGCGCCAATTGCAAAAGTGTTAAATGACCATTTCACCATTAAACGCGGATTGATGAATACCATTCATTCTTATACCAACGACCAGCAACTGCTCGATCTACCGCATAAGGATTTGCGACGCGCCAGAGCCGCAGGGCTTTCCATCATTCCGACAACCACCGGCGCTGCAAAAGCTATCGGTCTGGTGTTGCCGGAACTGAAAGGCAAGCTCGATGGCATTTCATTACGCGTGCCAACGCCGAATGTTTCGGTCGTAGATTTGGTGGCCGAAGTTGAAAAGCCTGCAACCAAAGAAGCGGTGAATGCGGCGATGAAGGCCGCCGCCGAAGGCGATTTGAAAGGCATCTTACAATATTCCTCTGAGCCGCTGGTATCCATAGATTTTCGCGGCAACCCAAACTCTTCAATCCTTGATGCCGATTACACAGCCGTCATGGAAGGAACCATGGTGAAATTACTTTCGTGGTACGACAACGAATGGGGCTATTCATCCAGGGTCGTTGATTTGATTCGCTACCTTGTAGATCAAGGACTTTAATCACCTAAAGGACTTTATTCACCTATCGGTAACCGGTAGTCGTTAGCCCGTGATATTCGTTTGCAATGATTACCCCTACCGACTGGCGTCTTCCACATATGGCAAAACTATCAATCACCGATTTAGATTTTGCAGGAAAGCGCGTTTTGATACGCGTGGACTTCAACGTACCGCTTGATGAACAACAAGCGATTAGCGATGACACACGCATTCGCGCAGCGCTGCCAACTATTCAATATGCTACTCAACAGGGAGCGAAGATAATATTGGCTTCACATCTGGGCCGACCCAAAGGCAAACACGATGCTAAATATTCGCTCGCGCCAGCCGCTAAAAGGCTGAGTGAATTGCTCGGCAAGGAAGTCAAACTGGCGCCGGATTCAATTGGCGATGAAGTCAAAGGGTTGGTTGCGGCGCTTCAGGCGGGCGATGTTTTGATGTTGGAAAATGTGCGTTTTCACGCAGAAGAAGAGAAAAATGATAGCGGGTTTGCGCGCGAGCTTGCCGCTTTTGCAGACCTCTATGTAAATGACGCATTTGGGACGGCGCATCGCGCCCATGCTTCGACGGAGGGAATCACACACTTTGTCAGTCAAAGCGCTGCTGGATTTCTTATGGAAAAAGAACTCCGTTATTTGGGGCAGGCAGTTGAAAACCCAGATCGCCCTTTTGTGGTCATTCTGGGCGGTGCGAAGGTGTCTGACAAAATTGCGGTGATTGAAAATCTGCTCAAATCTGCCGATGCGATTTTAATTGGCGGCGCTATGGCATACACCTTTTTGAAATCACAAGGTGTGGAAATTGGTCGCTCGTTAGTCGAGGATGACAAGCTCGATTTAGCGCGTGATTTGTTAAACCGCGCCGGTGAGCGTGGCGTTGCATTGTTTTTGCCAACCGACAATCTGGTACTTGATAAAGAGGTGCTAGCCAGTGGGGCTGCAGCAGTTGATTTTCGCCACTGTTCAGTTCATGAAATCAAACCCAATGAAGCGGGGTTAGATATCGGCAAAGATACAATTGAAACCTTCACCGAAAAAATTAAGCAAGCCAAAACCATCGTCTGGAATGGACCAATGGGGATGTTTGAACGAGAGCCTTTTGATAAAGGCACACGAGCGATTGCCGAAGCGGTCGCCTCAAGCAGCGCCACTAGCATCGTCGGCGGAGGGGATTCAGTTGCGGCAGTCATTGAAGCTGGCGTTGCCGACCGCATCTCACATATCTCTACAGGTGGCGGCGCCTCGCTCGAGTTTTTAGCCGGTGATACCTTGCCTGGGGTTGCCGCATTGAGCGAGAAAGTTTAGAGATTTTAGATTGGAGTTTTATGAAGAAGTCGTTTCCTTATTTTATATTTGTCTTACTGATGGGTTTAAGTCTTTCAAATGCGGGTTGCAATAACAAACCGGCATACAGTGATATAAAGGTCGAACAGCCAGTAAAAGCCGATTCCGAAACCGCGCAACCGGCCGATAAGCCTGCTGACCCCGTGGCTGAGGTAGATAAAAAAGCCCAGGCGGCCGAATCGCAACCCGCAACGCCTCAACCAGTACAACCAAACTCGGCGCCTTCAACCCAGCCCAAACAGTTTGAAATGCCTAAATTCTTTGATACCGCGAAAGGTGAGATTAAAGATATTCCCAAGTATCCCACTGCTCAGGTTTCCAATATGCAATATGGTCCGCTGGGTGAATCCATAGTTGTATTTCAAGTTCTGCAATCCGGTGACCCGATTGAGAAAATTGCTGCTTATTACGCTAGTGCGGTAAAGCGTAACGGGTGGACGATAGTAAGTAATACACACGATGCCATATTTTATGAGTGGACATTGAAAAAGGGCGACGCAGATGAGGCGACCGTAAAAATCACTAAAGAAGAGAGCCAAAGACTGGCCTACATCGCGCTCACCCGCACTGAAAAGAAGGTTGAGAAGAAGCCCTAACGGGTAGAGGAGATTATGCGAAGACCGCTCATTGCTGGAAACTGGAAAATGTACAAGAGCATTGCCGAAGCTGTGGACTTTGCGCAAGCTTTCAAACCTCTGGTTGTCGCTTCCACGCATTGCGATATATTTATCGCGCCGCCTTATACTGCCATCAAAACCGTCGCCGATAAACTCGAAGGCTCGAATGTGGGCGTAGCGGCGCAAGATGTGGCGATGGAATTGGCTAACGGTGCGTTCACTGGCGAGGTTTCCGCGCAGATGATTAAAGATGCCGGAGCCCGTTATGCCATCATCGGACATTCGGAACGGCGGCAATATTATGGCGAGACGGATGAGTCTGTAAATAAACGAATTCGCGCGAGCCTTGACGCTGGACTTTTGCCGGTTGTCTGCGTCGGTGAGTCTTTGATAGACCGCGATGCCGGCAGTGCCGAAGCCGTGGTTGGCAAGCAAATAACCGAAGGGTTCAAAAACTTGACACTCAATGATGCGTCACTTATCATAACCGCTTACGAACCCGTTTGGGCTATCGGCACAGGGCGCACCGCTACTCCTGAAACCGCAGAACAGATGCACTCTTTCATCCGTTCCAGAGTTCAAGAGATATTTGGAAATCAGATTGCCGAGGAGATGCGAATTCTCTACGGCGGCAGCGTAAAGCCTGACAATATTGCTTCGTTGATGAGTCAACCAAACATTGATGGCGCATTAGTCGGCGGGGCCAGCCTTGAACCCGGTTCGTTTGCAAAGATTGTAAATTACAGATAGAGGCAAAAGCGTTGTATTACATATTAATGACCCTTTTTATTATTTCTTGTTTTGTGTTGATTATCTTTGTGTTGTTACAACCAAGTAAATCCGATGCTTCGGGCGTGTTTGGCGGGGGTGGCGCAAGCTCTACGGCATTTGGTCCGCGAGGCACCCAAACCGTTTTAGCGAAGATTACCATTGCGGCGGCAATTACCTTTTTTATCATTGCCTTTCTCTTTTCCGTACCCGGTTTATTTAGCAAACAATCGGTGGGTGACAGCGTCGCGCCGGAAGCCCCTGCGGCAACCGCCCCGGCCCCGGTAACCCCTGAGCAACCGGCAACCGTAACACCGGAAACCGCTCAACCGGCTCAAGCTCCGGCTGCAACCAATGCCGCAACACCGGCTGAAAACAAGGATGTAAAAGCCGGAGATAAAAAGGCAACTGATAAAGCCAAGCCCAATAAAAATAAGTAATAATTTTTTGAATCGAAGCGTTATCGCACGAGTCATTGACAAACAAATTCCTTACGAAAATGCCGAAGTGGTGGAACTGGTAGACACGTACGTTTGAGGGGCGTATGGGGAGACCCGTGCGGGTTCGAGTCCCGCCTTCGGCATCATCACTTTCCCTTCCGAAAAATTGCACATCGGGCTATTGCCTATCGAGCGCCGCTTTAATTGCTAGTAGGGCGGCTTTACCTTATGATCAACCGCCCTGCGAGATACACGAGCCTACTCGCCGTCGGAATCCCCTGCTCGTAGGGTTTCAATCACAAAGGATCGAACGTCCGGGTCAATCGGGTGTTTCCCAACCAACTCACCCGGCAGTTCCACCCACTTCATGTGACTTCGATTAGTTTCGTAGCTCAACGACACACCTTGTGCTGTACGCACCGCTCGGGGACGGAACAGCTCCACCCAGTAGTAGCGCAGGTGATACCCGCGGCTTGAGACACCCCAAACCGGCTGCCTAATGTCGTTAGCATGATAATTGGCAACGAAGACATCGCCGCGCCTGTACAATCGAGTTGTGCGGCGGGCTTGGCATAAGAATATGGCGCCAGGCAAAGGCCGTTCATCGTAAATCGGAAAACCCGATCGCTGGTTGACCAAACCGTACTCATAGGGCTCGAACTCTTGAGCGACCAGCGCTGCCGTTAAACCCCATTGCCGCTCTGGTGAGAGCACTGTACTTGCTCGCATGATACCTCACAAAACCTATTATGCCTTGGATTAGCGGGCGAGCGGATGACACTCATAGAATCTTAAGGATATTCGTGTGGCAGTATCCACTACCTGCAACTCTATGACAGCCGCCCGATGTTCGATGCTTCCTTTTTTTCCTTATTTTCCCTTTAAACTTTACCCTAATTTTCTCATCAATATTTCAGCAAATTTTCAACTATTTTCAGTTCTGTCCAATTCCATATCATTGAAGGATACGGGATCTTCTATTGGCTCCAGGTGAGTGGTGATGGTGACATCCGTTAAGGCTTTGCGAATCTCTTCTTCGATCTGTTCGGCGAGGTCATGGCCTTTTTGGACACTCCATTTTCCAGGTACTAAAACATGTACGGTAACGAATTTTCGCGCCCCGGCTTGTCGGGTTCTTAAGGCATGAAAACCGATACCTTGATTGCGATAATTTTCAAAGATCGCATCTATCGCCTCGCGGTCAAGTGGCGACAATGCCCGGTCGAGTAGCCCAAGCGCCGACCGCCTCAACAATTGAAATCCCGTCCAGATGATGTTGGCCGCAACAACTAGAGCGATAATTGGGTCAAGCTGTTTCCATCCCGTCAGTGCCACCAATCCAACACCAATGGTTACCCCAACCGAGGTCCAAACGTCGGTCATCAAATGATGCGCGTCAGCTTCAAGGGTGATTGAATTTGCCTCTATCCCTACATTCAACAGGATTCTTGCCACCACAAAATTAATTACCGAAGCGACAATGGATACCGATAAACCGATTCCCGTCTGTTCAATATCTTTGGGATTTAAGAAGCGCTCAATCGCCGCATAAGCAATGCTGACAGCGGCTATCAAAATCAAACCACCTTCCACGCCGCTGGAAAAATATTCGGCTTTGCTATAACCATATGGGTGTTCTTCATCGGGTGGGCGCGCCGCCAAGGTTAGCATCATCAGCGCCATCAGAGCAGCAACCAAATTAACGATTGATTCGAGAGCATCCGAAAGTAAACCAACTGAACCGGTCAACCAGTAAGCCAGACTTTTCAAAAGAATGGTTGCAATCGCAGTCGCAATGGATAACCAGGCATAGCGTTTCAGTGAAATCAGATTCATGGGCGATTGTTACTCTACCAAGTGAAGAGAATTTCTCAAATATCGTTGCAAATATTTTTGCTCAAAGTCCGAAAGTTGGCTTTGTGTGATGGTGCAATGACAGATATATTTTCTTATCAACCACTAGCCATCAGGGAGATAAGATGACAAACGACCCAAGCCCTCAGGAAAAGGTTACTCGAATTCGCTATGCGGGAAGCGAGCAATTTGTCGGCGAAGCCCCATCAGGTCACGGCGTGCTCACCGATTTTCGCCACGAGAATAAGGGAGCCGCTTCGCCAATGGAGCTATTACTTATCGCGCTTGGCGGGTGTACCGGCGCTGATATCGTTTCAATTCTTCATAAAAAACGCCAGCGCGTCACCGATTATCAAATTGAAATTCGCGCCCAACGACGCGATGAACATCCACGCATTTATACGCACATCGAAATTATTCATCAATTTCGCGGTTTCAATTTAGATGAAAAAGGCGTAGCGCACGCCATTGAATTATCCGAAACTAAATATTGCAGCGTTTCGGCCATGTTGGCCGCCACGGCAAAAATTACCTCTCGCTATGAAATCGCTCAGGAGATTTCGGATTGAAGCCAACAGCTTCCTGAGGCGCCAGGGTGGACTTGAAAATAAAATTGGTAGCGTAACAACCCATCGTCGCCTATCTCTTTGAATAGAGTTTAGCTTATAAAGCATTGCAATTTTTTCAATCAACTCCTCACGTGCATGTCGGTCAGTGGAACGACCAATCAATTTAACCTCTTGGAGGCACCTTATGCGTTTACGTCTGGTATCTTTCACCGCCATCCTTTTAGTGATTTGCGCATCGGCATTTGCGCAAACCGCCGCGCAGTACAAACAACCGCCGGTCGATATTGTCAGAATGCTCGAGGCCTCGCCATTTCCACAAGCGCAACTCAGTCCTGATGGCAAATGGTTACTTCTCAGCGAGCGCCCTGCCATGCCATCAATCAGCGATTTAGCGCAACCGATGCTCAGACTGGCGGGAACCCGCATCAGTCCCAAAACCAATAGCGTCTTTTTGTCGCAAGGGGTTAATAAACTCACGCTCACCGATTTAGCCACGAAAAAGAGTCGTGAAATTTCCTTGCCCGCAAATCCTCGAATTGCTTTTATCAGTTGGTCGCCCGATGGTCGGCATATCGCCTTTGCGCAACCATTCGCCAGTGGCTTGGAACTCTGGATGGCTGATGTATCTACCGGCAAATCAGCTAAAATTTTGAATGTCTCATTAAACGCGACTACCGGGATTCCCTATCAATGGTCGCCCGACAGCAATAGCCTGATTTGCAAAGTCGTGGCAAAAAATCGCGGCGCTGAACCCAAAGTTCCCGAACTACCCATGGGGCCGAAGATTCAAGAAACAACTTCGGGCGAAAAAGCCGCTGTCGCCACTTATCAGGATTTGCTGAAAAACGCCTACGATGAAACGCTCTTTAAATACTACTTCACGGCGGAACTCGCGCGCGTTGATCTAACAGGCAAAATCTCAACCTTGACGCCACCGGCCATCTTCGATGATTTTGATATTTCACCGGACGGCAAATTTATGTATGTTGCAAAAATCGTCGAGCCATTCAGTTACTTCGTTCCCTTTGATGATTTCACCAAAGAGTTGGATATTTTAGATGCTCAAGGTAAAGCGGTTCATCATCTGGCCTCCTTGCCGCTGGCGGAAAACACCCCGATAAACGGCGTTCGCAAAGGACCACGAAACCCGCGTTGGCAAGCCAATCTGCCTGCGACATTGGTTTATGTCGAAGCCCTGGACGAAGGCAATCCGAAAAACAAAGTTCCCTTCCGAGACCATGTGCTTCAACTCGACGCGCCGTTTAAATCAACGGCTAGAGAGCTCATCAAATCCGAGTTTCGTTTCGGTCAACTGCAATGGACTGAGCGCGGTGATATGGCAATCTGGTCTGAATTCGATCGCCCAACCAGAAAAGCCAGAACCTATTTGCAAGACCTTTCGAGCGCCAATCCAAAAGCGCGACTCATTTTCGATTTACAAACCGAAGACCGCTACAACAATCCCGGCAATTTCATGACCGCCACCGATAAAAGCGGACATCGCGTTTTGCAGCGCTCAAACGATGGGCAATATTTATATCTGAGAGGCGACGGAGCATCGCGCGAAGGCGAGAAGCCTTTCCTGCGCCGGTTCAATCTTCAAACCCTCAAGACCGAAGAACTGTTTCGCTCTCAAGACCCTTATTATGAGTCGGTCGTCGGGCTGCTCGATAACGACGGAAAAAAAATTTTAACCAACCGTGAATCTACAAATGAACCGCCGAACTATTATGTCCGCGAAGGACAAAGTGCAGCCGTCGCCATCACCAATTTCGCGGACCCGCAACCGGAATTTCGTAAAGTTAAAAAGCAACTCATCACTTACAAGCGCTCCGACGGCATTACGCTTTCCGGCACGCTTTATCTGCCGCCCGACTACAAAGAGGGTGAACGGCGTCCGGCTTTCATTTGGGCTTATCCGAATGAATATGCTTCGGCTGATGCGGCCAGTCAGATCAGCGGTTCGCCAAATCGCTTCACCCGCGTGTCCGGCCCGTCACATCTCTTCCTTGCCTTGCAAGGTTATGTCGTTTTAGATAATGCGGCGATGCCGATTTTAGGCGGTGATAAAGCCAATGACACCTTTGTCGAACAACTGGTGATGAATGCCAAAGCGGCCATAGATAAAATCGTTGACCTGGGTGTTGCTGACCGCGACCGCATAGGCGTAGGCGGCCATTCATATGGCGCGTTTATGACAGCAAATCTGCTGGCGCACTCAGACCTGTTCCGCGCCGGTATTGCCCGTAGCGGCGCCTATAACCGCAGCCTTACACCGTTCACTTTCCAGAATGAACGCCGGACATTTTGGGAAGCCCAAGAAGTCTACACGCGGATGTCGCCATTTTTCCACGCAGACAAAATCAATGAGCCGATATTGTTGATTCACGGCGAAGCGGATAACAATTCCGGCACCTTCCCGATTCAAACTGAGCGTTTGTTCGCTGCATTAAAGGGGCTTGGCAAGACAGCAAGGTTTGTCCTGTTGCCGCTTGAAGCTCACGGTTATACCGGTCGAGAATCGGTCTTACACACGCTCTATGAAATGACCAATTGGATGGATAAGTATGTGAAAAATGCGCCGCCAAAACCGGCCGAGGCAGGTAATTAAAAAAAATTTGAGCGACAGATAAGGCGGGCAAATCAACTGGAAAATCCGCCTTATCTGCCTTTTCCCTTCATCCGAAGTTTATATTTAACTTCGGTTAGGCTAAATGTTTGTAAGGCGCAAAGTGCTGTAACAGCCAAACATCCGGCAATGCTGAATTTTGAACGTATCTCATCGCCTTCCCAAAGCAAAACTCACAAAGTTATACTGCAAGATTCTCACACGGTCATCAAAGGTTAGCCATTGGTCTTCTCTACCCCCTTCGACCGATTACTAAATCTGTGACCCAGGATTAAAGACCATCAGGAGATTCTATTTGGAAAAGAAGCATTATCATTTAATTGGCATTTGCGGAACCGCCATGGCATCCCTTGCAGGGATGCTCAAAGGACAAGGACATACGGTTACCGGGTCGGACGAAAATGTTTACCCGCCAATGTCAACCGAATTGGAGCGCTTGGGTATCGCTATCAGCAAAGGTTACCAACCTGAAAATCTTTCCACGAAACCCGATATCATTGTCGTCGGCAATGCCATCTCTCGCGGTAATCGTGAGCTTGAATATGCCCTGAACGAAAAGATGACCTACACTTCGATGGCCGCTGTTGTAAAAGAAAATTTTATTCGTGGTAAGCATTCGATTGTGGTTGCGGGTACCCACGGCAAAACTACGACGACCTCGCTGATGGCTTGGGCATTGGAGCGAGCCGAAGCCCATCCCTCATTTTTAATCGGCGGAGTCGCCGAAAATTTCAATGCATCTTTTCGCGTAAACGACAGTAAATATTTTGTCATTGAGGGCGATGAATACGATACCGCTTATTTTGATAAAGGTCCGAAATTCATGCACTACTTACCCGATACTGTAATTTTGAATAATGTTGAATTCGACCACGCAGATATTTACCGTGACCTAGAAGCCATCAAATTTGCCTTCAGCCGTTTAATCAACCTCATCCCGATGAACGGCAATTTAATTGCCGGATGGGATTCAGAAATTGTTCGTGAACTCAAGCGCTTTGCTCACTGTCCGGTTTATACATTTGGCACTGCGGAGGAGGCTCAGTATCAAGCCACGGATATTGATTTCGCCGGGGAGATGACCAAGTTCAAGGTCTTACTTGAGGGAAAACATTTTGGCGAATATCAAACGCCTGCGGTGGGGTTATTCAATGTGCGCAATTGTCTCGGCGTAATTGCGACTTGTGAAGTCCTGGGATTTGACCGCAAGCTTATCTGTGAAGCTTTAGCTGAGTTCAAAAGCGTTAAACGGCGAATGCAGGTTCGCGGTGTGGTTCGCGGCATTACGGTGATTGACGATTTCGCCCATCATCCGACAGCGGTTCGAGAAACCTTGCAAGCTGCAAAACAAAGATATGCAGGGCAGCGAATCGTCGCAATTTTTGAACCCCGTTCCTATACAGCGCAACGCAAAGAGTTTCAAAATGATTTCACCGAAGGCTTACTGCATGCCGACAAAGTAATTATCTCCGGCTTGTTTCACCCTGAGCGCTATGACAAAAATTCCGCCATCTCTCCGATGGAAATGATTGCCGATATCCGCGACCAAAAACGCGAGGCAGATTTTATTCAATCGGCCGATGAGATCGTCGCTTCACTGGTGCAAGATTTGCGAGAGGGCGATGTGGTTGTGGTTATGTCCAACGGCTCTTTTGGCGGAATCCATGAAAAATTATTGAATGCTCTCACCCGAACTACGACAAAATGATGAGGCGACAACTCGGCAGGAAGCTGCCGAATTTGTTATCAAACTCAGTTCCGCTCTGCATAACTACGGCACCTCTTCTGACCGTCTTGAACATACGATGGAAAAGATGATGGCGCATTTGGGTTTGCAAGGCGATATATTTTCAACTCCTACCGGTTTATTTATCTCAATTGGCATTGCAGGATTTCAACACACGACCATCATTCGCGTTGACCCGGGAGAAGTACATCTGGAAAAACTAGCCCTGCTTGATGAATTGAGCCTGCGGGTCAATCAAGGCGAAGTCCATTCACGCGATGGCATCAAAGAAGTAGAAGCGATTGTCAACGCCCCCTCGCGGTATGGAACCCTGATGCAACTCTTCTCTTATAGCGTCGCGTCGGCAATGTTTTGCCGGTTCCTGGACGGCGGTTGGCGGGAGATTGTTGTTTCAGCTTTTATTGGGCTACTCATCGGCATCTGCGGATTTTTTTTCAGCAAACAAAAACATACCTCATTTCTTTTTGAACCAATGGCCGCAGCAATCTCTTCGGCAATGGCCATCTTTATCGCGCATATAGTTATGCGAATTTCCGTATACGAAGTCACGCTTGCCGGGTTAATTGCGGCGGTTCCGGGAATGACTTTGACGCTGGCGATGAAAGATTTGGCTACGCGCAATCTGGTTGCCGGAACGGTGCGCATCGCCTGGGCAGGATTACTCTTTCTGGAAGTCGCCTTCGGATTCGCGGTCGGCACACAGGTCAATAAATTATTTACCGCAT
>JBIOWC010000521.1:0-6243 GCA_044868105.1 Blastocatellia bacterium
GATATGTATTATTTGAAGGATGGTTCAGGAAGGAACTTCAGAAGGGGGAGATATGAAAGAGGCAAGAAGATGGATGATTACGGCAGCAATCGTGCTGGCCTGTGTCTATGGATTGTTCCATCTGCGTCCGGTATCGGGAGCCGAACAGCGAGCCAACGCCACACAAAAAGGCGCGCCACCACAGCACGCGGTCAAGCCGCCAAAAGGCTACCCGGTCAAGCCTGTGCCATTTACGGCCGTGCATTTTAACGACGGCTTCTGGTTGCCGCGAATCGAAATCAACCGCACCGTGACGATCCCGTTCGCCTTCGAAAAATGTGAAGAATCGAAGCGCTTTTACAATTTCGAGCGCGCCGCTGCGGCGCTCCGTGGAGAAGAAGTCAAAGATAAAACCCCTCCGGGTTATCCGTTCGACGATACCGACCCGTACAAAGTGATCGAAGGCGCATCCTACACCTTGAGCGTTCACCCTGACCCCAAGCTCGAAGCCTATCTCGACAAACTCATCGAAAAGATCGGCGCCGCACAAGAGAAGGACGGCTACCTCTACACCACGCGCACCCTCAACCCCGCGAACCCGCATCGCTGGGCGGGAACCAAACGCTGGGAACTGGAGAAGGTCGATAGCCACGAACTCTATAACCTGGGGCATCTCTATGAGGCGGCGGTCGCGCATTATCAGGCGACCGGTAAACGCACCCTGCTTGACATCGCGCTGAAGACCGCCGACCTGCTGGTGAATACTTTCGGGCCCGGCAAACAGGCGATCTGGCCCGGCCATCAGATCACCGAGATGGGGCTCGCCAAGCTCTACAGCGTCACCGGCGATGAGCGCTACCTCAATCTGGCTAAATTTATGCTCGATGTGCGCGGGCCCGACGGCGACCGGGGGAGCGGACGCACCTACAACCAGTCCCATAAGAAAGTTGTGGAACAGACCGAAGCCGTCGGCCACGCGGTGCGCGCGACCTATATGTATTCAGGGATGGCGGACGTTGCCGCGCTGACGGGCGACACCGCCTACGTTAACGCCATTGATACGATATGGGGAAACCTCGTCAGCAAGAAGCTCTATATCACCGGCGGCATCGGCGCCACCGGTTCAGGCGAGGCCTTTGGCAATAATTACGAGTTGCCGAATATGAGCGCCTATAATGAAACCTGCGCCGCCATCGGCAATGACTTCTGGAACTATCGTCTCTTTCTTTTGCATGCGGACGCCCGGTACATAGATGTGATGGAGCGCACGCTCTATAACGGTCTGATTTCGGGCGTGTCACTGGACGGCAAATCTTTCTTTTACCCGAACCCGCTGGAGTCTAACGGTCAACATCAACGCAGTCCCTGGTTCGGTGTCGCCTGTTGCCCCGGGAATATCACGCGTTTCATCGCTTCGGTGCCCGGCTATGTCTATGCCCGGCAAGGTGACGCGCTCTATGTCAATCTTTTCGTCGGCAGCACCGCCGACATTAAATTAGATACCGGGCGAACGGTGAAGCTCACGCAGGAGACCCGTTACCCCTGGGACGGCGCCGTCAAGATGACTGTCAGCCCCGACCGCAGCGGCAACTTCACAATCAATGTGCGCGTACCCGGCTGGGCGCGCAATGAGGCGGTGCCGAGTGACCTCTATCATTTTTTGGATAAAGTCGAAGAGCCTGTTGTATTGAAGGTCAACGGAAAAGCCCAGGAGGTGAGCCTGAACAAAGGGTATTTAAGCCTCAAGCGCACCTGGAAAAAGGGTGACGTGATCGACCTTGTGCTGCCGATGCCGGTGCGCCGTGTGGTTGCCAACGAGCAGGTCGAGGCCGATAGCGGCCGGGTCGCATTGCAGCGCGGGCCAATCGTCTATTGCGCCGAATGGCCAGATAATCCCGACGGTCAGGTGCGCAACCTGTTGCTGCCGGATACGGCGAAGCTAACGGCCGAGTTCAAAGCGGAGTTGCTCAGCGGTGTGACGGTCATCAAGAGTAAAGCCTTCGGGTTGTCGCTGGACGCGCAGGGGCAGGTCAGCAAAAACGAGCAGGATTTCACGGCGATTCCTTATTACGCCTGGGCGAATCGCGGCCGCGGTCAAATGATGGTCTGGATTCCCGATGTTGAAGCGAAGGCCAAACCCCGGCCCTATCCGACGCTGGCGACGATGAGCAAGGTCAGCCTCGCACGGCGCACTCGGCTTAACCCGGCGGCGATTAACGATGGCGAAGAGCCGCGCTCGTCGGCTGATGCGACCGCCTATTTCGACTGGTGGCCCGTGAAAGGCGCCACCGAATGGGTCGAATATGCTTTCGCTAAACCGGCAACCGTTTCGCAAGTCGAAGTCTATTGGTTTGACGACACCGGGCGCGGCGAAGTTCGCGTGCCCGCTTCCTGGCGCATCCTTTACAAGGTTGGCGATGAGTGGAAGCCCGTCGAAACCAATGAACCTTACGGCGTCGACAAGGACAAATACAATCGCGTGACCTTCAAGCCGGTGACCGCCGCGGGGCTTCGCCTCGAAGTGACCATGCAGCAGAACTGGTCGGCCGGAATTCAGGAATGGAAGGTAAAGTAGCAGCCGGGGGCGATTAAATGTGCGGCCCTGGCCGTGATGTCCAGGTCAGCCTCACTTGCCTTGGCGTGCCTTAGCGTCTTTGCGAGAAACCGGTCTTGGGTTTGCAAAAAAAGATTTCACGCAAAGGCGCCAAGCACCGCAAAGACCGCCAGGCCGAATCTCCACTGGCGACGGGTGGCGCCCTTCGTCAGCCTTCGAAGCTGAAGGTCGCACTGCTAATCGCACAAGGTAGCAGAAAGGTTTGATAAGGAGTTTTCCATGTCAGTGAAACGGAAAAGAATCATTGCGATGACGTTCTTCATCATTATGCTGGTGGTCACTGCCGCTCCAGGCGCACGGCAGGTCAAGCGTTCTGACGGTGCTCAGCCGGCAGTAAATTTCGGCGGTGCTCAAGCGATAAAAAACGTCGTTCCCGACGTCGCGCGTCCCTTGCCGCTCGCGGCGGTGCGCCTGACTGGCGGGCCGCTCAAACGCGCGCAGGATTTAGACGCCGAGTATCTGCTCAAACTCGAACCCGACCGCATGATGGCTTACTACCGCCAGCGCGCCGGGCTTAAGCCCAAGGCCGAAGGCTACACGGGTTGGGATGGGGACGGCAGAAATTTGACGGGGCATATCGCCGGACACTACCTGTCGGCCGTAAGTATGATGTATGCCGCGACCGGCGACGCCCGCTTCAAGGAGCGGGTTGATTACCTGGTCGGCGAGATGAAAGAGGTTCAGGACAAGCACGGCGACGGCTATCTGGGAGCCTTGGCGAATGGCAAGGAGCAGTTTATCGAGGTGTCGCGCGGCAACATCCGCTCCTCAGGTTTCGATCTGAATGGTCTCTGGTCTCCCTGGTATGTGTTGCACAAGACCTATGCAGGGCTTAGAGATGCTTATCGCTACACCGGCAGCCGCGCCGCCCTCGACGTGGAGATTCGCTTCGCCGCCTGGGCCGAATCCATCATGGCAAAACTGGATGACGCACAGACTCAGAAAATGCTCGGCACGGAGTTCGGCGGCATGCCCGAAGTGCTGGCGGACCTCTATGCCGACACCGGCGACAAACGCTGGCTAGAGCTCTCGCATCGCTTTGACCATCGGGCTGTACTTGAGCCGCTGGCGCGCCAGCAAAATATCTTGAATGGTCTGCACGGCAACACCCAGGTGCCAAAGATAATGGGTTCGCTGGCGCGCTACGCCTACACCGGAGATAAAACGGACGGCGCGGCGGCGCACTTTTTCTGGGACATTGTCGTCAACGACCACAGCTTTGCCACAGGGGGCCACGGCAAGGATGAATATTTCGGACCTCCCGATCAGTTGAGCGAGCGCATTGACGGGCGCACCGCCGAAACCTGCAACGTTTACAACATGATTAAGATGACGCGCAAACTCTTTGCCCTCCACCCGGACATCAAGTACGCCGAGTTCCACGAACGCGCGCTCTTCAATCATATCCTCGCCTCGATGGACCCTGAAGACGGCAGTACCTGCTACATGGTGCCGGTGGGGCGCGGCGTCCGCCAGGAGTATGCCGATATGTTCCGCAGCTTCACCTGCTGTGTGGGTTCAGGGATGGAGAGTCACGGGCTGCATGCGGACGGACTCTACTACGAATCCGGCGATAAGCTCTGGATCAATCTCTTTGTGCCTTCCACCGCCAGATGGGAGGCCGCAGGTGTAAACCTGGCGATGGAGACGAATTTTCCCGAAGGCGAATCGGCGACCCTCAAGCTTTCCCCCAAAGCGCCCAGACAATTTACTCTCGCCCTGCGCCGCCCTTCGTGGGCCGGAGAAGGATTTGCCGTCAAGGTCAACGGTCAGTCTATAAAAGCCCTCTCCGCGGCCGGTTCTTATGTTGAGATCAAGCGTAAATGGAAGAGTGGAGACACGGTGAGTGTGACACTGCCGAAGACCCTACGCCTTGAGCCGCTGCCGGATAATCAGCGAGTTGCCGCCATCCTCTGGGGCCCGCTGGTGCTGGCCGGTGATTTGGGGCCCGGGCGTGAAAGAGGCGCAGGCGGTGGTGGCCGCCCGTCACCGCCTATCAAGATTCCTTCACTGGTGGCTGCCGAACGCCCGCTCGCCGACTGGCTGAAGCCGGTGCCCGGCAAGCCGGGTAATTTCCGCAGCGAAGGCGTCGGCCGCGAACAGGACGTTGAACTGGTGCCGTTTTATCGCCTGCACCGGCGCACTTACTCTGTCTACTTTGACCTGTTTACTCCGGCGGAATGGGAGAAGAAAGCCGCTGAACTAGCCGCCCAGCGCGAACGGCAACGCCGGCTGGAAGCCGCCACCGTAGGCTTTGTGCAGCCAGGCGAGATGCAGCCGGAAAGGGATTTTAACCAGCAGGGCGAAGAGACTGTGCCGGTTCGCCTGGGCGACCGACGCGGTCGTAGCGCGAAGAAGTGGTTCTCCTTTGACTTGCCGGTTGATCCGGCTCAAGCGATGACGCTCATGGTGACCTATCACAATGAGGAGAGAGCGAACCGGACTTTCGAGATTTTAGTGGACGGCGTGCGCGTCGGAGAGCAGAGGATTGACCGGCATCGCCCCGGCGCCCCTTCCAAGGGATTCTTCGACGTCGAGTATGCGATCCCTGCAGACCTCTTGAAAGGCAAACAGAAAGTGACCGTGCGTTTTCAAGCAACGGGCGGCAATGAGACCGCAGGGGTCTATGGCCTCCGCATGATTCGCACTGAAGCTGCGCGATAGTGGATGCCCACTCGCAAAGGTCGCAACAGCTGATGTCGTACGGCGTAGGAGGAAGGGGCAACTGAGCGTGCCCCTTCCTCAGCACTGGGTTTCTAATACTGACACGAACACGTCTCATCATCCCACCAACCACCGAGCTGCGCACACTTGGCCTTTATCGCTTGAGATGCGTCGCAGGGCGGGGGTGGGGGCGGCGGCGGCGGCGGATAAAACAAGACATCCCAGACGTGAGGCACGCTAGAAGGCGGTAAGGGATTCTGCGTGTTATCCAATGCGTTAATCACGGCACAGAGATTACCGTGATAGGCGTAGGTCCCGTTTGGCGGAGACTCTACGAAACCGAATCCTGATGCTCCATAGCCATTCCAATAACCATAGTTCTGACTATAGAACACCGATAGTTGGTGCAAGGAAACGGTGACGTTGGCCTGACCGTTGCCATCTATACCCGTAAACTGGTGCGAGGTCGTCCCGGGCGGAAAAACATAACCCGCGATGCCTTGATAATGGTAGTCACTACCTTGGGTGGAGTAAAAGGTAGAAAAGTAATAGTAATTTCTCCAGCCGTCCTGAATGACTAACCAGCGGTGCAGCGGCACCAACCCTGAGGCTGGTGCCGGGGTGTAGCCACTCGGAGGTATATACAACCCGAGCGGACCATCCCCGGGAGCGAATATCGGCCCCTGGAAGAAATAATTGTTGGCAACACCTTCTTGATAGATGCCCGTCAGCAGGTAGCCCCCATCGGAAGAGGAAATGAGGAATCGGTACAACGTGGTTGGCGTCACCGAAACCGGATTTGATTGTCCATTAGCTTGCAAAGAAGCGGCAACTGCGAAAAGAACGATCAACGCAAGGTAATGGAAGCAGCGAACGAAGTTCTTTTTCATCATTAACCTCCATGTCTGATAGCTCACATGGGTAAAATGATCTGCGCGGGTGAGCCAGTGAACCGTCACAGATATTTCGAGCCTTGAGGTTGACCG
>JBIOWC010000522.1:0-18998 GCA_044868105.1 Blastocatellia bacterium
GGCCTTGTCCGCATACAGCCGGCACAGCTCCATCGCCTGCTTGCCCGGCCGGATCCATTCGACCAGCTCGTGGAACGTGTCGACCTGCTTGAAATGGGCGATATGCTGAGAATTTACGAAGAGCAACTGGCGCCTGAGCCGCGCGAAGGTCAACCGCTGGCCCTGCACGGCGATGCCTCGGGCGACCTTACGGGACAGATTGTTTTAGCGCGTAACGAGCGAGAATATGTTGCCACCGGCGACATTGTCTATATTGATGTCGGCGAGAACAACGGCGTGAAAGCCGGCGATTACTTCACAATTTTTCATAAGATTGATGACGATTGGGAAAACATTGGCAAGTATCCGCAAGACAAGATTGACCAGTGGAAGAGCCGCGATTATCAAAGCGAACATTGGCGCGGCGGAAAATTTTCAAATCAAGCGCCACGCATCAAACGCACAGATGTCTTGCGTGACCGTCCCAAGATTCCGCGAAAAGTTCTCGGTGAACTCATTGTCCTGAAGGTGGAAAAAGGCACCGCGACTTGCGCCATCACACGCACCGTGGGCGAAGTCAATATTGGCGATAAGGTCGAGCGCAATAACTAAGTGACCCTGACCATTCAATAAGGGACCCTAACCATTCAACGCGTTCATCAAAGGGACAAGCAATCGCCTTGTCCCTTTGACTTTACAGGAGCCTTTCGATTTTTGACGCTTAGCGAAAAGCGTTTCACTGAGCACCGAAAAAAATCCGCATTCTTTCAAATCCCGCTTTTCGACTGCTAACGTAATCAATATAATCTTGCAGAAACTTGAAAGGAGCTTCCCCTATGCCATTAAAGAATAAATATTTCACCTTCTTACTAATCATAAGTTTGTTGTGTGGTTCGACCGGGTTCGTATCCGCCTATTCGCTGCTCGATGAAAAGAAGGATAAAAAAGAGAAAAAGAAGGAGGCTAAAGATGATAGCCCTCCGAAAAATGTTCTCTGGCAAGAGCCAGCCGATATAGAAAGCCGCGACCTGTTTAACGGGCCGGGCGGGGCGGCGGGCGCGCCAGACCCAGCCGATACCTTCAAATTCATTCGCCGGGTTTCTTCCGGCACCTCTGAAAAGATGGAGGTCGAAGACAGCAAAGGGCGCAGTTGGACGGTTAAACTCGGAGCCGAAACCCGTCCGGAAACCACGGCGACGCGCCTGGTCTGGGCGGTCGGTTATCACGTTGACCAGACCTATTTCGTCAAACTCGCAAAAATTGCCGGGCGCGGCGGCTTTGAGGTGATGGATGTACGGTTCGAGCGTCGCGATGATGGATATAAAGAGGTCAAAGATAATCCCACCTGGAGTTGGACAGGAAACAATCCCTTTGCCGGAACCCGCGAACTTCAAGGGTTGAAAACCCTGATGGTGGTGTTGAACAACTGGGATTTAAAAGATGTCAACAACAAAGTCATTCGTCCTGACAAAGAGAGCGGCGGCGACCGCAACCTGCACATCTATTATGTCGGCGATTTAGGCGGCACGCTGGGCGCAACCGGCGCCTTCATTCGCAATTTTCCATTCTTCCAGAGCGCCCCGGCAGGCTCGAAAGGCAACCCGAATGCTTTTGCGGCACAGCCGCTCGTTGAAGGCGTAAAAAACGGTCAAGTCCTATTTAATTATGGCGGCAAGAATGACGAAGCGACAGAAGGCGTCTCGGTTGAAGCGGCGCGCTGGATGGGCAATCTCTTAGGTCGGCTTTCCGATAAACAGCTCGGCGACGCCTTTCGCGCCGGCGGTTTTACAGATTCTGAAGTGCAGATCTATGTTCGCGCCATGCGCAACCGCATCAACACCCTTAAAAATTTGAAGTAATCTAAAAGGCGCACCTCGCGCATAAGCTCAGCCAGAGCATCGCATCAAACACGGGTAAGAGATGCGATGCTCGGCTATATCATCATGGCGCTGCTGACAAACCTCAATAAAACCACTAGGCACCATCTCACAGCGGTTGTGATTCACAACTGCTGTTGACTTGTTGCTGGAGTGGAAAATCTTTGGTGAACTTCGTGTCCTTGGTGAGAACGGCTCGTTGAAATCCTGAATAATTGCATCCCCAAGCAAGTATTCTCACAAAGGGCACAAAGAAAACCTTCAATAGCTAACCGCTTTTGTGAATCACCATCCTCACAGCAAAAATAAGCCCGGCGCTTTCTCAGAGGATTTTATCAATCAATTGCCATATCAAATTTATCCACTAGTGCTTCGCCTATACTCTCGTTTGACAGCCATCGGTTGATTTCAGCGAATCTTTTCCCGGATTTGCCTTCGGCGCATATAGTCCAATCGTTCTTGATAGAACTTATTACCAATGTCGAGTTGCAAAGCCTTGTCATAAGCGCTTTCCGCTTCCGCCCACTTTAGCTGGCTCGACAATGCACTGCCCAGGTTGGCGTGATAGAGCGCCGACTCCGGTCGTAACTTCGCGGCCGTGCGATATTCGCTTTCTGCCTCGGTGAAGCGTTCCATTCTCAATAAGCCGTTACCGAGCGAGTTGTGATAGGTCGCCTCGTTCGGCTCCAGACGCACGGCTTCTCTAAATTGCTTTTCAGCCTCTGACCACTTCTTCTGAGTTAATAACGCTCGTGCAAGGCTTTCTCTGAATCGTGGATTTTGCGGCTCCAAATTTACGGCCTGCTTGTACGCGGTTTCGGCCTCAAAGCCCTGTTTTTGATTGTATAACGCAAGGCCCAAGTTATAGTGCGCTTCTGCGCTTTTCGGTTCCAATATACTGGCTATTCTAAGTTCATCCGCAGCCTCTGCAAATCTCTTTTGCCGCATTAAAAAGAGTCCAAGTGAGGTGCGCAATTTCGGATTATGGGGTTCTGACCACACCGCCTTGCGGTATGCCGCTTCGGTTTCCGCCAGCCGCGCCGCATGAGCTGAAGCGTCCAAGTTATTGGGCAGCTGTTCGGTATTTATCAAAGATTTCTTAGAGTTCGCCTCGGAAAAATAGAAATCCCCGACTAATGATGAAGACTCCCAGGGTATCTGATCTTCTGAGGTTCGATCTTTTACAGCGATGCGAACGCGCTTAAACACTTCTTCTATTTTCAAGCCCCGATAACGCATGGCTTTCAATAGTTCCTGCGTGTAAATTCCGTTCTTGCCTTCGCCATCACGCGCTACTTTTCCGGGAGCGGTAGCGTAAGCAATCAAGGTCCCGCTTGGCGCATCCAGGGAGGCCAGACCATTGGACAGAGAACGAAACTTCTGCGCAAAAGGATTGTTGCGACAGGCATCGAGAATCACGATGTTCAAGCGGTTTCGGGCTCTTTCCATCTGCGCTAAAACTAAGCCCAGATCAACCGCTTCGTACTCGACTTCAGGCTCATGGCTGATGGTTGCGCCGATGGGAATCAAATAATTGCGCCCCGCGACCTGCATACCGTGACCCGCGTAATAGAAAAGCCCGACACCACCACTCATCAGTTTTTCGCCGAACTCGCGAATTGCCATCTTCATTTCCTGCTGCCGGAGATTTTCCTTATGGATTACGGTGAATCCAAACCGCGTCAATGCCTGTGCGACATCTCGGGCATCATTGGTGGGATTCAGGAGCGGTGAATTTTGATAAGCGCCGTTGCCGATAACCAGCGCGGTGCGCAGTTGGTCTGCACCACCGGCAATTCCAATACCTCGCTCCTGCGCGTCCACTGCAGAGGCAATTAAAAGAATAAGCATTATCGCTGTAGGTATTTTTCTCATAGCATTCAACTCCTTCAAAGCAAAACGACAGCCCGCTCACCTTAATGATTCATCGGCTCCCGGCACCCAAATAGACCCGCTGCCCAAACCCTCGCCATCTATCTTGAACACTCTGCACGCGATTCAAAAACTGAGGATTAACCAACCGTGTCCGCAACAGCGCCGGAAGGTTTTCCAACCCCCCGGCTTCCCTCAAGACATTTTGCAATTGCTCCTCGCTATTGACACTCTCCATAATCGTTAGAATACGGTCAGCATTGCTCTCCCCGTCTGCGGCCAGCCGTTTTATGTAAAGTCCTTTCGTCGCCCCCCAACGGTTAGCGATTCCTCCCCAGTATTCGAAAGTATCTCTGATCCATTCAGCATCAACATTAGCGGGATTACGATGGTCCGGATGAAGCCATAAGACAAAATCGACTAACTGATTGCGGTCGTTATGTCGCTTCATGGTCAGGCAATCATTGATATCAAGGAGGGGTTCAACTTGCACAAACAGAGGTCGTTCATCTTGATGAGAGCGAATTTCGATGCCTGTAAGCAAATCGTCATAGAACATCAGATTCAGTTTTCTAGTCTTCATTTCTTCGTTAATGAGCCGATCATTCATAACAAAATGAACCGCTTCGTGAACCATAATGAGCGAGGTGGTTGCCAGATCGTTGGCAAAGCGCAGGTTAATCACCAGATCATAACTGCCCGGCCGTCCGTCCGGGTCCGATGCCCCTCCGAGCCGTTCGTTCCTCTGCAAAAATCCGATCTCTCCCTGTCGGTAAAGCTGCCACAACTTACTAATCACTCGGCGCGCCAGTAGGGCATAACTCTCCCCCTGATCGCTGCGCTCTCCTTTTCCTGTCGGGCTAAACTTAAACAGATTGATTGCGTCATAAATATCTACCACAGGGTTTCTCCTTTCTATGGCGAGTGATAATGGCAAGCTCCCTTGCGCGGTTTCACCTCATCACCTATTGAACAGCTATTAGGAATCTCACTTAAATGGGAAAGCCAACTCAGGGCTGAATTGTGCTTTTGGCCGGGCCAGGGTCAGGGCTGTTTGAACCCTTTTAACAACCTCTACGTTTGTCAGTTGCGCGGTAATATCGCCTCTTCTTAGTCCAATCAGTAATAATTCTCGCTCGACTGCAAGCCACTTCCTCACCACAGGTAACGGGGCATCACTCAGATCATTTCTGGCATATACATTGAGGCTGCGCACCTTTCGGCTGGCGCCGTTGGTTTCGAATATTGCCCGTAAAGCTTTGCTCGTAATTTCAACGCTCAGATTATCGTCGGCGAGAATCATCTCCGGCGTGTATTTGGTCTGCCCCCCAAAGTATCGGCGCAGGCGCTCGAAATTGGAGGTCGAGACTTGACCGAAGCCCACCATATAGTGACTGATTATGCCGCGCATATTTCTAAACGCCGTCTCCTCCCAGAAGAGACCAACCAGCAATTCGGGGGTGAAGACCGCCACGTACTCCCTATGATTCTTCACAATCAATTGCCACATCTCGGAAAAAGGTACCTGCCTCATTGCGTCAATTCTCCTTTCCTAATTGCGAACAAGATTTACTGTTAATACAGATTTAAAATGGTCATTGAGCTTCCGGTCAGCAGCCAAAGTCATAGTCGGGACGGCTAAAATTCTAGCTGACGTTGTGTTAGGTGAACTGTCCTGAATAGCAAGGTGAAAATTACCGAAGAATGCTGAAACGTGTTTTCGATCTGTTCTCCATTTCTGTCCTCTGAGCCGTCGGGCTGTTCTTGACCTCGTAACCCAAACCGAGGTTCACTCACCCTACTCTATTAGCGGGCGAAATGTCCTGAAAAGGTTGGTGAAAAACGCCGAAAAATACCGAGAAGTTCTTATTAAAGCCACTTGCCGGCGCCCGCGCATATACAACGGGTATTCAGCGGCAGGCGCGCATCATCCTATTGACCGCAGCGGCGCGCAGAGCTAGCCTAAAAGCATGAAGGGTGCTTCGGGTCAGAAGGCTGACTTAAGGCCGGCGGTTGATAACCGCGCCATAGCGCGTGTGCTGCATCGCATCGCCGACCTCCTCGAATTCCAGGACGAGAACCCCTTCAAACTGCGCTCGTACCGCGTGGCCGCCGAGACCATCGAAGAACTGCACGACGCTCTGGTTGAGATGGCGGCGCGCGGCGGCGACAAAGAGCTGCAAAAGATTCCCGGCGTCGGCAAATCAATCAGCGCCCAGATACTTGAAATCATTGCCACCGGCACCTCATCGGTCTTCGAAGCGTTGAAGACTGTCACTCCCGAAACCGTGCTCGACCTGCGCCACGTCCGCGGCCTTGGGCTGAAGACGGCTCAATTGCTCTATCGGGAATTCGGCATCAAGAGCCTCGAAGACCTGCAAGCTTTCGTTGAAGGCGGCGGGCTTTACGCCGTTCCGGGACTCGGCGAAAAGAAGATCCACCGCATTCAAGCTGCCCTTGCCCGCAGCCAGAGCGCGGCCTGACAGGCCTCGACAGTCGAAGTTGAAGGGTTTTAAAGCAGAGATAGAACCTCAGTATCTAAAAGCCATCTCTCACCTGGTCCGCCGCTTTGATTGACACACCTGCGCCTTGGGATGATCCGCACAGACCACCTTCATCAGACTGTCGATCAGACGTTGTTGCTGTTTGATTTGCGTTTGCTGTTGTTGCACGGCGTTGATTAACACGACACCGAGTTGGGCGTATTTGACGCCTTCAATTTCGCCTTGCGAGTTGTGCGTGGCAAGCAGCGGCTCGACTTCAAAGACGCGTTCGGCGGCAAGCCCGAGGTCGCGCTCGCCCGACTGCTTCCAGGTGAAGGTGATCGGCCGCAGCCGCTCGATTACCGCAAGGCCGCTCCGCAAAGGCTGCACCTCGGCTTTGTACCTGAGGCTCGACGAGCAGGTAGAAATCTGGTTCGAGGCGTTGCGGCAAAGCGAGGTCGCGCCCCCCGCGCCAAGCGTCATGACGCGGATGATGCCGTTGACGTCCAAACGGAAGCTGGTATTTGGGGTGCCGTTAATGCCAATCGCCCCACTCGTCTCCGTGATATTCGCATCATTTAAAATCCCGTTAGGCCCATCCTGCCACTTCGATATCCTTCCCGTCGTGCCGGTGCCGCTGGCGTCCGGCGACAGATGTTCCTGTCCCGGCAAAGCTTTCTTTTGATACTGACCCGGTCCAAGGCTTGTGGGGCCATAGGTTTTACGTGAAGCCGAGAACTGCACCGAGCCATCGGGGAAGACGATTCCATGA
The DNA here is from genome assembly GCA_044868105.1 of Blastocatellia bacterium. Classification (GTDB taxonomy): domain Bacteria; phylum Acidobacteriota; class Blastocatellia; order UBA7656; family UBA7656; genus JBFMDH01. The sequence continues at coordinate 6,984 of JBIOWC010000522.1, forward strand.
TTGGTGCGAATCAAACCGTCAACATCGAGGCGGGTTTGCGGTTGCGCTGTGCCAATGCCGAGGTTGCCTTCGGCGGTGAGTCGCATCTGTTCAACGTCTGACCCGCTGTAGAAATCGCCCAGGCGAAACGACAAGGGGCCTTTGCTTCTGGTGAGTTGTCCTTCTTCACCCGTGTGAGCAAGCACCGTGCTTGCCGGTTGTTCATCTCCTTTCATCACCGTCAGTGCAGCAACCCCCTCGACTGGGCCTATGACTTCGGCTTGTTGTGGGGTCATCTGCAACGCGGTGGTCGCGTGCACACTGGCGATACTTTTATCAACGGTCACAGAGGCCAGGATCTGCGTCAGTTTTCCCGAGAGATGCTTGACGGTGATGAGGCAGAGGTAAGCGCCGTCTGAGAGCGGTTCGGCCTGGCCATCACGCAGATACCAGTCGAGGACATTGCCGCCGCGCAGTTCGTTGTCGAAGTGCTTGCGGCCCAAGGCGTCGTATACCTCAAGGCGGAGCTGGACGATGCTTGATGGTGCTGCCAACCGTACACGATCGCTCGAGGCGGAGGCAATCACTTGCTGGGCGTTATGGGCTGGGCCCGTCGGCTTACCTTCCTGTGCGAAGGTTACGCTCATTAACAAGACAAGCAAGAGGGCCGCGTGTGATAGGCTTTTGAGGGTAAACATCAAGGTTCTCCTGTTCAGCTCGGCTGGTGTCTTGCGGTGCCCAAAGTTATGAAGGCAGAAAACCGAACCCGAGCGTTTTGGTGTTTATGGAAACTGCCCGTTTAACGAGCAGCCGGTCGAGTGACTTCATAAAGTTCAATGCGGGCGGTTTTAGCGCGAAGGTCCAAGGTCGCGCCTTTAGGAATCTCTAGCGAAAACCGCAGTCGCCCTTCGTGCAACCGGACTGCGAATTGCTCTAATACGTTATTGGTTTTATCCCGCAATGGAGTTTGCAGTTTGTCGTTAACCCACAAATAGCGCGAAGCCACCAGAGGTTTCGATTGCCGGCTGTTTTTATAAAACACCTGCGGCAATTTTTTTACCTTCATTAAAACGGTGGTATAAGGAGCCGGTCGCATGGACTGATGAGGCCAGGTAAAGATAAATCCGGTTTCTGCTGACATTTCAAAGGCTGCGATGAAGCCAGCGCTCTCCAACGGACGATTTGCAATATGGGTTTGTGGATAAAAGTTTGGTTGCTGAGAGGCCGTTGCCGCAAAGAATATTGCAACGAAAAACAGAGCAGATGTAAATTGCTTGAGACAACTTTGGACAAAAATCATACGGCTTCCTCACGGCGCTTTGCTGAAGTGACTCGAAACTGTATTGGTCGTTCGCCTGACCGCCGGTTTGAAAATATCTATTTGTCCGACGAAATGTCCTGAAAAATTCGGTGAAAAACTCCGAAATGTTGAAAATCAGGAGAGGTTCTTGTGGATAAGGTTTCGAAACCGAGCCATCGGTTGCGCTTCGGCGAATTTATCTTAGATACCAAGCGCCGCGGGCTTTATCAGGATGAGGCGCGTGTGCGGTTGACGGCGAAGCCCTTGGAAGCCCTCATCTTTCTGGTCGAGCATCATGGCCATATCGTCGAAAAACAAGCGCTGCTTGACGCCGTTTGGAAAGATACGTTCGTGACTGAAGATGTATTGATCCACGCCGTACGAGAGATTCGCCGCGCCTTAGGAGATGACAAAGATAACCCGCGTTTTATTCAAACGGTGCCGCGGCAAGGTTATCGTTTTGTGGCCGACGTGACGGCTGAAACGGCTGCGCTTCTTCCTTCATTAGCTGATCAAACATCAGCCGAACAAAATATCGCTCGGCCATCCGCCGAGATCCAGGAGCGGGGGCGCGGGATACCCCGATGGTTTTGGCTTATCACCGCTGCAGTTGTTTTAATCGTCACCGCGGGTTGGATAGTCTGGAGACTAATTCCCGTCAATGAGCAGCCCCGCGCGCGCTTTCAACCTTCCAATTTAATTCAGCTAACCAGCGGAGAGTTCCCGTGTGGCAAACCGGCGTTTTCCCCTGACGGCAAATTTATCCTCTATACCTCATCTGAAGAATCAACCCGCGGGTTCGGTGACCTGTACATTCGCCCGGTTGCCGAAGGTATCCCGCAACGCATTACCAACAAAATAAACCCCAGCGGTGATCTGCCGACCTTTACTGCGGACGGCAATCACGTCGTCTTTTCGCTCCCCCGCAAAGATGCAGCCGAGTGGCACCATCACGACCTTTGGATGATTCCCGCTTTTGGCGGGCCTCCTAAACGTTACCTCGAAGATGCCAGTGGTGCGGGATTCTCCCCGGACGGCAAGTGGGTCGCTTACACCAAACATCTCCCGAAGGCCGATGTTCTCTGGATCAGTGCGACAGCCAATTTAGGAGAACATGTTGAGATGGGCGATGCCGGTTATACGCCGCGGTGGTCGCCGAATGGAGAATGGCTTGCCTATACGACCAGCAATCCAAACGGTGGAGATGGCAGCTTATGGATTTGCAAAGTGGCATCAGCGGTTGACGGGAAACCCCAGGTAGACAATCTTAGACAAATCACCAAAGCCAGCGAGCAGATGTATGGTCTTGCCTGGGCTGCCGACAATCTCTCGATTTTCTTCGCCTCAAAGCGAAATGGTCCTTCACAAATCTACAAAGTTTCTATTACAGACGCTTCAACGGTTGCGCTGATTACCGGGGTAGGTGAATACGCCGTTCCTGCGGTATCGCCCGATGGCAGAATGTTGATTTTTCAATATTTCCACCTTGTAAATGATCTGGTGACCAGTGTTCTTGCAACCCCTTGCGAAGCGAAGAATGTTACCTTCGACCTGTTCCATCGCTTTCCCCGGCTCTCGCCTTCGGCGGAAAAATTGGTCAGCGTCATTGAGCAATTGGATGAATCCCCAAAACTCTTTCTCACCGATATTCGGACGAAAGTCTATTCGCAATTGAGCGACCGCTCGGCTCATTATCCTTGTTGGATAGATGAGGAGAATATCGCTTTCTTATCGCCCGCCATGGATTCGCCAAATACCGAGGTCTTGAAAATAAATATTACCACCCGCGAAACCTCGCTGCTGGCCAGCTTTCAGGGCGAAGCCAACTGGCTGGCAGTGCATCCCGATAATAAGCGAATGGCCGTCGTTTTGCGCTTGCCTGATGGCAAAGAGAAAATCGTCTTGCGGAATTTATTAAACCAGGTTGATCAGATAATTCAAGAAGGATCAGAGTATGAATATTTGCGATGGTTGCCGGATGGGTCGAGCCTGTCGTGGAGCAAACCCGGTGTATCGCGGAACACCGCCGATATTAGTGGCGGTATCTGGACAATCGCCATAGGACAATCAGAACCACGGCTCATCATAAAGGACGGATTTTGCCCGGTATGGCGGGACGATAACAACACCGTCTATTTCTCCGGCAAGAATGGACAATTTGGCTTGTGGAAATATGACCGGCATGAAGAAAGGGATTACAAGGTTTGCGATTGGGAAAAACAAGGCATCAGTTATGACATTGTCGCCGGTCGTTTGGTATTCGTTCAGCACAAAAACAACAGTCAGATTTATTCTCTGTCGCTGCTTGCAAAATAGACTTGCCTGAAAGGTCAAGGTTAATGAATTCAACCTGGGTTTGAGGCTAAGCATCATCCTCAGGCTTAGAGCAATTAGCTCATGCTCAACTGATGCCGGGTATGGAGAAAGCTTGGCGGGTTTGGCGTCTTGGCGAGAAACCGAAGGGTTATTTCACACCCAGTCGGAAAGAACCGCCAAGACCGTTAATCTGGACAACCGTCGAGATGCCTGACTTTTAGTATACTCATTAGCCTGCCGCTCTAGGTGATCAATCGGTATAGCTGCGCCGCGCCCTGACTACGGCATCTTCTCGGGCAACTTCAACGCGAAGTTTGTGTAGGGTGCCTTCTTTTCTTTCGCCATCGGGATAAAATCCCAAACGATATTGATGCCGCAACTCATCGGCAATCAAAGCAAAATTCTTTTTCAAATCACCTAGGTCGCTACGATAGAGACGACCGGCTGAAATATCCGATAATTCTTGCAGAAAGTCTTCGGCCCTTTCGTTCTGTTGCTCTCTACGCCGGCGCCTTTCATTTCTATTGGGGAATTGTTGAACCGCGGGTTCGGGTTCGACCAAGCGGGGAAATCGTCTTCGGCGACCCACCGGCGGAAACCCGCCGGGATCGCCTTGCGGAAATGGGCGTTCGTCACGCCGGCGAAAATTCGGCAGATTGGTGGTGTAGAAAATCGAATAAATCATGGTGTCGGATTCTTCAGCCGTTTCCATTAACTCGTCCGTGGCGACCCGGCTTCCATGATCTTTGCCATCGGTGAGTAAAATAATGGCTTTGCGTCCGGTGATCTGCTTGAAATGATTTTCAAATACTTCAAACACGCCGTCGCGCAAAGTGGTGCCGACATATTCACCAATCTCAGCATTGTTAATGGCTCTCTCCAACGCTTTGCGGTCTGCGGTTAGCCGGGTTAATACGTGAACCTCGTAATCGAAGGTCACCACCAGGGCGCGATCCTGAGGCTTGAGTTGTTTGAGAAAATCTTTGGCGCGGTCTTTGATTTCATCCAAAACGCTTTGCGTGCTACGGCTGGTATCAAGTAACAAAGCCACATTCAAGGGTTCCTCTTCAGTAGCGAAAAATGCGATTGCTTGTTCTGCCCCATCTTTATAAAGCCTGAAATCTGCTGCTTTGAGTCCGCCGATATAATGACCACTGCGGTCGCTGACAATCACCGGCACGCTGACCAGCGTTGACCCGAGTTTAATCGGCGCGTCTTGTTCTTGCTGGCTTTGAGCAGGGACGGGCAAGACGCAAATACTGAGAAGAAAAATTAACTTGAGGGCGAATAAAATTTTCTTTGCGAAGGTCATCACTTCATCCTTCAAGGGAAGATTTCGAGGCTGAATGTTTATCGGTCGAACAAGGCGAGAAAGGGACTCCGGCGAGCCCCTCTCGGAAATTTATTTTGTTGGAAGGCGAGCCCTTCTTTGGGCCGCGCCGATGAATCCTTAACCTTTGATAAACCCTTTGAAGTTCGCAGGGTTCACCACGTAGCCCGGAAAGATTGCATTCACGTTCGTCGCGCCCAGGTGTCGCGCAGCGATTTCCGCAAAGACATCGCGAAAATCGGTTGTCAAAGCCAGGTCGCGCCCTTCGTATAACTGCTCAGGCGCAAGGCCCGGAAACTTGCCATAGACTTTACCGCCTTTGACCTTGCCGCCCAGCGCAAATAAACAACTCGCGTGTCCGTGGTCGGTGCCGCCCGAGCCGTTCTGGCGAATCGTGCGACCAAATTCGGTCATCGTTAAAATCACCACATTCTGCATTCTATCGCCGAGGTCTTTATAGAGCGCCGCAATCGCTTGCGAGAATTGTCGCAAGTTGTTGGCGAGTTGTCCGCGCCCGTTGCCTTGATTGGCATGAGTGTCCCAACCGCCGACATCAGCGAATGCGACTTCCAGACCGACATCCGATTTAATCAATTGGGCGATTTGCAAAAGGCTTTGACCCAGCGGCGTGCCCGGATACGTCGCGCCATTGGCCGGCCGGTACTGTTGCGGGTTGGCTTTCTTCAACATCTTCACCGCTTCAAACGCATCCTTGCCGGTGTCGTGCAATGAATCGCTCAGGTTTTGTGCGTAGAGCGCTTCAAAGCCTGTGGCGTTGCTGCGCACGCCGAAATCGTTAATGTTGGTTAAGGCGATGGCATTCTCTTTGCCCATCAAGGTGCGCGGCATATTTGAACTGAAGGCGACGGCGCGAAACGGTGTAGCGCTGGCATCCCGCTTGGCGCTCAGATAACGATTCAACCAACCATCAGCCGTGCCCTTTTTGCCCGGCGTTGCCGATTCCATGTAATCCTGCGCGTCGAAGTGCGAGCGCGTATTGTCGGGCGAACCGACCGCCTGAACGACGGCGAGCTCACCGGCATCATAAAGCGGCTTGAAGGCCGCGAGCCCCGGATTCAAACCGAAGAAGCCATCCAGGTCAATGGCGGTTTCCGCGTCGCCGCTCTTGGGTTGCGGGATCGCGATTTGCGAACGCAGAGTGTAGTAATTTTTATCGCCGAACGGAACCACTGCCGAAAGGCCATCCATGGCGCCGCGTTGAAAGATAGCGATAACGATGGGGTGATCTTTGCCTTTGGTCCCGGTTTGCGCGAAAGCCGCGCGTTGTAAAAATTTCGGAACGCTGAGTAAACCCGTGCTCGCAAGCGCGAGTCCTGATGATTTCAAAAAGTATCGTCGTGTTACTGCCATAACTTCTCTCCTCGTGCTGAGTGCTTATTTAACGATGAAGCCGGAACGCTGAACGATGAACAAAAGAATTTCTGAATCCTTCAGCGTTCCGGCTTCACACTTCATACTTTCCTTAACGGCGTTGAAATTCCGGTGAACCGAGCACCAATCCGAACACCTTGGCCAGTTGCGGGTCAACCGGGGTATGGGCGATGGTTGGGCTTTGCAACCCCATGCGTCTTTCAAAGCCAATCAAATTACGTTCGGCTTTACTGGTCTGGTCGCCACCGCTTACGTTGCGCTTTCTTTGCGGCGCGTTCTCATCGTTCATCATCTCTTCGGCATCCCTGGCGGCATTTGCCGAAGCTCCGGCGATGGTCGGAATTTTTGCTTCGTCACCGAGTTCGCCTTTGACCGCGACGCCGTCTTTCAACTGCTTTTCAAGCACACTGCGCGTTTGCGTTGAAACCTCACTATTCAACAACACGGCAATCGCCTTATCCAAAATTTGCGCCTGATTGTTGGCGTCAACCTTGCCTGCAACCTTATTGACATCGGTATTGGTTCCGGCAATTTTATTGGCGCTCAAGGCCAGCGCGAAATTCAAACGCTCAAGCAAGGCGCCGGTGTTGACCCATTGCTCGGCGCGGTCCGGGTAGCCGGTCGGCGGTTGATAGAGATAAAGCGGCTGTCCCATCTTGGCGATAAATTGCGCCATTTGTCGCGCATTGACGGTCTCTGCGCCGATGGCGCGCGCCGCTGAAACGGCAAGCTCAAAGGGCGATTTAATCTTGGCGCGATAAGTGTCGGGCGCGTAAAACTCCGGCGCCGTAAAAATAGTCTTCAACATTTCACGAATGTCGCCGTCGCTCTTCAGATAAACGCCGGTCACTTTGTCAATCAAGGCTTGCGGCGGATTATCGCTCACAAATTTATGCACCAGCTTGGTCGAAATGAATTTGGCTGTGCTGGGATTTTTCGCCAGAATCTCGATGACTTTTTCGCCATCTTCAAGGCCGCCACCGGCAGCAATTTTTTGCCCCAGCACCAGCTTTTCGCCGCCGTCGTGAATCACCGGGCGAAACATAAATTCACCGGGCGCTTTTTTCCCGCCGCCCAGGGGCCTTTCAATCGTCCAACCGGTAAAGCAGCGGGCGACTTCCTGGACATCCTTTTGCGTATAGCCGCCATCAACGCCCAGCGTGTGCAGTTCCATCAACTCACGCGCATAGTTTTCATTGATGCCGGGTTTGCGTTTGGCGAATTGCTGCTGTGCCTGTTGCAGTCGCTGGCGTTGCTCGTCGGTCATCTGTCCTTGTTGAAAACGTCCCGGGCGACCTTGTCCCAATTGCCCGCGACCATTGCGCGCCATCGGTAAATTCATATTCGGCGCGCTCGATTGAAAATTGTCGAGGTATTGCATCATTGCGGAACTCTTCGCCGTTGCCATGACCAGGTCTTTGAATTTGCCCAAGGTGTGTGGGCGAATGGCCTTCATTTCATAATCGGTGGCCGCCGATTTGACGCCGGCTTTCGGCCAAAAGACATTGAAATGATTGAACCAGAAATCGGTCATCACTTCTTGCAGTTGGCGTTCACTATAAATCGCGCGAATGATTTTCTGTCCTTGCAGTTCTTGCAGCAGGAAGGCGACCGGCTTGGCATCATGAGTTCGGTAGTATTCCATAATCGCCTGACGCTGTTCGCGTTTGTCCTTTTCTTCATCGGCTGGCGCGTTGTCGGCTTTGTCGTCGGCTTTATTGTTCTGCTGATTTTTGCCTTTAAACCCGAGTTGACGAGCGAGCACTTGCGGATTCGGATATTTTTCGTTGATTTCGGCAAGATTCATGTCGAGCGACTCAAAGGGTTTCAAGCGCGCTGCAACTCCCGAATCGTCTATGCGGTCGGGATGAAGTTGCAGATCGAGATATTTATCAATGCCGATTTTTTTAACGCGCTCAATGTCGCCCGGGCGCGCGCCGAATCCTGTGCGACTGAGAAGATGGGCAATTTTCTGTTCTTCGGTCAACCCTTTTGCGGGTTTCATCTTATTGTCTGCTGACACCAAAGTAAGGTTCGTCAGCGCAAGCATCAGCACCAGCAACAACGCCGTCATTGAATAGCTCAGGCGCTGTTTGATGAGCTGAGAATCTCTTTTAATTTCTGGTTTCATAACAACTTCCCTTTAAATAATAAAATCATCCACGGGCTTTTGTGTCCACTGGATTCAGGCAAAAAAATTTGCGGATTTTAGCGTTGCAAAAACTTAGACGAAGGCCAGGGTCATTTAGTTTGAAAAGATGAAATTATTTAACCGGGGCGCGCCCGGCGTTAAATTCATCGTGCCATGGCAAAGCGGGGCTCAGTCATATTACTATTTGAACGCCCCAAACTTTTACAGTCCTCAAAGGCTTGACATGACTTTCACCCGTCACCAGGAACCTGAGGCTAGGCGCCAACCCATCAATGAGATTTATGTCTTATGGATAACCGCAGGTCTCGGATGCGACGGAGAATCGGTCGCCCTGACGGCAGCCCAGCAGCCCAGTATCGAAGACCTGGTGATGGGCGGGTTGCCGGGGATTCCAACCATCCATTTTTACAATCCGTTTTATGCTTATGAAAACGGCGATGAGTTCATTGAGCTGCTGGCGTCGGCAGAGGCCGGCAAACTCGACCCCTTCATGCTCATCATCGAAGGTTCGGTTCCGAATGAAGCGATTAAAGACGAAGGCTATTGGGCAGCCTTTGGCACGAACAAACTGAGCGGCCAACCGATAACGACTTGCGAATGGATTGACCGCCTGGCGCCGAAAGCCTGGGCGGTCATCGCCATGGGAACCTGTGCGGCGTACGGCGGCATTCATGCGATGGAAGGCAACCCGACCGGGGCGATGGGACTAGCGGACTATTTAGGCTGGAATTGGAAATCCCAAGCCGACCTGCCCATCATCTGTGTGCCCGGATGTCCGACCCAGCCGGATAACATTACGGAGACGATTCTTTATCTGCTCTATCAAGCCGCCGGGCGGGCGCCAAGAATTCCGCTTGATGAAGGGTTGCGACCGACCTGGCTTTTTGCCGAAACGGTTCACGAAGGTTGTGATCGCGGCGGGTATTATGAACAGGCGCAGTTTGCTGAAGCCTACGGGTCGCGCTATTGCATTGTGAAGCTTGGCTGTTGGGGCCCGGTGGTGCAATGCAATGTTGGCAAGCGCGGTTGGATAAACGGTCTCGGGGGGTGTCCGAATGTGGGCGGCATTTGCATCGGTTGTACGATGCCGGGATTTCCTGACAAATTTATGCCGTTTATGGATCAACCGCCCGGTTCACTGCTTTCATCACACGCCGTGATGACTTATGGGCGGGCCATTCATGCGTTGCGCAGATACACGCAAACCTCGCTCAATCGCGAACCCGGTTGGCGTAAACGCGGCGACCAATTAACCACCGGCTATCAGGCCTTGACTTACAAGAGCAAGCAGCCATGAAACCTCAAGAAACCAAAACCGCGTTCAGCAGCGACTATAAAAACCCGCATGCGGATTTTCCGTTACCCGCTGAGCTGGACGAAGCCGAAAGTGTATTGAACGCCTTAGCAGATGTCTTTTTTCTGGTCGAAGGCCAGGTCGGACAACTGCCGCTGGCGATGGTTGAGCAGGAAGAGAGCGAACTGCCAGATTTACGAGATCGCTATCGCATACTGGTCGAGCAAATTCCGGCGGTCGTCTTTATGGCTTTTTTTGACCGGGGCATCAGCGAAGCCTATGTCAGTCCGCAAATTGAACGCACCCTCGGGTTCACGCAAGATGAATGGTTGCGCGACCCTGTGCGTTGGTACAAACAGATTCATCCCGATGATAAAGCGCGTTGGAGCCTCGAGGCCGCCCAGACCTTTTTGACGGGCGAGCCGTTGCGTTCGGTGTATCGCGTTCTGTCGCGTAAAAATCAGGTAGTCTGGTTTCACTGTGAAATTAAGATGGTGCGCCACGCCGATGGCCGGCCCTGGTTCATTCACGGCGTAGGGTTTGACATTACCGAACTCAAGCAGACCGAAGAGGCCTTGAGTCGCAACGAAGCGATGCTGCGCGGCATCTTTGAACACGCGCCGGATACCCTGGTGGTGGTTAACTGTGAAGGGCGCATTGAGCGCGTCAACACCCAGGTTGAGCGGATGTTCGGCTACCAGCAAAATGAATTGCTGGGGCAACCCGTCGAGATGCTCTTGCCGGAACGCTTTCAAAAACTGCATGTTCAGCATCGGGATATGTATGTCGCTAATCCGCATCTGCGACCCATGGGCTTAGGGCTTACGCTTTACGGCAAACGCAAAGACGACAGCGAATTTCCAGTTGAAATCATGCTCAGTCCCGTGGGCGTTGAATCGAGTAATCTGGTTATTGCGGTTATCCGCGACATCACGCGCCGCAAACGCGATGAAGAGGCGCTTCAGGAATATGCCGAACGCATGAAGGTTCTCTCGCGTCGTTTAATTGCCGTACAAGAAGCCGAACGCCGAAGCCTGGCGTTGGAATTGCACGACGAAATCGGACAAATCCTCACTGGACTTAAACTCAAACTTGAAATGAGCGCCCGACAAACCGGCTATGCGGCGCACACCAGCCTCACCGAAGCGCAGGCGCTGGTAAATGATTTGATGGCGCGAACCCGCAAACTATCGCTCGATTTGCGTCCGGCAACGCTTGACCATTTGGGCCTGCTTCCGGCCTTGCTCATGCACCTGCGCCAGTATACTTCGCAGACCGGGGTGCGCGTGGATTTCCGGCACAACGGGATTGAAGGAAGGCGCTTTGAATCGGAAGTTGAAACCGCCAGTTTTCGCATTGTGCAAGAAGCGTTGACCAATATTGCCCGCCACGCCGAGGCTGCAGAAGCCCTGGTGCGCGTATGGGCTGACCCGCATACGCTGGCCGTGCAGATTGAAGATAATGGCAAAGGGTTTGATGCAGAAGCGGTGTTTGCCGCAGGACAATCGAATGGGTTGACCGGCATGCGCGAACGCGCATTATTATTGGGCGGACAGTTTACCTTTGAATCCGCCGCCGGACAGGGAACTCGTTTGATGGCAGAATGGAACCTGAGCGACAATCCCGATTTACAAATCAGTGGTGAAGGATAAACGCAATGAGCTTGAAAAAGACTTCTATTGTACTCGCTGATGACCATCGTATTGTCCGGCAAGGGCTGCATGCTTTGCTTAAATCCGAGCCGGATTTTAATGTCGTTGGCGAAGCCGGAGATGGACTTGAAGCGCTTGAGCTGGTCAGAAAATTGACTCCCAATGTCGTGGTGCTGGATTTGATGATGCCCGGACTAAACGGTCTGGAAGTGGCGCGGCAAATCAATAAACAGATGCCACAAACAAAAATCGTCGTGCTTTCAATGTACGACGACGAAGGCTTTGTGCTGGCCGCGCTCGCCAACGGCGTCTCGGCTTATGTGCTGAAAGATGCCGGCTCGGCAGAGTTTGTTCAAGCCGTACGTGAAGTGGCCGCCGGGCATCGTTATCTCAGCCCGCCCTTTTCCGACCGCGCCATTGAAGCCTATCAAGAGATGGCCAAACCGAGTGCGCTTGATAAGTATGAAACCTTGACCACACGCGAGCGGGAAGTCTTGCAACTGTCAGCCGAGGGACATACCAACGGCGAAATCGCCGCCCGTCTGAATATCAGCGTTCGCACCGCCGAAACGCATCGCTCGCGCCTGATGCACAAACTCG
>JBIOWC010000523.1:0-5686 GCA_044868105.1 Blastocatellia bacterium
AATATGGCAAAAGAGAAATTTGATCGCAGTAAACCACACATCAATGTCGGCACCATCGGGCACATTGACCACGGCAAGACCACCTTGACCGCCGCTATCACCAAAGTCCTGGCCAAACACAATCCCAAAAATGCGTTTCGGTCCTTCGACTCCATTGATAACGCACCGGAAGAGAAAGCTCGCGGCATCACGATTGCCACCGCCCACGTCGAGTATGAAACCGCCAATCGCCATTATGCTCACGTTGATTGCCCGGGACACGCCGACTACATCAAAAATATGATTACCGGCGCGGCACAAATGGACGGCGCCATTCTCGTCGTTGCCGCCACCGATGGCCCGATGCCGCAGACCCGCGAACACATTCTCCTCGCCCGTCAGGTTGGCGTCCCGGCGATGGTCGTCTTTATGAATAAAGTGGATGCCGTTGACGATCCAGAACTCTTGGACCTGGTTGAACTGGAAGTTCGCGAACTGCTGAGTTTTTATGAATTTCCCGGCGAAGAGATTCCGGTGATTCGGGGTTCAGCCTTGCAGGCCTTAAACGGTGAAGGGGATGGCGAGCGTCAGATTGATGAGTTGATGGAGGCGGTAGATAGTTACATTCCGCAACCGGCGCGCGAGACCGACAAACCGTTTTTGATGCCGGTCGAAGATGTGTTTTCGATATCGGGACGCGGGACGGTGGCGACCGGGAGAATCGAACGCGGACAGGTGAAGGTCGGCGAAGAGGTGGAGTTAGTGGGCATCAAGGACACCCGCAAGACGGTGGTGACGGGGGTGGAGATGTTCAAGAAGTTATTGGACTCGGGGATGGCAGGCGATAATGTGGGGTTGTTGCTCCGAGGGGTAGATCGCAAGGAGATCGAACGCGGACAGGTAATTGCCAAGCCCGGAAGTATCACGCCGCACACGAAGTTCAAGGCTGAAGTTTATGTGTTGTCGAAAGAAGAAGGCGGCCGGCACACGCCGTTTTTCAATGGCTATCGGCCGCAGTTTTATTTTCGGACGACGGATGTGACGGGAGTGGCGACGTTAGGCGAAGGGGTAGAGATGGTGATGCCCGGGGACAATACGAGTTTAACGATCGAGTTGATAGCGCCGATTGCGATGGAGAAGGGGTTGAGGTTTGCGATTCGCGAAGGCGGACGCACGGTCGGCGCGGGGACGGTCTCCGAAATTATTGAATAGTCACCGGTCATCGGTCATTAGCCAGCTGCTTAACGAAGACCCAATGACCCATGACTAAGGATTAAAGAAATATGTTGAACGAAAAAATCAGAATCAGGCTGAAAGCTTATGATTATCGCGTGCTGGATCAGTCAACCACTGAGATAGTTGACACAGCAAAGCGCACGGGCGCTCGCGTTGCGGGTCCCATTCCGCTGCCCACCGTGAAGAATAAATACACGGTCAATCGCAGCCCGCACGTTGATAAAAAATCGCGTGAGCAATTTGAGATTCGCACCCACAAGCGCTTGATGGATATTCTTGATCCAACGCCGCAAACGGTTGATGCGCTGATGAAACTCGATTTGCCTGCCGGCGTTGATGTTGAGATTAAAGCTTTCGGCAAAGATCACAAATAAGTTTGTCACTGGTCCTTGGTCATTGGTCCTTGGGTAAATGCAAAACCACAGGTGACCCTTGACGAATGACCGGTGACTAATGACTAAGGACTGTTAGCTATGGTCAAAGGAATAATCGGTAAAAAAGTAGGGATGACGCAAGTATTTGATGCGGATGGAACCGTTACCCCGGTGACGGTTTTAAAAGCCGGTCCCTGCGTCGTTGTACAAAAGAAAACCGTCAATACGGATGGTTACAATGCTGTTCAATTGGGATTGGTTGAAGAGCGTTCACCCAAGCGAATTAATAAACCGACGGAAGGTCATTTCAAAAAAGCTGGCGTACCGCCGACGCGTATCTTGCGCGAAATTCGCGTTGAAGAGAGCGAAGAGTCAACCAATGTTGGCGATAAAGTGCTGGTCGCTGATGTCTTCAATGAAAATGATCTGGTTGACATTATTGGCAAATCCAAAGGTCGCGGTTTCGCGGGGTTTATGAAACGGCATAACTTTGCCGGGGGGCGCGCCTCGCATGGTTCGATGTTTCATCGCGCGCCGGGCGGCATTGGCGCATCGGCCTATCCTTCACGGGTAATTAAAGGAACGAAGATGGCCGGCCACATGGGCACGGAACGCAAAACCGTGAAAAATCTTCGCGTGGTTGCCGTGGATACGGAAAACAACCTGCTGTTGATTTATGGCGCGGTGCCCGGACCGAACGGCGCTTATGTGGTTATTAGAAAGACGCAAGCTTAAAGAGGTGAACAGCAATGCCTGTTATTAAGGTGAAGAATTTAAAAAACGAAGAAGTCGGCGAAGTTGAATTGTCGGACAAGGTGTTCGGCGCGCCGCTTAACAAAGCGCTCATATACGAAGCGGTGAAAAATTATTTGGCGAACCAACGCGCCGGAACCTCTGCGACCAAGACGCGCGGCGATACCAGCGGTTCAGGTAAAAAACTTTGGAAGCAAAAGGGCACGGGTCGCGCCCGTATCGCATCCCTGCGCTCGCCCCTGTGGAAAGGCGGCGGCAATGCTCACGGCCCGCAACCGCGCGATTGGTCATACTCGATTCCGAAAAAGATGCGCCGCGGCGCCATTCGTTCAGTGTTGTCGGAACGCTTGCGCGAAGGCGGGTTGGTGATTGTTGAAGATTTCAATCTGACGTCACATAAGACCAAAGATTTTGTTGCCGCCCTGACGACGCTTGGACTTGATAAGAAGACCTTAATTGTTGATTCGCTCGAAAACGGCAACCTGGCGCTGTCCTCGCGCAATGTGGCGAACGTCACGTTAATTTCAGCTACTGGCGTGAATGTTTATGAACTGCTCACCCACGAACAGGTTGCTTTAACCAAAGAAGCGGTGACCCAGTTGGACAAACAGTTGAGCGGTAATTAGGAGACCACGGTAATGAAAACGATTTGGGATGTTATCAAAGGACCGGTCATCACAGAGAAAGCTCTGACGATGAAAGAAGAGGTCGAATCAATGGGTCGCGAAGGTAACGACCGTCAACTGTTGACGCTCAAGGTTGCCCGCAGTGCCACCAAACCGGAAATCAAACGTGCGGTTGAGCGAATCTTCGGCGTCAAAGTCGCCGATGTGCGGGTGGCGAATTATCAAGGCAAAATTAAACGCACCGCCCGTCAACGCGAAGGGGGTCGCCGACCCGATTGGAAAAAAGCTTACGTGACGCTTAAGAGCGGCGAAAAACAGATTGTTTACGAAGACGCAATCTAATTTTGGATTTTAGATTTTGGATTTTAGATTGAGCGGTTCAATGATGAATCCAAAATCTAAAATCCAAAATCCAAAATGGGGAAGAGATGGCAATAAAAAAGCTAACACCAACATCAGCAGCCAGGCGTTATCAAACCTATCTCGTTCGAGAAGAGGTGACGACCGATAAGCCTTATAAACCGTTGTTGTCGCCGAAAACGAGAATTTCCGGGCGCAACAATGATGGACGCATTACCGTGCGTCGTCGCGGCGGCGGTTCGAAACGTCAATACCGCATTGTCGATTTCAAGCGCGACAAAGCCGGCATTCCGGCCAAAGTCGCGACCATTGAATATGACCCGAATCGTTCGGCAAACATCGCCTTATTGAATTATGCCGATGGCGAAAAACGCTACATCATCGCGCCACTCGGACTGAAAGTCGGGCAGACCGTCCTGTCGGGACCGGAAGCTGACATTATTCCGGGCAATGCCTTGCCGCTGCGCAATATCCCGCTGGGCACGACGATTCATAACGTCGAGTTACGTCCGGGAAAAGGCGCCCAGATGGTGCGCGCCGCCGGCGGACAAGCGCAGTTGGTTGCCAAAGAAGGTGACTGGGCGCAACTTCGTTTACCTTCGGGGGAAATTCGCCGCGTCAACATCGCCTGTTATGCAACCGTCGGACAGATTGGCAATATTGACCACGCCAACGTTAGCCTCGGTAAAGCCGGACGCACGCGCTGGCTCGGTCGTCGTCCGAAAGTTCGCGGGGTCGCCATGAATCCAGTTGACCATCCGCATGGCGGCGGCGAAGGGAAGACCTCTGGTGGTCGCAATCCGGTGACGCCTTGGGGGCAACCGACCCGCGGTTACAAAACCAGAAATAATAAGCGCACCGATAAATTCATCGTGCGCAGAGCGAATAAAAAATAGGACTGAGTGATGGGGATTGAGGACTGAGCCTGAAGAAATTCCCCTCAGTCTGCAGTCCTCAGTCCTCGCCACTTGAGAAAATTATGGCAAGATCAATTAAAAAAGGTCCATTTCTTGATGCGCATTTGGAAAAAGCCATCGATAAAATGAATTCGGCGAACGAGAAACGGGTACATAAAACCTGGTCGCGGCGCTCGACCATTATTCCTGAAATGGTGGGACACACCATTGCCGTGCACAACGGCAAAAAATTCATTCCCGTCTATATTCAGGAAACCATGGTCGGTCACAAACTCGGCGAATTTTCGCCGACCCGCACCTTTAAGAGTCACCCGGAAAAAAGCGACAAGACCGTGAAGAAGGGAGGCAAGTAATCAGCGATGAAAGCACTGGCCGTGGCAAAATATATCAAAGGCTCGCCGCAAAAAGCTCGCCTTGTGGCGGACTTGATTCGCGGGCGCAATGCGCAGGAAGCCTTGCAGATTTTAGCGCTCTCTAGAAAACGCGCCGCCAAACCGATTGAAATCACCTTGCGCTCGGCAATTGCCAATGCTGAACAGAAGGCTGATCAACTCAACATCAGTATTGATGTTGATAGTCTGGTGGTTTCAAAGGCGTTGATTGATTTAGGTCCGACGAAGTATCGCCGTCGTGTGCGACCCGCTCCGATGGGGCGCGCCTATCGCGAACGTCGTTGGCAAAACCACATCACCATTGAAGTGGAATCGAAAGTAGCAGAGTAGGCAGACTGCTTACTGACTTGGAGGAAAAGTGGGTCAGAAAACGCATCCCTATGGGTTTAGGTTGAAAGTCAATCGCGGGTGGCACTCGAACTGGATTGCCAAGCGCGATTTCGCAGAGCTGTTGCACGAAGACCTGAAACTCAAGAAAGATTTGAAATCGCGATTTGCCGGTGCCGGCGTCTCGCATATTGATGTTGAGCGCGCCGCCAACAAGTTGAAAATCATTATTCACACGTCGCGCCCGGGCATCATCATCGGTCGCAAAGGCGCAGAGATTGACAAGCTCAAACAGGAAATCAAAGAGCGCACTGGGCGCGAGGTCTATGTCAATATTCAGGAGATCAACAAGCCTGAACTGAACGCCCAGTTGCAAGCCGAACAGATTGCGCAACAACTCGAAAAGCGCATTGCCTTTCGTCGCGCCATGCGTCGGGCGGTTGAAAACGCGCAACGCTTTGGCGCGCAAGGCATCAAGGTTCGCGTTTCGGGCCGGTTGAACGGCGCGGAAATCGCGCGTTCCGAATGGTATTTGCAAGGTCGTTTGCCGCTGCATACCTTAAGAGCCGATATCGATTACGGCTTTGCCGAAGCCCATACGACATTCGGCGTGATTGGCGTAAAGGTCTGGATTTATCGCGGCGACGAATTTACGCGACGTAGAAGACAACCACAACAATAACGGTTGTCGGTCGGCGGTCGGCGGTGGCCAGTGTGAAAGC
>JBIOWC010000524.1:0-7815 GCA_044868105.1 Blastocatellia bacterium
AGGTTTGGGGATTTGTAGCAATTCAAGCCGGCTGGTCTTTTTAGTCATACACGTATCCTCACTTTCTGAAGTGTGCTCGGCGTGCAAGGGTGCGAAAAGCACACCGGTAACCTGAGAAAAATTTAGCGGCGCTGTCAATTCGTATTCGGGTGAAACTGCAAGGTTAGACACCGCTCAAGACAAATAGTTCCATCTTTATTCAGCTTATCGGTTTACACGGGATGGCAAAAATGTGCAGATGCGCGCGCGGCAAAATCACTGCTCACAATTTTATGAACACCTTGAAGTGAAAATCTTGCGGAAGTTTTGGTGGAAAGAAGAGTCTGCATACCTGGGTATGCAGACTCCGAAAAACCGTGAGGATAGTCGCTTGCCTTAGGACGATTGCATGGAATCGAGGAAGTCGGAATTCGATTTCGTCTTGCCCAATCTTTCCAGCAACAGTTCCATCGCTTCGGTAGCCGATAGCTGCGAGAGCACACGGCGCAAGGCGATGATGCGATTGAAATCTTTGGGTGACAGCAAGAGCTCTTCTTTGCGCGTGCCCGATTTGTTGATGTCTATGGATGGGAAGACACGCTTTTCGGTGAGCTTGCGGTCAAGGTTGATTTCCAGGTTACCCGTACCCTTGAATTCTTCAAAGATAACATCGTCCATTCTCGAACCCGTATCAATGAGCGCTGTAGCAATAATCGTTAAACTGCCGCCTTCTTCGATGTTGCGCGCCGAGCCGAAAAAGCGTTTCGGTTTTTGCAAGGCGTTTGAGTCAATACCGCCGGAGAGGATTTTGCCCGATGGCGGAACGACCGCGTTGTGCGCACGCGCAAGCCTTGTGATGGAGTCGAGCAAAATCACCACGTCGCGTCCATATTCAACCAGCCGCTTGGCTTTTTCAATGACCATATCAGCGACCTGAACGTGGCGCGTCGGCGGTTCATCAAAGGTTGAAGAGATGACTTCGCCATGAACGGAGCGCTGCATGTCGGTGACTTCTTCGGGACGCTCGTCAATGAGCAGAACGATTAAAGTCGCTTCCGGGTGATTGCGGGTGACGGAATTGGCGATGGCTTGCAAGAGCATGGTTTTACCAGTGCGCGGCGGCGCGACAATCAAGGCGCGTTGCCCTTTGCCTATCGGTGTCATTAAGTCCAGTACGCGCCCGGCAAGGTTCTCTTGCACGGTTTCCATCTTGATTTTTTCTTGCGGATAGAGCGGCGTGAGATTATCGAAAAACATTCGGTCACGCGCCATTTCGGGCGGTTCGAAGTTAATCGCTTCAACTTTAATCAAAGCAAAATATCGCTCGCCTTCTTTCGGCGGGCGAATTTGTCCGGAGATGGTGTCGCCGGTGCGCAAATCGAATTTGCGAATTTGCGAGGGGCTGACATAAATATCATCCGGACCCGGCAGATAGTTATAATCGGGGGCGCGCAGGAAGCCGAAACCATCGGGCAGGGTTTCCAAAACGCCTTCCGAAAAAATCAAACCGGACTTTTCGGTTTGTGCTTGCAGGATTTTGAAGATGAGTTCCTGCTTACGCATGCCGGTGGCGCCGGGAATATCCAAATCTTTGGCAATGTGCGCGAGTTTAGAGATAGACATATCTTTCAACTCGCTGATGTCTAGTAGTTCGGTTACTTCAGTTTCTTCACTCATAAGTTTTCTTTTAGCCTCACGGTTTTATTTAGTGCCGCGCGCGACGGTTCACGGATTCGCTCGCGGGTTGAAGGTTCAGGGGGAATGTGACTTTCAAATTGCAGATTTCAAATTGCAGTTTTCGGAACTATCTTTTAACCAAATTTGTAGAGTTAACCTGGTGCGCCCATGGAAATTATTCTGCCACTGTGTGGCGTTGCCTCAGGCTGGGCTACAATTTCAGTTTCGCAACGCCTCGTACAACCGTCTTAGCCGAGGCGAGTCGTAATGGCTCGCCAAATCTGTTCTGCGCCACGACGAGTCGTGGCTGAATAAGGAATCACCTTACCTTTTCCCACACTCGCCTCGGCCCGCTTGATGGCTTCACGCAATTGATTGTTGCTTAATTTATCCGCTTTAGTTGCCACCACGATGAAAGGTTTCTGCTGGGTTTCGAGCCACTCTTTCATCATCAAGTCCAATTTTGTGGGATGGTGCCTTGAATCGGTAATCGCAATTGATAACACAAGATTTTTGCGTGACGCAAGGTAGTTTTCAATCATCGGCCCCCAACTCTCACGAATTTCGGTTGGGACACGCGCATATCCGTAACCCGGCAAATCCACAAAATAAAACGCCTGATTGATGAGGAAAAAGTTGATCAGCTGAGTGCGTCCCGGTGTGGAACTGGTACGTGCCAGACCGCGCACGCCTAACAGACTGTTTATCAAACTGGACTTGCCTACATTTGACCGACCCATAAAAGCAATTTCCGGTCGGTTATCACGCGGGTAATGCTCAGGGGCGGTCGCGCTTTTAACGAACTCTGCGCTGGTTATCTTCATAGGACTGAGGACTGAGTGCTGAGGACTGAGTTAAAGAAAATATGAACGCGGAACGATGAACTTAGGATTTACCTCTTTTGTCCATCGTTTATCGTTCCGACTTCATCGTTTCCTATGCTCAGTCCTCAGTCCGCAGCACTCAGCACTTTATTCAAGTGTCTGATTTGCGCCTTCACCGGTTGTCGGTTGACTCCAGATCGGCAGCTCAGGGGAAAGCGGTTCGCCTTTGACCGAATCCAAAGCTTTTTGAATGGGGTCTTCTTCGAGCGCGAGTCGCCATGCCTGATCAGCGTATTCAACCAGATGAATGCTCAAAACCTCTTTAATATCTTCAGGCAATTCAACCAAATCTTTTTCGTTATCTTTCGGCAAAATGACGGTTCTAATCCCGGTACGGTGTGCGGCTAAAACTTTCTCTTTCACGCCGCCTATTGGCAAAACTTTACCGCGCAGAGTTATCTCGCCGGTCATCGCCACATCACAGCGAATCGGAATGCCTGTGAGAATAGAAACCAGCGCCGTTGATATGGCTACGCCAGCCGAAGGCCCGTCTTTCGGAATGGCGCCTTCGGGAACGTGTAAATGCAAGTCATATTTCTTGTAAAAATCGCCTTTGATGCCAAGTTGTTTGGCGCGGGAACGCACACAGGTCAACGCCGCGCGCGCCGATTCCTGCATTACTTCGCCAAGTTTGCCGGTTAAGGTGATTTGTCCGCGGCCTTTCACCAGGGTTGATTCGATGTGCAGAATTTCGCCGCCGACTTCCGTCCAAGCCATGCCGGTCGCCAGCCCGACTTCATTTTGTTCAGACACCGCTTGCGGACGGAATTTAATCGGTCCCAAAAGTTCTTTGACCAGTTCGGCGGTGACGGTTTCGCGGAACTCCGCAACTTTTTCGCCCTTGGCTTTTTCGCTTTCACTGACCAGTAAACGGCGAGCAATTTTTCTTAACACGGAAGAGATTTCGCGTTCCAGATTGCGCACCCCCGCTTCTCTGGTGTAATGCTGAATAATCGTCTTGAATCCGTCTTCGGTAAACTCGACCTGTTCATTGGTGAGCCCGTTCATTTCAAGTTGCTTGGGCAGCAGATGTCGTTTGGCGATTTCGAGTTTCTCGCGTTCCGTATAGCCTGCCAGTCTGAGTATCTCAAGGCGGTCTTGCAAAGCCGCAGGGATGGTATGCAAAACATTCGATGTCGCAATGAACATCACATTCGATAAATCATATTCGACATCCAGGTAATGGTCGTGGAAGGTCGAATTCTGTTCAGGGTCGAGAACTTCAAGAAGTGCGGCCGCCGGGTCGCCGCGAAAATCCATGCCGAGTTTGTCCACTTCATCCAGTAAAATGAGCGGATTAACGGTTCCGGCTTTTTTCATCATCTGAATAATTTGACCGGGCAGCGCACCGATGTAGGTGCGACGATGACCGCGAATTTCCGCTTCATCGCGCACCCCGCCTAAAGAGAGGCGCACAAATTTGCGACCCGTCGCTCTGGCAATTGAACGACCCAGACTGGTTTTGCCCACCCCGGGGGCCCCGACAAAGCAGAGAATTGACCCCTTGGGACGTTCAACCAGTTGACGTACCGCGAGGTATTCGAGGATACGGTCTTTGATTTTTTCCAATCCGTAGTGGTCTTCATCCAGAACTTCCTGCGCATGTTTGATGTCGCGCACCTCTTCGCTCTTTTCATGCCAGGGTACGGCGAGCAACCAATCAATATAGGTGCGCGAGACCGTAGATTCGGCAGACATCGGCGGCATCATCTCTAACCGCCGAATCTCGGCCATAGCTTTTTCATAAACCTCTTTGGGAAAACCGGCATTTTCGATCTTCTGTTTTAACTCTTCAAGCTCGGCGCGTTCGTCCTTGCGCCCAAGCTCTTTGTGAATGGCTTTGATTTTTTCGTTGAGGTAATACTCTTTTTGGGCGCGCTCCATCTGGCGTTTAACCCGGCCATGAATGGCGCGGTCAACCTGAATCTTTTCAAGTTCAACTTCTAGAACTTCGGTTAAACGCATCAAGCGGTCATGAATTGAGAAGATTTCCAATAAGCCTTGCTTGTCTTCAACCGACAGCTTCAACGCGGAAGCCACCGTATCGCATAGACGCGCCGGATCATCATTTCTGAGCGCGGCGGTGATGGTTTCGGGATTTGCCAGGTCGGTTGATTGACGAACGTATTGGTCAACCAATGAACCGACGCGACCAATCAGCGCATTCAAACGCGAGCGCGGCTCTTGAGGAATTTGCGGTTTCCTGAGCGTTGCTATCCAGTAGCCGTCCACATCTTCAACGCGCACGCTGCGGGCGCGCTCAATGCCTTCGACCATCACTTTAATGTTGCCATCCGGGAGTCGCAGGTTATGGGTGATGCGGGCAATGGTGCCAATGGAATAGACTTGGTCAACATTGGGTTCGTCAACCGTCGCATCGTGCTGGCTCGCGAGAAAGATCGTCTTATCGCCGCGCAAAGCGATTTCCAGGGCGCGGACGCTGGCAGGGCGACCAATTACGAACGCCACCATGGTGTAAGGGAAAACGACTACGTCGCGGATGGGAACCATCGGACAACGAACGACATCGGTTGGGGTGCTGTCAGTGAATTCATTCATGAGTTTATTACTTTGTTACAAAAATGAGTGCTGAAAGTTTGAGGACGAAGAAGGCGGTTTTTTCCCACACCGCTTTCTTGCTCAAACCGTTAAACGGATAAGCATGACCTTTCAGCTTTAGATGAGGCTTGACAGTGAATCGGGAATTAAAACCTCACCTCATGCTAATTAAATTACTATTAACCCGCTTTTTCTAGGACAGGGAACGTGGCGCGACGATTTTCTACCATTTCACGTGTGACAATAAATTCTTTGACCTTCTTGTTCGACGGCAACATATACATGACGTCGAGCATGGTTTCTTCAAGAATCATTCTAAGCCCGCGCGCCCCGACCTTGCGCGTACAAGCCATATGCGCAACGGCTTCGAGCGCGTCGTCCGTAAAGCGCAACTTCACGCCTTCAAATTCAAACAGCTTTTTGTATTGGCGAGTCAAGGCGTTCTTAGGCTTAGTCAGGATTTCAACCATCGCTGCTTCGTCAAGTTCATGGAGCGTGCCAACAACCGGCAGACGACCGACAAATTCGGGAATTAACCCATAGCGGATTAAATCTTCCGGTTCCGTATGCGAGAGCGTTTCACTGAGTCGCTGTTTGCGAACGCTCTTGACATTGGCATTGAACCCCAAAGCTTTTTTGCCGATGCGTTTTTCAATGACTTTTTCGAGGCCTACGAAAGCACCACCGCAGATAAATAAGATATTCGTCGTATCAACGGGGAAGAATTCTTGATGGGGATGTTTGCGTCCGCCCTGCGGCGGAACATTGGCAACCGTGCCTTCAAGGATTTTAAGCAAGGCCTGTTGCACGCCTTCGCCGGAAACATCGCGGGTAATTGAAGGGTTTTCATCTTTGCGACAAATCTTGTCTATCTCGTCAATATAAATAATTCCGGTCTGGGCGCGTTCAATGTCGCCGTTGGCCGATTGCAACAATTTCAAGATAATGTTCTCGACATCCTCGCCAACATAACCGGCTTCCGTGAGCGTCGTCGCATCCACAATGGTAAACGGCACATTGAGCATCCGCGCCAGGGTTTGCGCCAGTAGGGTTTTACCGGTGCCGGTGGGGCCGATGAGCATGATGTTCGATTTTTGAACTTCAACATCGGAATTGCGCCGCTTCATAATCTCTATGCGTTTGTAATGCTGGTAAACAGCGACGGCGAGTTTCTTTTTCGTATCATCTTGACCGATAACGTAATCGTCAAGAAATTCCTTGATCTCGACGGGCTTCGGAAGCGGTGGACGACGGGCGGCTGATTCTTGTTGCTGGTCGTCAGTGATGATTTCATTACAAATATCAATGCATTCATTACAAATATAAACGGTTGGACCGGCGATCAGTTTTTTTACTTCATTTTGTGATTTTCCACAAAATGAGCATCGCAGTGTGTCATCGCTTCGTCTCATCAAATCCTCTTTATCTGAAAAATCTGAACCTGCTGTTCGCTAACTTCTTATTAAATTACGAAAGGGCTGCTTTGTTCAATGCTTTTTTATTTACTCTCGATGAACCAACACCTGATCAATCAAGCCATACTCTTTCGCTTGGATAGGATTTAAAATCCGGTCGCGTTCAACATCGCGCTCAATTCTTTCAAGCGATTGACCGGTATGTTTGGCCAAAATCTGACTCGTGAGTTCACGCATACGGATAATCTCTTCCGCATGAATTTTAATGTCGGTCGCCTGTCCCGATATGCCCCCCATCGAAGGTTGATGAATCAGGATGCGCGAGCTCGGCAAAGCAAAGCGTTTGCCGGCGGCGCCCGCCGTCAGCAGCAAGGCGCCCATCGAAGCGCATTGACCGATACAGATGGTGGTGACATCGGGACGAATAAATTGCATGGTGTCATAAATCGCCATACCGGCCGTGATGGAACCTCCCGGACTATTGATGTAGAGCGAGATGTCGCGGTCCGGGTCTTCGGCTTCAAGGAAGAGGAGTTGCGCAACAATCAAGTTGGCAATCATATCGTCAATCGGTGTGCCTAAAAAGATAATGTTATCTTTGAGCAGACGCGAGTAAATATCGAATGCGCGTTCGCCGCGCGCGGTCTGTTCGACCACCATCGGCACAAGCGCCATGTGCATATCAAGACTTTTGTTGTAATCACTCATATGAACTTCTCTTTGAAATAAATTGTTTGAAAAATCTGGGCGCTGAGGGCGTGTCTTCAAGGCTGTTGTGGTGCTGCAAGATGAGAGAGCCGCAGACCACCTGGTTTTCAATCACCCTTCAGACTGACTCTCCTCATTGCCGCTTGTTGTTTCTGCCTCTTTTTCTTCTTCTTCTTCTTTGACTTCTGCTTCCTCTTTTACCGCCGCAGAAGCGATGACAAGGTCAAGGGCTTTTTGGTGTTTAATCTGCCCTTTGATGGTATCCAGTGCCTCTTCCCTTGTCAAGCGAGCCTTCAAGGCCGCAACGGTTTGATTCATCGCCTTGGCCATCGGCTCAAGCTCGCGGTTGATGTCCTCGTCGGTCACTTCAATTTTCTCATCTTCAGCGATCCGGTCAAGCACAAAAAATCCCCGCACGCTCTTTTCCGCAGGCTCGCGAAATTCTTCATACATGTTCTTCCAATCAAGGTTTAAGGTGCGCGGGTCAATCTGCATTTGCATCAACTGGTTTATGTAATTGCTCATTTGCTGTTCCATCTGCTTTTTGACCATGCCTTCGGGAACGTCAAACGAATGCGCCGCAACCAATTTAT
>JBIOWC010000525.1:0-19142 GCA_044868105.1 Blastocatellia bacterium
TGGCGGCCGATGATGTCTATTGATAAAGGAGAAACTTCCATGCAGCGAGCCCTCTCATGTACGATCACCATTATCATTTTAGCCCTCGGCGTGCCGGCACAGGCGGCGCCCGACGCGGCTGAACTCACCAAGTTATTGAATGATTTTTTAGCCGGAGCTTCGCGCAATGACGCGGACATGCACGACCGTTTCTGGGCCGAAGATTTAATTTACACCGGCTCAAACGGGCGACGCAGAACGAAAGCTGAAGTCATGCGCGATGTGCGTTCGGCGCCGGCTCCCAAACCCGGAGAGGCAAAGACCCTTTACACCGCCGAAGAGATTCGCATCCAGCAATACGGCGACACGGCCATCGTCGCTTTCCGCCTCGTCGGAACGACCGAGAAGGATGGCAAGCGTGAGGTCGCGAATTTTTTAAACACCGGCACTTTCCTTAAACGCAAAGGTCTCTGGCAGGTGGTCAGCTGGCAGGCTACGCGCGTGCCTCCCGCGCCAGAAGAGAGCAAAAAATGAAGCCGCCAGACCGCCTTCATCGAGCGGGCTAGCCATGGCTACTGAAAAACCTGAATTAATCTTTCATCTCGACGAAGGTTGGCCGATGAACCGCTATGAAAACGCTGTGGCTAATCAACGAGGGTTCTCTTGAAAATATATAATGAACTCGCTTCGTGGTGGCCGCTATTGTCTGCTCCGGACGACTATCTCGAAGAAGCGACCTTTTTCCACGACACGCTTATCCGCTATTCTTCCTCGCTGCCAATAAGCCTACTCGAACTAGGTTCAGGCGGCGGCAACAACGCATTGTATTTAAAATCTTACTTTAACCTCACTTTAGTTGACCTTTCGCCGCAGATGCTCGCCGTCAGTCGCGAGTTGAACCCCGAGTGCGAACATCTTCAGGGAGATATGCGAACCGTCAGGCTGAACCGACAATTTGATGCGGTATTCATTCACGATGCCATCATGTATATGACCACCGAAAGCGATTTGCAGAGGGCCATAGAGACAGCTTTTGTGCATTGCAAAGCGGGAGGTATCGCGTTGTTTGTGCCCGATTATACGCGGGAGATATTTTCCCCTTCGACTGACCAGGGCGGGCACGACGATGAGGCGTGCGGCATCCGTTATCTGTCGTGGACTTTCGATCCAGACCCAAAGGATACGACGTATCAAACAATCTATGCTTTAATCATACGCCACCGGGATGGGTCAGTGCAGTTCGAGCATGACGAACACCGGGAGGGCCTATTTAGCCGCGCTGATTGGCAGCGCTTAATGGCTGGGGTCGGGTTTGAGGTAAGGGTTATGCAAGACAACTATGGTCGAGACCTGTTTATTGGGAAGAAGCCAGGTTGATGAGGGCCGTAAAATCGCTGCATTAAGCGGTCTCACCATAAAAAATTTAAGGGGCAACATATGACACACAAACCAAGTGTTGCAGTAATCGGAGCGGGGCTGGGCGGACTTTGCGCCGGCATCAAGTTGAAAGAAGCCGGCTTTGACGAACTGGTTATTCTCGAAAAAGGCGACCGGGTCGGCGGCACCTGGCGCGACAACACCTATCCGGGTTGCGCTTGCGATACGCCGGTTGCGGTTTATCAATTTTCATTCGCACCCAGTTTAAAATGGAGCCATCTCTTTCCGCGTCACCACGAAGTTCAGCAATACACCGAAGACCTCGCCGATAATTTCGGATTGCGCCCCCACCTGCATCTCGGCGATGAAACCACCACGGCCGAGTGGGATGATGCGCGGGCGGTTTGGAATTTATCAACCCGACAAGGCAAAACCTATGAAGCCAACGTCATCATCCCGGCGCTCGGTCAACTCAATCGCCCGTGTTTACCGGACATCGAAGGGCGCGCGAGTTTCGCAGGCCCGGCGTTTCATTCGGCGCGTTGGGATCATCGCGTAAGCCTTGCAGAGAAGCGCGTGGCGGTGATTGGTTCGGCGGCCAGCGCCATTCAACTCATTCCCGAAGTCGCCAAGGTTGCCCAGAGCTTAACCGTCTTTCAACGCACGGCGAACTGGATTTTGCCACGGCGTGATCGGCCGATCAGTGAAGAGGAAAAACTGCTCATTATGACCGCGCCACAAGTCGCCGTTCACAATCGTGAAGACATTTACCTGTGGGCCGATTATCTGTTCTGGCAAGCGTTCAGTTGGACCGCGGAAGGGCGCGCCGCCTTTACGCGGCAGGCGCTCGATCATTTGCAGGAACAGGTAAGCGACCCTGAACTTCGCCGCAAACTGACGCCCGATTATCCGGTTGGCTGCAAGCGTGTGCTTTTTGCCGACGATATTTATCCGGCCTTCATGCGTCCGAATGTTTTGCTTGAAACTACATCGATTGCCCGCATCACGCCGACCGGCATTGAAACCCAAGATGGCCGCCTGCATGAATTCGACGCCATCGTTTATGCAACGGGGTTTGAAACGACTGGCTGGCATTGGTCGCTCGATGTCATTGGCCGAGACGGCGCGCATCTGCGCGACAGTTGGGCTCAGGCGCCTGAAGCTTATCTGGGTATCACAACGGCGCAGTTCCCGAATATGTTTATGCTCTATGGTCCGAATACCAACCTCGGACATAACGCCATCACTTTTATGCTCGAACGACAGGTTGAGTACATCGTCAAAGCCCTGGGTGTGATGCAGGCAAAGGGGCTTGCGGCCATCGAAGTGTCGAAAGCCGCGCAGCAGCAGTTTAACGAGGCGCTTCAAACTGCGCTTGCGAAAACCGTCTGGGCCGACCCGACTTGTCGCTCGTGGTACAAAACCCAGGATGGTCGCATCACCCAGAATTGGTCATCGCACACCCGCGACTATGCGCAGGCAACCGCTGAAGTGAACTGGGCAGATTATCTGGTTCGCGAACTCAACTCATAGATCGCCACAAAGAGGCACATAAAGCACAAAAATTTTCCTGCGCCCGGCAAGCGCTCGGCTGCCTCCGAGGCGAAAAAGGATGGTCAGATTTGTGTTTTTTGTGCCTCTTTGTGGCGATTTAAAAATTCCGCTTAGACGTGGACTTCGCCGTAGGCGAGTTCGCCCGATGATTCGCGGTGTTTAATCATGATGTAGATTAACCAGCTGTAGAAAATCAGAATGGCGACGACGACAAGCGCGCCGGGCACGTGACCGATTGAGGCATTGAAAAGAATCTCATTCGGCGATTGCAGAAGTTCGCCGTTGGAATTTTGCGGTTGCAAAACCCGGGTCGTGGTTTTCAATAACCAGGCAAGCAGTAAAATCAAAAACAGCCAGATGTAATTTCTTCGCAGCCTTCGCGCCATCGCCTGACTGTGCGTGATAGAGAAACGCGGCAGCCGCAAATCATCGCTCAGTTGCGACATCCAGTGTGCCGGGTCAATGTGTTCGCGCGGCGAAAAGATCCGCGCGTAGTAATTGCGCTCAATCAACCGCACGCGACTGCGATAGACATGAAAAAACCGATAGCGCCGCGATTCGATGCTGAGCAGCAGAAAGACCAGCACCATGGTAAACATCAAAACGCCATGATGGGCCGCCGAAGAGAGCGAGATCGAAAGCATGGCGCCAACGCCGGTGATCGCCCAGTTGGTCGTTCTATCGAGCCGGTCGCGCCAACTGACCATGCGCGCCAGTTCGCCGCGATAGTAATGTGACAAAGCGTTAACGAATTCTACGGAAGTTTTCGGAAAGATGGGCTGCTCTTGAAACGAGTGCGCATCGGGTCGGATGGTTAAATCGCTTTCAATCATAAACCTCTCCTCAACATCAGCGGATAAAGATTTCTTGAACTGAGCGCTTGGTCAACCTTCTAACAAACTGTTAAGGAGCGGTTTATCATATCCGCAAACTCAAATCAACTATTCAGACTTCACTTAGCTGGCGAAATCCGTCGGCCCTGCGCGCCGAGGGTCAACTTCGTTTCTCGAAAAGGTAATGCGCAACCATCCATTCCTGTCCCGCCCGGTAACCGAAGAGTTCCGCACAGGCGATAAAAAACAAGCGCCAGCGCACCAACCAACGCAGCCGGTGTGGGTGGCCATAAGTTTCAGTAAACAGGTTGAGAACCTTTTCCCGCTCTTGGTCCATCTTCTTCAACCAGGCCTCGGAGGTTTTTTGATAATGCGTCCCGTCAACCTGCCAATGCTCAACCAATCTGACGTGGTTTTGAAATTCAAGCAGTAAATCATCGCTCGGCATGATGCCGCCGGTGAAAAAATGCCTGGCCATCCAGTCCGCTTGGTCGCGCACTTCGTAAGGGTAAGCAAAATTTTTGTGCGCGAAGAGGTGAACGAACAACAGCGCGTCGGGCTTCATCCACCCGGCAACCCGCGCGAGCAGCTTTTCATAATTGCGCATATGCTCAAACATCTCTATTGAAATGACGCGGTCAAACGGTGCGCCCGCGTCGAACTCGTTCATATCGGCAGTTCTAATTTCGATATTCTGCAAACCCGATTTTTTCGCCTGCGATTCAATAAATTCTTTTTGGCTTCGCGAATTTGAAACGCCGACAATGCGCGACGACAAAAAGCGCTCGGCCAGGTAAAGGGTCAATGAACCCCAGCCGCAACCAAGTTCTAAAATCGTTTGTCCATCCTTGAGTCGGGCGCGTTTACAGTAAAGCTCAAGCATCGCGTCTTCCGACTCATCCAGGGTGCGCACCTGTTTTGGCCAATAACCGCAACTATATTTCAAGCGCTTGCCGAGAACGGTTTGAAAGAATTCGGCCGGCACTTCGTAATGCTGCGCGTTGGCCTCGGCGGTGCGAATGGCTATCGGGCTTCGCTTCAGTTCATCAATGAACTCGCGTTTGCGCTGCCCGGCAGCGCCCGATTGTTCGCCAAGCCGCGCCGCGCATATTCGCCGAATCACCAGACGGATGAGCCAATCGGGAACGACATCGAGTTCAAGCAAACGCTCGGCAAAGGTGCTGGGTTCGCCGTCGACATTAACCGGCGCAGTTTGGGTAAGAGGCTTTTGAGTTATATTCATCGGCTTACGCTTTCAGCAATTTGTTTTATCACACCGTAGGTTGCTACGCAGGCAAGCTGCGTTTAGATTTTTGCCGTCCGCTTTTTCCTCACTAAGTTGATTCGCTAAACCAAAGGGGTTCGAGTTGAGCAGAAAAATTCAACTTCGGATTTAGTCGCCCTCGGAGGAGGACGACCAAGACAGCTATGACAGATTCCGATATCCGTTTTTTCCGTTTAATCCGAAGACAAATATAAAACTTATGTGACTCGCTGCTTTTAATCATTAACCGGCTTGGAGAAGATTTCTCACCCAGTTCTTTGATGGCGAAAGCGCCCGCCTTTGTGTTCCCGCCCACCCGTCTGTTGTAATAATCCTGCTCTCAAGTTGCCCTTCGCTTTTTGCCAGCTTATGATAAGCAGGCATGAAAATCGCAAAACTTTTATCACCCCTCACCGCTTTTTTACTTACTATCACCTGTCCCGTAAACCTGTTGGCGCAACGACCACAGGCCTATCAATACTCGCCGCAACTCACCCGGGAACTCAATCAACTGAGGCAAGCGGCGATGGCAAGTGATTATGCTTATCGGCAGGTCGCCTATCTGACCAATAACATCGGCCCACGCCTGAGCGGTTCATTGCAAGCGGCGCGCGCCGTCGAATATGTGGCCGATGAAATGCGCAAGCAAGGGTTTGTGGTGCAGCTTGAAAAATGCAAAGTGCCGCACTGGGTGCGCGGCGTTGAAACCGGCGAGTTGGTTGCCTTCACGGGACAAGCGCCCAATACGACCCAGAAGATTATTTTGACGGCGCTTGGCGGCAGTGTGGCAACGCCCGCCGAAGGCCTGACAGCCGAAGTGGTTGTGGTGAGCGATTTCGACGAACTCACGGCCTTGGGGCGCGAACGCGTCGCCGGCAAAATTGTTCTATTCAACGCCAAATTTGATGAGCGTCTGGCCGCCCAGGGCGAGGCCGGCGCAGCTTATGGTCAAGCGGTCGCCTATCGCGGGGTCGGCGCCAGCGCGGCGGCGCGACTGGGCGCAGTTGCGGCGCTCAATCGTTCGGCCGGCGCCGGCGGGTTTCGCTTACCGCATACCGGCTCGCTCGCTTATGCGGCGGATGCGCCGAAGATTCCGGCGGCGGCGGTCACCGCCGAAGATGCCGAGTTGATGGCTTATCTGGCAAAGCAAGGCCCTGTAAGGATGCATCTCACGCTGACGCCGCAAACCTTGCCTGACGCCGATAGCTACAACGTAATTGCGGATTTAAAGGGCAGCGAACACCCCGAACAGGTGGTGATCGTATCAGGGCATCTCGATTCCTGGGATTTAGGAACCGGCGCCATTGATGATGCGGCAGGCGTGGCGGTGGCGATGGCCGCAGCGCAGTTAGTCAAACAACTGGGATTCCGACCCAAGCGCACGATTCGCGTCATCGCCTGGATGAATGAAGAGAATGGTCTGATGGGCGGGAGAACTTACGGCGAAAATCAAAAAGCCAATGCCGCAAATCACATTGCCGCGATTGAAAGCGATTTAGGCGCCGGTCATCCCGTAGGTTTTTTTGCTCACACCAGCGACAAAGCCCTCGCGATGTTGGAACCGCTGGCCGGCATTTTACAGAGCCTTGGCGCAGGCGTCATCAAACCCTCAGCGGGTTCGCCGGGCGCAGATATTTCGCCGCTTGATGCCTTGGGCGTGCCGACCTTTGCGCCGATTCAAGACGCGCGCACCTATTTCAACTATCATCACACGCCGGGCGATACGCTCGATAAAATCAATCCCCAGGAGCTCGCCGAAAATGCGGCGGTCATGGCGGTATTGGCCTATGCCATCGCTAATTTGCCGGAGCCATTACCGCGTTAGGGAGTAGCTAAAAAATTTAAGCTTTGTTAATCTGCTTGGGTTTTTTAAGAGGGGGTTTCACATCACGTTCACACCAGGAGAAGAAGGTTATGGATGAAGAAGCCGTTAAACAAGAGTTGATGAGTTTGCACTCGCCTTTCACGCGCCGACAATTTGTGGTCACCACCTTGGCAACCGGTTTTGCTTTTGCCGTGCAACCCATCGCCGCGCAGACGCAAATCGTCACCGACGCAACCGGCTTAGTGGCAGGCGAAGTAAAAATCCCAGTCAAGGACGGCGAGATTCCCGCCTATCGCGCAATGCCTGAAAAGGGCAAATCATTCCCTGTGGTTTTGGTGGTTCAGGAAATTTTCGGCGTGCACGAACATATTAAAGATATTTGCCGGCGTTTTGCGAAACTCGGCTACCTGGCAGTCGCAACTGAGTTATATGCTCGACAAGGCGATGTCTCAAAATTGCAGATGAACGACATTATGGAGGTCGTAAGAAAAGTGCCCGACGCGCAAGTCCTGGCTGACCTTGACGCAACAGTCGCCTGGGCGAAGAAGACCGGCAAAGGGCAAACCGATAAGCTCGGCATTACGGGATTTTGTTGGGGCGGGCGCATCGTTTGGTTATATGCAGCGCACAATCCCAAAGTCAAAGCGGGGGTTGCCTGGTACGGGCGTCTGGTCGGACAACCGAGCGACTTACAGCCCAAGCATCCGATTGATATTGTTCCAACCTTAAAAGTCCCGGTGCTGGGTCTGTACGGCGGCAATGATCAAGGCATCCCGAACGACACGGTTGAGAAGATGAAAGCGGCGCTGGCCGCCGCCGGCAGTAAATCGGAAATCATCCTTTACCCGGATACGCCGCACGGATTTCACGCAGACTATCGCCAAAGTTATCGCAAAGAACAAGCGCAAGATGGCTGGCGACGTTTGCAGGAATGGTTCAAAAAATTCGGCGCAGCCTAAGCAAGAAGGAGAGAGTGGGAGAGCGGGAAAAAG
The DNA here is from genome assembly GCA_044868105.1 of Blastocatellia bacterium. Lineage (GTDB taxonomy): Bacteria > Acidobacteriota > Blastocatellia > UBA7656 > UBA7656 > JBFMDH01. The sequence goes on from JBIOWC010000525.1 coordinate 7,825, forward strand.
GGAGACTTGAAGAACTTTATGTAGTTGGGATCTTCCAGTGAAGCGCAGCTTAAAAATGACGAATCGTTGTTAGGCAGGTACGCTTACCTCCCCTTCTCCCTTCTCAAAAAAGGAGCCAACATGTTTTGTCCAAGATGCGGAGCGCAGAACGAAGCGGGAGAAGCAACCTGTTTAAGATGCGGAACGGAACTTCCGCAACCGCGACCCGTCGGCACTTTTGAGAGCCATCGTGAACCCTCTGCGCCCAGCGGCAACCCGCCAACCGCCACGCCGACCGCCAGTGAACCGCCGGCGCCCAACCAGGCTCCAACGTTTGAAGAACCCTTGAATTATCCGCCCCCGCCCGGACAAAGTTTTCCACCGCCGCCCGACGGACAAAGCTACGGCAACCAACCGCCCTATGGCGGCGGCCCCAGCTATGGCGGCGGACCATCGGGATGGACACCCGGTAGCGGACAGCAAACTTATGGCAGCGCGCCGCCCTATGGCGGGGTGCCCGGTTATCAAATCGGCAACACGCCAAGCTATGGGGCGCCCGCTTACGCTGGCGGCGAAGTTCCCAACTATATGGTCTGGTCTATTCTGGTGACCATTTTGAATTTTTTTTGCTGCCTTCCCATCGGCATTGTGGCCATTGTTTATTCATCACAAGTCAACCGCAAGCTGCAATCGGGCGATTATGCGGGGGCAGTTGACGCTTCCAATAAAGCCAAGATGTGGTGTTTTATTAGCGCCGGGTTATCCCTCTTAGGGATTGTCATCAGCATTCTCTTCGCGATGGTCAATTAATTGCGGCGCTGGTTGTTTCGCACGCCGTGAGTTTTGCGTTGTCACCGTCCTTCGCTTTCTTGAGGCTGGCAAAACGCCCGTATTTTCTCTTCAAATCTACGCCTTCAATGCATCATTCAGGGAATTTCAAGATTAGTATTGAAAATCACCATCCGCTGCAAAATAATGAGTGAGCGATTTTCCTGGCCCCAACAATACTATTCGATTTTTCAGAGCCGCATATGGTTCAAGCTATAGATTCTTTTCACAACCTGAATACTGCCGATACCTATCGCAACGCAACCAAAACGCCGAACACGCGCTTGGAGATGAATGGCGATCTAGCCGATTTCTCGCTAACCGATGTTCTGCAAATTCTTTCCATCTCGAAAAAATCCGGGACGCTTTTTTTAGAAGCCGATGAGACCATCGCCTGCATTCTTCTGGATGAAGGCAAAGTCACGCATGCCTCGATTCGCCCCGGCGAAAGTTTCGCCGATCGCCTGCTGAGAGAAAATCGCATCAGTGAAGCCGTTCTCAATGAACTCAAAGATGTGGGCGTGCAGGATGGCGGCATTTGGAATTTACAAACCTTAATCACCGAAAGCGGTATTTTAGGCAGAAAAGATTTATACACCCTGGCGCGCCGACATCTACAGAACATCATCGGTTATTTACTGACCATCGAAAGAGGTCAGTTCGGGTTCGACCTTTCGGTGAGAATGTTGCTCGACCCGTTTAATGAAGTAGCCCTGCCGCATGGCATAGAGGTCGGCGAATTGCTGCTCGCTTCGGCGACCGCCCGCGATGAATCTGAAGTGCTCATTGAAGCCGGGGCTGCCGCCGGCAGCGAATATGATGAAGAGCTTGCTCAGCAAAACCGGGAGGTTGCCGAAGGCTGGGCGGATACCTTCGAGCTGGGAGATGCGGCTGTTGAGGCCGCGGCTTATCCGGCCAACGCGATTAATGGGTTTGAAGTTGAGCCCGATAGTAAACCCTTCAGTCTAAGCGAAGCGTTTGCCGAAGAGATTCAAGAGCAATTTCCGAAAGAGCAAAAATCGTCGCTCGTGGTTTCCTTGCTTGCCGAAATGCGCGCCTGTTCATTTGAAGCGGAAGTCAGCCTGCTGATTATGCGTTATATGAGCGAGGTGGCGCCGCGCAGTATTCTTTTCATGGTAAAAGATGGCGCGGTTCAGGGCCTCGGACAATTCGGCATCGAAAGTTTGATTGCTGATAAGAGCGCCGACCAGGCGATTCGCTCCATACGCATTCCGCTCGGCGGCGGCAGCCTCTTTGACCAGGTGCTCACCAGCGGACAGCCGTTCATCGGTCAGCTTCCTCACAACCCGCAACATGAATATCTTTTCGACATTATCGGCGGCAACGGCTTGGAACTCTCGGCTTTCATCTTACCGATCTTTCGCAACAATGACGCCGTCTATTTGGTGTACGGCGACAATTATCCGAATATGTCTGAGCTGAGCGGGCTCGATGGTCTAGTCGCCTTGACCACCCAGGCCGGCATCGTTTTAGAGAAAATGGATTTGGAAAACCGTATCATTCACGCAAAACTTTCAAACGCCGGCTAGTCGCCGCCGAATGCCTGCATCCGCGTTGACGCTTTAGATTCACTTCACTACTCTTATCTCTTACAACGCATTTCAAGAAAGGCGCGCTTCCCATGTTTCAAACCAGAAGAAATCTTTACGATGTGGTTATCGTCGGTTCGGGCGCGGCGGGCGGAGTTGCCGCCAAAGTCCTGGTCGAGAAAGGTCTGCGTGTGGCTATGCTCGAAGCCGGCCCTTTGCGCGACCAATGGCAAGACTTTGCTTATCACGACCCCTTTCCTTACGAGCTTGAAAATCGCGGCGCCGGCCTCACTCCGAAAACCGTACAATTCGCCCGTAAATATTCATTCCGTCAAAACCCGGATGAGCCCTATACCACGCCAAAAGAGTTACCCTATGATTGGTTCCGCACGCGCAATGTTGGCGGGCGCACCATGTTCTGGGGCCGCTTCATCAATCGCTTCAACGAAGTTGATTTCAAAGGTCACTCAACCGATGGCTTAGGTAAAGATTGGCCCATCACTTACGCCGACCTTGAACCTTACTATGACAAATGCGATCTCTTAATGGGGGTCTGCGGCACGCGGGAAAATCATCCGGATCTGCCGGACAGCAAATATCTGTTGCCGCCGGTGGCCTTGAAATGCGCCGACCATCTCATCAAACGCGCCTGCGCGAAATTAGACATTCGCGCCATCCCTGTGCGTCGAGCCATGCTCACGAAAGATTATAACGGCTATAAGAAGTGCCATTTCTGCGCCGCTTGTGATAACGGTTGTGAAACCCATTCCTTTTTTAATTCGGCCTTTCGCTGCGTCGTGCCGCTGATGCAAAAATACCCGCGCACCTTCAAGCTCATCACCAACGCCATGGCGCGTTCCATCAATGTGGATAAAAAAGGTCGCGCCAGCGGCGTCACCTATGTGGATAAAGCGACCGGCAAAACCGCAGAGGTTCAAGCCCGCGCCGTCGTCGTCGCTTGCGGCACGCTGGAAACCACGCGCCTGATGTTGCTGTCAACTTCGACACTTTTTCCCAATGGCATCGCCAATTCAAGCGGGCAGGTTGGCAAAAATTTTATGGAGCATCTGGATGCCGGCGCTTCGGCGCTGCTCCCGGATTTGAGTTTCTCGCCCAATTATGCCGGAGATGGGATTGGCGGTTCACATATCATCATCCCCTGGTTTGGTTATACCCGACCGAAAAACGAATTTGATTTCGTGCGCGGTTTTCACATTGAGCCTTCTGCGCGATTACGCCAACGGTCAGAAAAGGACAAGACCATTCCGGGGTTTGGCAAGACCTTTAAGACCGAAGTGCGGCGCTGGTACGGCACACGGGTTCGGCTCGCGGCGCATGGCGAGATGTTGCCGTCGCCGAATAAATACGTCGAGCTTGATAAAGAGGTCGTTGATAAGTGGGGGATGCCGGTCTTGAAGATTCATCATCCGCTCGATGATAACGACCGCAAGATGTTCAAACGCATGCGCCAAACTTACGAAGAGATTTTTACCACCGCCAAAGCTGTTGAAATCAACCTGCCGAAAGACCCGGATGTGGCTGGCAATTCGATTCACGAAATGGGCACCGTACAGATGGGAGCGGATGCCAAAACCTCTGTGCTGAATCAATTCAATCAGGCCTGGGACGTAAAAAATTTATTCGTCGTTGATGGCGCAGCCTTCACTTCCGGGTCGCATAAAAACCCGACCATTACGCTTATGGCGCTCGCCTGGCGCGCCTCGGAATATCTCTTATCCGAGATGAAACGCGGTAACCTTTAGGAGATTGCGGATTGAAAAACCAAGGCTTCGCCGACAAGGGACTTTTTTCAATCCGCAATCTGAAAGCCCTCATCTTTTCTTCGCAATCGGCAATTTCCAATTCGGAAATCTCAACCGACGATAAACCTGTCAACCTGGAACCGTCAGCAAGCCGCAAGATACTGCCGGCCCCGCAATCCGCAATCAAGAAGTTGTTGCCTTATCTCATTTCTCTGATGTTTTTCCTCGTCCTTGTTTATGCAGCCAGGCAGCACCCCTATGGAACCTACACCACAGAAACCGATTTTTATCAGTTCTATGCGCCGGATGCCGAGCACTTGGCCAACGGGCAATTTCCCGAAAACACCTACAACGGACCCGGTTATCCGTTAGCCCTGGCGCTTGTAACGATATTTACCGACGACGTTTTTCTGTCGGGCAAAATCGTTTCCATCCTGAGCGCAACCCTGGTCGTGTTACTTACCTTTCTGCTTTTTGAAAAAATATTCGGTTACGGGGTTGGCCTCGGCGCGCAATTGTTGGTTGCCGCCAGCACACAGTTTCCGGCGTTTGCCATAACGACAACTACCGATATTTTCTTTTTGCTGTTGTGCGTAGCCAGCCTGTGGATTTTTGTGAGTGATGCGCTGGCTGTGCGTTGGCGAATTATCTTCACAGCCGCGCTGACCGGTTACGCCTATTTAACGCGTTACAATGGATTGTTTTTGCTGGCGACCTTTTTACTGGGTATCGTCGCCTTAAATTTTTTGGCGACGACGCGGCGCAATCGTTTACGCAACAGTGCGATTTTTACAGGGGTTTTCTTCCTTACGATTGCGCCCTGGCTTATGGCGAACTACCAACATCACGGTTCGCCCTTTTACAACACCAACTATTTGAACATCGCCACGGAGTTTTACCCTGAGCTTGCAAATAACAGTGTCTTTCAGGAAGGCACGCGCGGGCTGAGCGAAAAATTTCATTCGCTGGGTGAAGTTTTGCGCTATGACCCGAAACGTATGCTGGCGCATTATCCTGAAAATCTCTTTGAAGCGCTGTCAAACAGTATCCGGCTCGATTTAGTGGATGATTGGTTGGGCTGGTTTGCGGTAATCGGGCTGGTTATCGCGTTAATTGAACGGCGTTCAAAAGCCGTCTTTCTGGTTTTGCTCTCCGGGGTGGTCTATTTTCTCATCGTTGCGCTCACGCATTGGGAATCACGTTACTATTTTTATGTGATGGTGTTGTATGCCGGGTTAGCCGCTTACGCAGCGATTCGCCCGTTTCAATTTTTAAGAGAGCGCTGGGGGCGGGCAAACCCGGGCGATAATTTAGCAGCGCTCGCCAGTCCTCAACCTCATAGTCAACGAAGGCTGCTGAGCGTCGCGACCCGGTTAGCGTCAGTCATTTTGCTGGGCGTCATCTGGTACAACGCTTATGCGGCTTCTAAAAAAACCGTCAACACCTTTCTGGCAAGCCATCCGACGGAAATTCCTGCGGCCAGTGAGTTCATCAAAAGCGACGGTATCGCGCATCCACGGATTGTTGCGCGCAAACCGCACCTGGCATTTTTCACGCGCGGCGAATGGATTTTTTTTCCGACCGTGAAATCGCTTGATGAATTGAAAGCCTGGCTAATGGAAAACCCGGTTGATTATGTCGCCTTCGGCATTCGAGAAGTGCAAGCGCGACCGGAATTGAAAGTCCTGCAAGATAAGTCGCAAGCGCCTGCGTGGCTGGCGCCGGTGTGGTTTGATGACGCGAGAAAATTTGTTTTGTACAAACCGCTGATTGAGAAGAAGCAGTAAAGCGAGAGGAGGCAGTAAGGGGTAAGCGGGCTCAGGGAAAATCCACGAGGCGGGTGACCACCTTGGAGTTTCCCCGCTGATCAGGCTGATAGAGCCGATCAACGCAGATGCTTGACCCTTACCATCAAGGCGTATGCTTGACCTTCACGGATAAGGTGAATGCTTGATTATTAAAAATCCGCGTTCACCGGCCGCCTCCGCCCCATCAGCGGGAAGCTAACCCCTGGGCGTAAGCTTGATGGTATTCCTACGCTCCTGACGGTCCTCGCAGTCTTTGCGATACCCTGAGCGTGATGGTTTTCCCCTACGAGCTTTGCCCACTCCACCTTTCAGTATTCCGATGAGCCAGCGGCTCTAGCCCTTCCCCAAGCGTTTCCGTTTATCTTCAAGCGCGACTTTGACGAGTTGTCGCAAGGCCGGACTGGTTACATCTGCAAGGGTTTTCAATTTCACATGGCGCAAATTTTTGCCGGTGCCTTCGAGCAAGCCCTTGGGGTCGGCGAGGTCAGTGCCATGCATAAAGCCCAAACTCACGCCCGCTTTCGTCGGCATAAGCCCGTAAACCAAGGCCCCCATCTTGTTGCCATCCAGCCCGTAACGAATGACCTTCATTTGCGGATAGACGGTCTCGCTAATCTCAGGCGCAATTTCAAAAATCAATTCACGCGCTTTCCAGGCAAGCGTCTGCACTTCTTTGCTGTACAACGCAAAAAAGGCCATTGCTTCTTTTTTGCTCATAAGCTCACCGTTCCTTTAAGACGTGCTGATTTCGCTGACATCGGGTTCGTGGTCGGGGTCTATCGTAGTCATTTCCGCCATCAATAATTTTTCGCATTCGCTGACGCTGCCCGGAATGTGCGATTCGCTTGGACGTTCAGGCGCGGCGGAATCACTCACAGGTCTTCCCCATTGAGACGGCAAACGAAGCCCTGCAAATACCGCAAGGAGCGCAAAGACCGCGCCGACCATAAAGACATTGTGCAACGCATGGGCGAGCGCCCCTTCCATCGAATGTAACAACATAGGCGGCAGTTGCGCGCGTGATGTCGGTTCAATCAGGGCGCTGGGGTTATGGACAATTTCGGCAACCTGCCATTCCGGTAAACCGCTCGCCTGTTGAATGGCGCCTTGTTGTGACAGTAAGCCCATGGTCATCACGGTTCCCATCACGGCAACCCCGACGGCGCCGCCAATCGAACGCGAAAATTGCGTCAACGAGGTGGCAATTCCCAGTTCACTGCGCTCGACGGAATTTTGTGTCGAGATGATGAGCGCCAGCATCACGAGTCCCATCCCAGATCCCATCAGCCCAATGTCGGCAAGCAAAGCCCAGCGCGGTGTCCATTCACCAAAGCGCGACAGAATAATGAAGCTTGCCAGCACGCTGAGAAGTCCGCTGATAACAATCGGGCGATAACCGATTCGCAAAATCAACCGCCCGCCGATGAGCGCAAAGATCACCCAACCGAGCAGCAGAGGCGTCAACACGCGACCCGCTTCCGTAGGCGTGCCGCCAAAGGTGCCCTGCACAAAAAGCGGAATGAAGGTGATTGCCCCGAACATCGCCGTGCCAACCAGAAAGCCTGTGATAGACCCGTAAGCGACAATGCGATTCTTGAATAACGATAGCGGCATAATCGGTTCTTCGGCGCGGCGTTCAGCGCGCAAGAATAACCAACTCATAATGACCACGCCAACAAAGGCCGGAATCAGCAAAGGGTTTTGCCAGAAACGTAAATCTTTGACTTCACCAATGACGATGAGCAATAAAGTAATTGAAAACGTCAACCACACCGCCCCGGCATAATCAATGGAGGGTTTCTTGGTGCGCTCCGGCTCTTTCAAGGCAAACCCGATGACCGCCGCCGCCGCCAGCCCTATCGGCACGTTAATATAAAAGACCCAGTGCCAGGAATATCGTTCGGTAATAATGCCCCCGGCAAACGGTCCGAGAATCGAAGCCGCCCCCCATACCAAACTGAAAAAGCCTTGCACTTTGGCGCGTTGGCGAAGCGTATAAACATCGCCGATAACGGTCATCCCGATGGGAACAATGCCGCCCGCGCCAAAGCCTTGAATGGCGCGATAAATAATCAATTGGGTAATTGAGGTGGCGGCGCCGGAAAGCGCCGAGCCGATGATAAAAATCAACAGCGCGGCTAAATAAAGCGGGCGGCGACCAAGTAAATCCGAAAGCCTTCCCCATACCGGAACGGTCACGGTTGAGGTCAGAAGGTAGGCCGAGACCACCCAACTGTATACGCCAATGCCGCCCAGCGAGGCGATGACCGTTGGCATGGCGGTGCCGACCACCGTGGTTTCAAGCGCCGCTAAAAATGAGCCCAGCAGAATGCCGCCGGTCACGGCGTATAAACGCTTCGGCGAAAGCAGGACATGCGGGACTTCCTGTTCGAGGGTGGCTGGCGGTTTCTTTGCAGTTTTATTCATTAGATTTTCTTGGGACAGGAGTAAGTAAAAAGGAAAAAATCAAAAGGTAAAAGTAAAAAGTGAAAGCCATGCAAGTGTTGCTTTTAATTTAAACAGTCGGAAATTGAATCATCGGACTAGAAATCAACCGCTTTAACTTTTGCCTCTTTAGATTTACCTTTTGATTTTATTCAATCGGGTAGCCGAGTTCTTTCCAACGCTTCCAACCGCCGTCCATGGAAATCACCCTGGTGTAGCCCATCTGTTGCAGCGCATCGGCGACCAGCGCCGAACGATAGCCGCCACCGCAATACAAAATGATTTCAGCCTGGTGGTCAGGAATGGTTGTTTCAACGTCGCGTTCAATGATGCCTTTGCCTAGATGAATGGCGCCCGTCGCATGTCCGGCATTCCATTCATGGTCTTCGCGCACATCGACGAAATGAAAAGCCTGGCCGGCTTCCTGTTTGTTGCGGACGGCTTCGGGCGTCGTCTCTTGCACACGGCTTTTTGCCGCGTTTACGAGTTTCAAAAATCCTTCGCTGTGTTGCATCCTGCCTCCGATTAAAAAGTGTCACCTGCTAAAAATGAAATAATAACCCGCGACCTGAGGGTTCGCAATTTTGCTCTTCGGATAAAGCTGCAAAGACGGCTGGAGGGGATTCCAATTAGCGGCGCAATCCGTCTGGCGCGCTTCACGCTTCGGAACTCGCTGTTCGACCTGGTCTGAAGACCAAAATTGACTCCCCGGCAAAGCTTCTTTAGACTTGAACTACTCCCCCTTGTAGTAACAAAACACTTTACGGGGAGGAACCTCACATTATGGAAGGACCAGCTCGCGGATGTTTAGCCGGGTTAATCTCATGGAAACTTGGCGGCGGAGTCATCTCCACCATTCTGATTTTCATTCTTGTCTATTGGCTATTAGGACAAGTGCATTGTTAATGAAGTAACCGATGGCAGTCATCAAAAAAGCCAATTTCTGATGATTGCCATTGATTCTCTGCTTCCCGCCCTTCCCTGCTTGACCGCCCTCATTCTCACTTCATAAAATCGTCTCGCATATTAATGCCTCAATCACCATTTTCACAGGCGCAAATCAGTGGATGAAAACTTTTTCGAGCGCGGGCGGTTTTCTCGCCGTCCGGACGTTGCGCTCGCAGATTCTTTCAGGAGTTTCAACTATGCGAAAACCTCAATTGTTGGTCTCTACATTCATTATTTTGTCGTTCGTCAGTTCAGTCATCCCTGCGGCTTCAGCAAACGGTAAAGATAAACTCTCGCTCGACCTGTTTCTCGATTGGGAATATGTCGCGGCGCCGCAGCTTTCGCCCGATGCCAGTCAAATTGTTTACACCCGGCGCTGGACGGATAAAATCAATGACCGCTTTGAATCCGAAGTCTGGATAATGAATGCCGATGGCAGCAAAAACCGCTTATTCGTCAAAGGCGGCGCGCCGCAATGGTCGCCCGATGGCAAACGCATCGCTTACACAGCGCCGGGGCAGCCGCAAGGTTCCCAGCTTTTTGTCAAATGGCTAGACACCGGCGAAGAGACCCAACTGACGCATGTTGAGCGCGGCTTAAACGGTTTTCAGTGGTCGCCCGATGGCAAACGCTTTGCCTTTACCATGCTGGTGCCGCCGGTGAAGCAAAAATTCAGCGTGCGTTTGCCGCAACGCCCGGCGGGCGCCAAATGGATTGACCCGCCGCGCGTCATTGACCGTCTGAATTATCGCTCTGATGGGTCGGGCTATTCCCCCGAAGGCTTTTCACACATCTTCATCCTGCCGAGCGATGGCGGCACGCCGCGACAATTAACCGAAGGCGATTTTAATCACGGCGCGCCCGAATGGACGCCCGATTCGCAAACCCTGATATTCAGTTCGGCGCGCCGCGAGGATGCCGAATATGACCGCGCCGGTTCGGACATCTATGCCCTCAAGATTGCCAGCGGACAACTCAAACAACTGACCGACCGCAAAGGTCCCGACGCGAATCCGACGATTTCGCCCGATGGAAAGCTGATTGCTTATACGGGCACGGATTTCAGCGAAGACACCTATTCGGTTGCCAAACTCTATGTCATGAATATAGATGGTAGTAACAAGCGGGAGTTGACTGCGGCGCTTGACCGCGCCCCACAGGATTTGATGTGGTCAGCCGATAACAGCGGCATCTATTTCACGACCGAAGACCGCGGCTCGAATAATGTTCAATATATTGCGGCAAGCGGCGGGGCAATTAAGGAAATCACCAAAGGCGCGCAGCAAATCAATTTGACTTCGATGGCAAACGGCCTGGCGGTGGGGACAATGGCCAGCGCGACCGAACCCGGTGATATTGTGGCTTTCAATCTCAAAAATCCGACGATAAAAAAACTCACGGATGTCAATGGCGATTTGCTCGAAGGCCGCAAACTCGGCGCGGTGGAAGAAATCTGGTGCGATTCGGTGGGCGGGATGAAAGTGCAGGGCTGGATTGTCAAGCCGCCCGATTTCGACCCGACGAAAAAATATCCCTTGATTTTGTATATTCACGGCGGGCCGCATTCGATGTACGGGATTTCGATGGGCAGCAACTTCGAGTTTCAAAATCACGCCGCCGAAGGCTATGTGGTGCTCTACACCAACCCGCGCGGCTCAACCGGCTATGGCAAAGCTTTCGGCAATGCCATCAACAACAATTATCCTGGCGAAGATTATGATGATTTAATGAACAGCGTGGATGCGGTCGTCAAGCGCGGCTATATTGACCCACAGAATCTGTTTGTCTGCGGCGGCTCGGGCGGCGGCGTATTGACTTCTTGGATTGTCGGGCACACCAATCGTTTTGCCGCCGCCGTGGTGATGAAACCGGTGATTAACTGGTATAGCTTTGTCGGCACCACGGATGGTGCGTCGTGGTATTACAACTTCAAAAAACTCCCCTGGGAAGACGCCTCGGAACATTTGCGACGTTCACCGATTACCTATGTTGGCAAT
>JBIOWC010000526.1:0-2231 GCA_044868105.1 Blastocatellia bacterium
TCAGCGGCTCCAGGCTGGTCTGGATTTTTTTCAAGTCATCTGACTGAGCAAGGGTCGGAGATACCAAAGTCAAAAGCAGAAGCAACAGGAAATATTTTTTCATGGTTTCTTAACCTTTCACCTTTTCCCATCTGCTTGCTTGAAAGCTGTACGGTTTGTCTTTGCGAGTAGTTTTAAAGTAGTTTACCCAAAGTTTACTCAATACATTCGATCGCTTTTAAGCCGAACCCCGACTCGCGCGAATGAAACACGAATTATTTATGATTCGCTGCCCCTTCCGCCTCCGGGTTTCGAAGTTTATCAAGGGTCTCTTTGTGGTGTTCAGTCGCTTTCAAGATTTCAGATCCCGGGCTTTTGCAACAAAGGTCTTAACAATTGAGATAGATTCGCGCCCCGCCCGAATAGGTTGTCAGCCGTTCGGCAAATAGCAAAGGCGGCCGACATAATTTGTAATCAAGTTTTTGAATTCAATCTCGAAAGTCAGGCCCGGTTTTGCAATTTTGTAAGCGGCGGTCAACACTTCGAGCGAAAGTAACAAGGTTTCGGGGACAAAGCGACCACTCGATTGTCCGAAATGACCCGCTACATCAGGCTATTTGAGCCTCTATTTACAGCATTTTGCGATTCTTTTGCATAATTTCGTAAAAATTTCGTTACTTTTTGTTTAATACTTGATATAACGCGCCTGATTTTCTCTGAGATAATTTCCGCCTTTAATTAAGGCGGGATTATAGCAAATAAAGTTGCCGGAGAAATTCTCAACTCAAAATTATAGTCTTCTTATTTTCAACATTACTAAAGGCGTGTGGATGATGGCGCGAAATCACGATACATCGTTTTTCTCACCCGATGTTCGGCAAACAGGGCTAAGAGTCCTCTGTGCCCTCTTGTGCATCCCTTCGGGCGGCGCGCTTCTTGCCAAGGTTTATGGCATCGCTTCGATGAAAGCAGTCACGCTTTTTGTCATGTTGCCAGGTCTTGCCATCCTCGCAGCCCTGTGGTTATGGGCGGTGAAGACCGGAAAAACCCAACTGAACAGAGCTTTAACCATCGGCTTTCTCGGCGGGCTTGTCGGGACCATCGCTTATGACCTGGCACGCATTCCGTTTACCTATACGGGGCAGCGAATCTTCGCGCCGATTAGCGCTTACGGGGTGTGGATTTTAGACAGCCCAATCTCCTCCAGATTAACCGAGCTGGTCGGCTGGTCTTATCATTTTTCAAATGGCATTACCTTCGGCATCATGTATGCCTTACTTACTCCCAGAAGGAATATTCTTTATGCCATCGTCTGGGCGTGTATGTTGGAGACCATCGCGATTCTCTCACCATTTTCGAGGATTTTTCACCTCTCCGGGAATTACCCGGCAATCGCTATCGCCTATTTCGGTCACCTCGCCTACGGTTTACCCTTGGGGATAATGACCAAGCGCCTGGATGACACCTGGAGTCTCGTCAACAGGTATCGTCAATTAACCACGGCAACCCTGCTCTTATCGTCTGCGGCTGCTGTACTGTGGCCGCTCACTCCAACAGAGCATATCAATCGTGACTTACGAGCGCAGTCGGGTGAATTTCGTGTCGAAGGCACATCGCTCAACCCCGATTGGCTGCGCGTCGAAAGGGATGAAGCATTAAAAATTTATAACCCGCAGAATGAAGCCGTGTCTGTGCATGTCAAACAGACGAACCAGACCATTCAAGCGGAGAGCGGGCAGACCGTCCCGCTAGAATTTTCAAAGCCTGGCATTTATCAAATATTTATTGAAACCAACCAGACGACGCGAAGCAGTTTTGTGATTGTCGAACCCGTGGAAGCGAAGGAATAAGATAAAGGAGAACTAAGGTGGCTGTTTGTGTTCGCTGTGGCACGCCCTTAAAAGCGAATAAAAGGTTCTGTACCAAATGCGGCTTGCCGGTTGCACCCCCGGCGCCGCCCCAAAGCAGTTACATCCCGCCGCCGCCGCCGCCGAGCGTAGAGCCGCAGCAACCGTACTCGGAAAGCAGACCGCCGCAAGCTTTCTGCACACGTTGCAACGCGCCATTGAAAGCCAACGCCAGGTTTTGCGTCGGCTGCGGTCAACCGACCGTCGTCGTTGCCCCGCCAGGAGTAATCGAACCGAAATATTCACCGACCGCCGGTGTCTATCCACCTCGTACGGACGCACAACACCAGCGATTTGACGAACGCAAGCCGGATGATGGCAGCCTTTATCAAGGCCCCCCCGCAT
>JBIOWC010000527.1:0-6106 GCA_044868105.1 Blastocatellia bacterium
TTAAATGATTCGGCAACTTTCGTCAGAGATTGAATCTTCAACCCACGGGGACCGCTCTCCTTGCCATGGCAGAAATGCACTACCCCTTTTTTCATAGAATGACTATTTTTGTTGGGCTTTTTTTAGATTCGCTTTGTATGCGGAATTGCTTGGCTCAAGACGAGCGGCTTCGCGAAAGGCTATCTCAGCCTCTGAAAATTTTTCTTGAACCAGAAGAATGAGCCCAAGCTGATTGTGCAGTTGGGCATTGGGCAGATTAAGTTGAAGCGCCTGCCGGGCTTGGCTTTCCGCATCTGCCCATTTATTAAGCCAGATTAATACCTTGATTAATTGCAAATGCCAGGTTGGATTTTGCGGTTCAATGCTGAGAGCCTGTCGCGCCTCGCTTTCAGCTCTTAAGATACCGCTATCATCAATTCTTTGCAGACGGTTTTTCAAAGCAGGATTATTCTTCAAGTTATAAAACTCATCCGGGTTGATGTCATATTGATTCAATAATACCTGTGAAAAATCTGCATGGTATTTTGCATTGGCCGGTTCTAGTTCGGATGCCCTACGGCAGGCATTGATGGCTTCAAGGTGGCGGTCACGTGAGCTGAAAAACAGCCCCAAAGAATTATGCCAGCGAGCGTTTTTGGCTTCCAGTTGAACGGCCTTTATGAGTTCAAGTTCAGCATCATCCCATTGCTTTCTTTCGGCAAGCAAAACACCCAATCGGTTATGCCATTCCGCGGTTTCGGGTTCCAGCTTAATGGCGCGATTTACCATCTCAGTCGCTTCTTTCCACCTTTTTTCACGAATGAATTTTTCCGAGTTTTCGATATAGGTTTTAACTTCGTTTTTTGGCGAAGCGGTGGGCTCAGGTGTTTTAACCGAAGCTGTTGCCTCTGGTTGTTTTTTTGTAGGCGGAGGAATGCTCACATTTTCATGTCCGTTGGCCGGTACCGCCGAGGGTTGCGACTTGCTCGCCGAGGTCAACTCTTTAATACGCGCTCTGGCTAACTCAACATAAGCACCCTTGGGGTAGGTAATCAAATAGGTTTTGAAATTATCAAGTCCCTGACTGTCTTTAATCGAATTCCAGTGGGCATCTTCATCTATGCGACTCAAACGAGCGTTCGCTTGTTTGGCGTATTGGCTTTTCGGGTATTTCGCCAAAAAGTTTCGCACGTCATCTTTTTTGCTGGTCTCTTTAACCGCATTCCAATCGGCTAGTTCGGTAAGTTCGGATATTTTATCCGTGGCTTTCTCGGCATACTTTCCTTTGGGGAAGGAATTGAGAAACAATTTGTAATCATCCGGGTTTGTGCTGTCGGCAAGGTTATCCCAAAGAAGTTTTTCTTCCTTGTCGGTTTGCAGTTTCAATTTTTCGTCATTTGTGAGGGGTGGCTTCGGCTTCACTTCATCTACAGAGTCTTTCGGTTCGGGCGGAGCGGCAGCGATTTGCGTTGAGTTTTCATGGTTCGCCTCAGAATCTTTTGCCTGTTGTTTATCCGTTTGAGGGTGGGCCTCTTCAGGCGTTGAACGGGTTTTCGGAATATAAACCGATTTCGACTTAGATTTTTTACCCTTATTCTCATTCGCTGGTGGAGTAGTTGAGGGTGCGGGATTTGGGTTCACTGGTTTTTCGACCTTCTCAACTTTCTCAACCGGAACGGATGGTTTTTCGACCTTTTCAACAGGGATTGGCGGCTTGGAACTATTGTTTGGCGTTTGTGGTTGATTTGCAATGGCTTGCTGGCTTTGCAAATTTTCTAATCGAATTCTGGCAATTGCCGCAAATTCTCCGTTGGGGTATTTATCGAGGTAGGCTTGATAATAAGCCGGAATATTATAATCTTTGATGGTATCCCAGAAAACGATCTCCTTCGCTGACGGGTCAATGGAGATGATGTTGGTAGGTGGTTTGGTTTCGGCGGGTTTTACCCAGGAAAAAACCAGTTCTTCGGCTTTGTACCCCTTAATCTCTGCAAACGGACGCTGACGTTTGCCCAGTCCTAAATCCATGCTCACCAGTTTGGGAACATTTTCCTGAAGATACTTGCGCAAACCGGCAAGCGTCACTTCCCCCTGTTCATTTGCTGCGCCGCCTTTCATCGCTTCAATGAGCGACCAGGTGAAATAGCCGTGCTTTTTCTCTTTGTACTCATAAGCCGTCTGCCCCAGTTCACTGGCATATAAGGTGACGAAAGCTGAAATGTCGCTGTTTTTAGTATCAAAATCAAAGTTCTTAGTATAACTTTTCGTCAACTTCTCGCTTTCTTCGCCGCGCCCCATTTCAGGGTTATTTCGACAGGCATCGAGGATGAGCATGATTTGTTGAATCCCCGAATCTTGAATCCAATCATAAACGGTTTTGACATTGATAGCGGTTGCTTCAAGTAACTTCACATCGCCGCTCAATTCAGCATCGGAGGGCAATAAAAATGCTTGCCCCTTTTTCTCAATTCCATGTCCGGCAAAAAATAATAAGAGGAGCCCGTCTTTAGGAACTGCAACTTCGGTGAGATTTGAAAGCTTTCTGAGAATGGTATTTTTAGTCGGTTGAGAGGACTGCGGTTGATTATTGGTAAGCAAAATTACCTGATCCTGCGGGAATCCCGAATAGGTAACCAACGCTTCGGCAATAGCTTTAGCATCATTGGCTGCCCCGTCGAGTTTATTGATTTGCGGGTCATTATACTGGTCTATGCCAATAACCAGTGCAAATCGTTTTGCTTTAGCAGGTAACTCTTTGACGCTCTTAATACGAATGCCGCGTTCCTGTTTATCTTGTTCCTTTTTATCTTTTTTATCTTTTACCTGAGGACGGATTGCCTCGGATATAGAAAAAATGCCAGACACAAAAATGAATGAGACGGCTAGAGCGATTAGAATGGGAGCCTTCTTCGTTCTCATACAAGTAATTCCTGATATAACAACTGTTGGCCGAGGGAATTTATTCCCTTCAGTCACAGGTTTGATTCTTTGCTAACTTACAAGGGGCAAGTTTAGTAAGCTGCAAAGAACAACTTTACACAAGATGAGGAGTTAAATATAAATCACAGCGAAGGGAGTGACCTTAAACATTATTAATGCCATTAGGATAATAAACAGGTAACGCTAAATATTCAACTTGCAATCTTAAATTTAAACTGATTTAAGATTGATTCCAGTCTGTTTTTCTCGCAATTTAAGTTTCTTTAAAAAAACATATTGCGCGGCAAAGTAAGCAATCGCCAAACCTTGAAACCCGTCAAGAAAGCCGAGCTTGAGGATAAATGTTTTAATAAATGTTATGACTGGAGAACAAGCGATGGATAAATACGAGACGCGCTCGCCTTTTTCAAATGCCTCCTTTGCCGCCAGAGTCGTATAGCGGTCAATCCTCAAATGGTGTTCCGAAGCATTGCGAACTGTGAAGTGCAACAGATTA
Source organism: Blastocatellia bacterium (assembly GCA_044868105.1). GTDB lineage: Bacteria > Acidobacteriota > Blastocatellia > UBA7656 > UBA7656 > JBFMDH01. Next base: position 3,416 of record JBIOWC010000527.1, read on the forward strand.
CCCGTTAATTTTTCAACTCGCCCGGATGGTTTAACCGATTCGTGAACATAATCACCTTGCCAATGGGCCTTCCGGCGATTGTACAGACGAATTTTATAATCGGGGTACCACCCGGAATGCTTAATCCAACGGCCCAAATAAAAAACTTTTCTGGGCATCTCAAAGGCCACAGCCGTCATATTATCGTTCGCTTTGAGGCGCTCAATTTCTTCAGCAAGCTCCGGCGTGATGCGTTCATCGGCATCCAGATTGAAAATCCAGTCGGAACTGGCTTGTTCAGCGGCAAAATTTTTTTGCGCGGCATAACCGAGAAATTTTTGCCGGATTACCTTTGGCGTAAATTGGCGAGCAAGTTCAACCGTTCGGTCTGTGCTTTCCGAATCAACGACAATGATTTCATCGGCAAAGGTGAGCGATTCAATAGCTGCCTGAATGTCCTCTTCTTCGTTGAGGGTAATAATGGTGGCGCTGATTTTCATCTCTTTACATCAATCGCTCTTTGAGTTTTTTCAAAACTTCGATGGCCTGCTCAGAGGTTAGTTCCGTGGTATCCAAATTTCGCATTTCGTCAATTACCGCTTCGTTTGCAACCTCAAACAGGGTTGGCTGCGGGGCTTGTTTACGCGAAGGCAGATGACGGGCAAGCTTTGGCCTTCCCATCACATCCAGTTCATTGGCTTCCAGATTAGCTAAAATCTCTCGGGCCCGTTCGACGACAAGTCGCGGAAGCCCAGCCAGCCGTGCAACCTCAATCCCATAGGATTTCGAGGCCGTGCCTTCGACAACTTTTCTGAGAAAAACAATTGAACCGCCAGTCTCTTTGACGGCCATTTGATAGTTGCGAACTCCCGGCAACAACTTCGCCAAATCGGTCATCTCGTGATAATGCGTCGCAAATAAGGTCTTCGCCGCGTGTTGTGGATTATCGTGCAAATATTCGGCTATCGCCCAGGCGAGCGATAACCCGTCAAAGGTTGCTGTGCCACGTCCAACTTCATCGAGTAACACCAGACTGCGCGGCGTTGCCGTATTTAAGATATTTGCCGTCTCGGTCATTTCAACCATAAAGGTCGAACGGCCGGTTGCCAGATTGTCCGAGGCCCCAACTCGCGTGAAGATTCTATCGAGAATACAAACCCGCGCTTCGTCGGCCGGTACGAAAGAGCCGATTTGCGCCATCACAGCGATTAAGGCGGACTGGCGCAACCAGGTGGATTTTCCGCCCATATTGGCGCCGGTAATGATTAACAACCGGTCCGTTGAATTATTCAGATAGGTATCATTCGGGATAAAACGCTCGCCGCGCGCTTCAATCACCGGGTGGCGACCTGTGCGAATGAAAAACTCGTCATCCTCCGTCAGTCGCGGCCGGCAATAATTTCTTCGCGCCGCAACCTCTGCAAGCGAGAGCAGCACATCGAGCAAGGCAAGCGCTTGCGCGACAACCTGTACGCGGCGCGTTTGCAAAGCTATTGCCTGACGAACCCGCATGAAAATTTCCTGTTCGAGTTCGTTAATCCGTTCTTCCGCGCCCAGAACCTTTTGTTCATACTCTTTTAATTCGGGTGTCGTGTAGCGTTCGGCATTGACCAGAGTTTGTTTGCGTTCGTAATCCGTTGGAATATTTCGTAAATTGGCTTTGCTGATTTCAAGAAAGTAGCCGAACACATTATTGAATTTTACTTTGAGTGTAGCGATGCCCGTGCGCGCGCGTTCGCGAGTTTCAATCGCCGCAATGAAGCTTTTACCGGATGTTGAAATGGCGCGCAGTTCATCCAACTCTTCGTGATAACCTGTGCGAATATAGCCGCTGTCATTTAGGGTTGCCGGTGGCTCTTCAACCAAACTCATTTCGATTAACTCACGAATGTCTGCCAGTTCATCAAGGCTTTCATTCAAAATTTCAAGGAGCGATGATGATGCATCAGCCAATAACTCTTTAATATTCGGAATACAATCGGCAGAGGTTTTTAGCGCCGCGAGATCGCGCGGCGTGGCGCGGCCCAAACTGATGCGCCCCATCAAGCGTTCAAGGTCGGCAACCTGTTTTAATTCGGATTGCAAACGGTCGCGCAAAATAAGTGCGGTTTTCAATTCGCTCACCGCATCCAGCCGCGCATTCAATTCGCCAAGTCTCATCGAAGGGCGAAGCAACCATTGCTTGAGTAAACGCGAACCCATGCCGGTGACTGTTTCATCCAAGACGCCAAGCAAGGTGTTGGTGCGTGACCCGTCAAGGGAGTCAACTAATTCGAGATTCCTGACGGTCGGCGAATCGAGAATCAGATAATCATTCGGCTCATAATATGATATGCCTGATATGTGATTTGCCTCGGCCTTTTGAGTTTCACGAAAATAGTGAAGAATGGCGCCAGATGCGGCAGTGGCTAATTCACGACCGCAGAGTCCGAACCCTTCAAGTGAAGCCACATCAAAATGCGAGAGTAAAAGTCCACGCCCATAATCCGTGGCAAACAACCAGTCATCGAGCGGGTTAAGAGACGGTTCACACCCCGTGAGTTGAAATGAAGCGCGCCCATCTGTGCTGTCATTGATTCCGTTTTCGCTCAGTACTTCAGATTTCTTTTTTGGTTGAAACAGTGGGTCGAGGGATTTTGGAAAGAGAATCTCTCGCGGCGAAAAACAATCGAGTTGTTCAAGCACGCGCTCCCAGGCGCTACCTCCTTTAAA
>JBIOWC010000528.1:0-6328 GCA_044868105.1 Blastocatellia bacterium
GAGAGGGAGCAATGAAGGCAGAACTCAAACAACAAATTAACGAAGCGGTTTGTTGGCTGAGGTCCAACCGTAAACAGGTTCGACAAACAATTGCTCTCTCTCTTTTTGTGCTTGCCAATATCGCGGCCGTCTGGTTCGTGGTCACCTATCAGCAGTACGCAGCAATTGTAGATAAACATTTAGCTAATCATTCGTTCAAAATTCCTGCAGGAATTTATGCGGCATCGCGGCGTCTTAGCATCGGCGAACAGGTCACGCGCGATGAGGTCATTGAACGCCTGCAACGCGCCGGTTATCACGAAGGGTCTCAGCCCAATGAATTCGCGGCCGGAAGTTTCACTTTGAAAAATGAGGAGATTGAATTAATTTCCAATGATTTTAATCAAAATGAAAATCTTCCGGCGAGTGCGCGTGTGGTATTTAAGAACAATGAAATTGCGCGACTCGAAGACCTCGCTCAAAACCGCTCTATCAAATCATTACAACTGCCTGGTGAATTATTAACGGCTGACTTGAATACCAAAAAGCAGATCCACAGCGCCACCGGGTTTGAAGAGTTGCCAGAGGTTTTAATCAACGCCCTGTGCGCCATCGAAGATCGCAACTATTTTTCGCACAATGGCATTGATACGCGAGCCATTGTGCGCGCCCTTTATAAAAACCTGTTTCATGGTGGCATTCGCGAAGGCGGGTCAACGCTTACTCAACAGTTGGTAAAAAATAGTTTCTTAACTTCAGCCCGTACTTATGAGCGGAAAATTGCTGAAGCGATGATGGCCATTGCGCTTGAGCGGCGTTTAACTAAAAAGCAAATTCTTGCGCTCTATTGCGACCGCGTCTATTTGGGTCAAAGCGGGATGACCTCGGTTTACGGGTTCAAGCAGGCAGCGCGCGCATTCTTCGGGCACGAGCTTAGTGAATTAACCTTAGCTCAAGCCGCGCTGCTTGCGGGCCTCGTAAAAGCGCCGAATCGTTATTCGCCATATAACCATCTCGAAGACGCCCTGGCGCGACGCGATTTGGTACTCGCTGCTATGGTAGAAACCGGGGCGATTACGGAAGCGAACGCGCAAGCGGCTAAAGGCGAAAAGATTTCTTTGGTTCCACCGCAAGGATTAGATAGCACAACGGCGCCGCACTTTGTTGATTTTGTTAACCGCGAACTTGATAAGCATCGTTATGATGAAGACGCTTTGCAGCATCTTCGTATCGAAACGACGCTTGATTTAGACCTGCAGGAAGCGGCAAATGACGCGGTCGCCAGTCATCTGAACAAGCTTGATAAGATTTATAAAAAGCGCGATACAAAGCCCGAAGCCGGTCTGGTAGCGCTCAATCCGCACACCGGAGAAATTTTGGCAATGGTTGGTGGGCGCAACTATGCAACCAGCCAACTCAATCGGGTCACCGATGCCGAGCGTCAGCCGGGTTCAGTTTTTAAGCCCATCATTTATGCAACCGCTATGTCACAGGGAATATCACCGCTTACGGTGTTCTTAAATGCGCCGCATGAAATCAACTATGGCTATAAAGCCGTCTATCACCCTGAAAATTTCGGACATTCCTATTCAAATACCGAAGTGACTCTGCGTGAAGCCATGGTGCGCTCGCTCAATGTGGTTGCTGTGGATGCGGCGATGAAAGTCGGCCTGGGCAATGTGGCAAGAATGGCTGAGAAGATGGGCATGGAACAATCGCATACCTATCCTTCGATGGCGCTTGGCACCTCGGAAGCCACGCTTTTGCAAATTGCCAGCGCTTACACAACTTTTGCCAATGATGGAAAAAGGGTTGAGCCTTTAGCGATTCATGCGCTTGGCAATAGTTCAGCGCTTCCTATCGCCGCATCGAAGACTCAGGTGATCTCTCCGCAGGTGGCTTATGTCATCACCGATACCCTGGCTGATGTGGTTAATCGTGGCACCGCCGCTCGCGTGCGCAGCTTGGGGTTTAAGGGAGCGGCTGCCGGAAAGACCGGCACGTCGCGCGATGCCTGGTTTGTCGGTTACACGCCGAATTTATTGGTTGTCGTTTGGGTAGGCTTTGACGATAACAGCGATTTAGGCTTAACCGGCGGCGAAGCGGCGGTGCCCATCTGGACAGCGTTCATGAATCGCGCGATGGATTTACGTCCAGACCTGGCGGCCGACCAGTTTGATAAACCGGGTGGGCTTGAAACCTTCGAGATCGACCCGGAAACCGGCATGCAAGCGACTGAATATTGTCCGCACAGACAGAAAGTTTCTTTACCGGGTTCGCTTAGACCGGGATTCTGTTATTCGCATCAAGCGCCGATGCTGCAGGATACCGAAGCCTTAACCCCTGCTTCTATTGAAGAGACTGATTCAACAAATGTAGATGAAGCTCTTGAGAAAGCCTTGCAAGAAATCCGCCATGATTCGTACTCGCTGCCGAATCAAAAAGTCCTCCCCCCGGATGAGGATATCCCGCCGCCACCGCCACCCCCGGACAGGCCCTGAGGATTAATTTTGATTCCGCTGCACCTCACGTTTGAGGAATTGTCGGTCAGCTATTTTTTCTTATATTTCTCAATATATTTTTTAGCAAATTCGTTAAGGTGTGGCGCATCGCGAAGCCCAACTTTTTTTGCTTCTTCTTCGGCGGCTTCAACTGTCCACCCATCGCGCAGCACGCGACGAATCATCCAGAAGGCGCCGACTCTGATGGCTGCCGTGCAATGAATAAAGGCCGGGCGGTTTGCCGGGTCATCGGTAATCTTCAAAAATTCCGTCACTTGCTCTTCTTTCGGATTCGCGTATTCGACCGGAATGTTGAAATATTTCAAACCCAATTCTTTGGCCTTCGCTTCTTCTTCTTCGGCGCGATGTTCGCTGGGTTGACGCAGATTGATGATGGCTTTTACGCCCTCTTCTTTGAGCTTCGCCAGATGCTCAAGCCGAGGTTGTGCGCCGGTACAAAATTGGTCGTTTTCGCGCAGGAAATTACGAATCGGAGGTAGCTCTTGCGGCAGAGCAAAAGTTGGCGCGATGAACAAAAAGGCGATAAATAAAATAAAAATTGGCTTTCTCATAAGGTCTCCTAAGACAGTACCTGTTGGCTGGTGTGTTTCATATAACTGATGGTTTACCAAGTGACAGACTGTTATGAACAAGCGTATCTGCATAAACTCTTGCCCAACGGTCGGCTTCCAATACGGTTTCGATACTTGAACAAGATTGTTTATCGTGAGCTTGCATGGTCTCTTCAATGATGCGCGGAATGTCCATCAAGCGGATGCGCCGATTTAAAAAAGCCTCAACCGCAATTTCATTAGCGGCGCTCATTGCCGCCGGGATGGTGCCGCCTTCGCGCATGCTGTCGTAAGCGAGCCTCAGGCAGGGAAACCTTACAAGGTCAGGCTCAAAAAATTCCAGTTTGCTTAACTTGTCAAAACTGAGCGCCGGCAAATCGGTTGGCAGCCTTTGTGGATAAGTCAGCGCGTATTGAATCATCAGGCGCATATCGGTAACGCCGAGTTGGGCAATGATTGACCCATCAATCATTTCAATCATCGAATGAACGATGGATTGCGGGTGCACGGCGACCGAAATTTTGTCAGCGCCAAATCCGAAGAGCCAGTGGGCTTCGATGACTTCAAGCCCCTTGTTCATCAGGGTCGCCGAATCAATGGTAATCTTTGCGCCCATCTGCCACGTGGGATGCGCCAAGGCTTTTTCAACGGTCGCTTCGCGCATCTCTTCAAGTGAGGTTTGTCTGAACGGCCCGCCCGAGGCGGTGAGAATCAACCGTTTGACCTCGGCGTTTTTTTCGCCGCGCATACATTGATGCAAAGCGTTATGTTCGCTATCAACCGGTAACAGCTCTGCCCGGTATTCAATCGCCGCTTTAGTCATTAATTCGCCAGCCATCACTAAGGTCTCTTTGTTGGCAAGGCAGACGCGACGACCTAAACGCAAGGCTTCATAAGTCGGCAAGAACCCGACGGCGCCGACGGTTGCTGAAATGACCGTATCAACTTCAGGATGGGTGGCGACCGCCACAAGTCCCGCTTCACCACATACGAATTCGGGTATCCGGCGCGCGCCTTCATCATTCAATTTCGCTTTTATTTTATGGATGTCACCGTCGCTGGCGATGGATACCAATTCAGGTTGGTAGCGAAGAATTTGCTTGACCAGTTCGTCAAGGCTTTTGCCCGCCGCCAGAGCCACAACTTGAAATTGATCTTTGAGTGAATCAACGACGGAGAGCGTGCTTTGACCGATAGAACCGGTTGAGCCGAGTATGCTAAGTTTTCTCATAAAATCACCAACGGTTGCGCCATTCTAACACGCGGCTTTAGGCAATATCAAAGAAGGCATCTGGCTCACGAAAGCCAAGAGTTGCCGGTGCGGATAAGGTGAAATTTCTATCTCGTCGCTTGTCTCTATGGTCTTGCTTGCTATAATCCAATTGCGTTCAATCTACAATTAACGGTTTTCTCGTAAGTAAGAATTTTAATGAACAAAATTTTAGAAGCCGCCGCGATAGCTTTATCTTCAATCCTCGCTCACAAACTGCGAGCCTTTCTCACTCTGCTGGGGGTGATTATCGGCGTGTTTGTGGTCACGGCTGTCGCTACCGTTATCGAAGGCGCCAATGTTTATATTAAAGAGAAGATTGCCACGCTTGGGTCAGGGGTATTTCGCATTCAAAAAGCCGCCATGAATTTCGGCGATTTTGATAAGTTTATGGAAGCCATGCGCAAAAACCCCGACCTCAAGATAGATGACCTGCAGGCGCTACGCGAAAATGTAGCGTCCGCCGAAAATATCGCCGCGCAAGATGGCAGTTCGCAACCGGTCAAATACGGCAACAATGCCGTTGAAGGCGTCGGCATTCAAGGCGTAACCGCCAACACGATTTTCGTCACCAATGTCGAAGTCGCGCAAGGTCGCTATATCACCGATGCGGATGATGAATCACGCAAGTTTATCGCTTATATTGGCGCAGAGGTGGCAACCAAACTTTTCCCGGCTGAAGACCCGCTTGGCAAAGAGATTAAAATCGGGCGCTATGTTTATACGGTCGTCGGGGTCGCGAAAGCTCTGGGTACGGTGCTGGGGTTTTCGCAAGATAATTTTGTGCAAATCCCTCTGGGAACCTATTTAAAAGTATTCGGCAGTCGTCGCTCGCTCACCTTCATTATCCGTGGGGAAAAAGGAGTGAAATCGCAAGATGTACAAGATCAAGTGCGGGTGATTCTTCGTTCACGTCATAAACTTGATTACAATCAGCCCGATGATTTCGCCGTCGTCACCGATGAAACCACCGAGCAGATGTTCGGTTCGATAACCGGCATGGTCGCTTCTGTGGCTTTCCCTGTGGTCAGCATTTCACTGGTCATCGGTGGCATCGTGATTATGAACATTATGCTCGCGACCGTCACCGAACGCACGAAAGAGATTGGCATACGTAAATCTTTGGGGGCGACGCGGCGCGATATTCTCGTGCAATTTTTAGTTGAATCTTCAATGCTCTCGTTGATGGGGGGTATTGTCGGATTATTGATGGCCATCATTGTAATGACCATCCTCGGAAAATTTTTGCCGGTGCCGGTCGCCATTCCCTTCTGGGCGCCGTTCATCGCGATTGTCGTCTCAACTTTGACCGGCTTATTTTTCGGTCTCTATCCGGCGAACCGCGCCGCCAAACTCGATCCCATTGTCGCGCTGCGCGCCGATTAACCCAGTAGCCGGTAGTCGGTGGCCGGTAGCTGGTTTTTGTTCCGTGTTACCGACCACCGACTACCGACTACCGACTACCGACTATGTACATTCAAGAAGTAGGCGAAAATATATTGATGGCGTTCGATACGCTGCGCACCCACAAAGTCCGTTCGGCGCTCACCATGTTGGGGGTGATTGGCGGGGTGATGACGGTCATTGCCATCTCGTCTTTTTTGACCGGGCTTCGTCAATTTGTTCTCGACCAGACGGAACGCTTTGGTCCCGATTTGGTTTTCATATCAAAGATGGATTCAATCGGGATGCGCGGCCGACCTTCGCAAGAAGAGCGCATGCGAAAAGATATAACCTTTGAAGACGCGCAAGCCGTCGCTGAATTGCCATCCGTTGAAGGCGCAACCCCGCAAATGGTTGTCGGTTCATTCGCCCCTTTCGGTTCATCGCCGATGGTCAAACACAAAGGGGTGGAAGCGAATCGCCCAATTATCCTCGGAGTGTGGAGTAACTACGACCGCCTGCGAAATGTCTTCATTCAATATGGCCGATTTTTTACGGCTGCCGAAGAGCAACACCACGCGCAAGTGGCGGTGATTGGCGCCAGCATTGCCGAAACCCTTTAC
>JBIOWC010000529.1:0-5317 GCA_044868105.1 Blastocatellia bacterium
CCAGCGGCTTATATTGGCACTTCGTTGACCTGGTCTGGATGTTCGTATTTCCGCTGATTTACATCATGTCAGTTGATATGCATCACGTTTTGAAACCGGCAGGTCACTAATTTAATTAGATAGATTCTCTAAATCAAAAGGAAGAAGCGATGGAGCAACCGAAAGCGATTGAAGTAAAACAAGAAAGAGAAGCGAAGATATTAAATCTCGCCTTGCTAGCCCTCTCAGGCATCTGCGTATTGATTGCTGCAGGCACCGGAGCCAATATGCTGAAATCGGGAACCGATGACCTGTTCCTGATTCTCGTATGTCTCTTGTTGGCGCTGTTGTTTGCCGTTCCGCCCTATTTATGGGCAAAGAAAAAGGGACTCGTCGGACAACCCTATCCGGAGGAAGTCGCGCACGCGGAAGCCGATGCGCCTGCGGAAACCGAGCACGCGCACCATGCCAGCACCAATAAAGAGAACATCCTCATTTGGGGCGGGCTGCTGTTTTTAACGGCAATTGAGGTCTTTTTGGGCTATAAACAAGTAGACCCGATTATGATGCTAATTATTTTAATCGGGCTTTCGCTGATAAAAGCGGCGATGATTGTCGCTTACTTCATGCATTTGAAGTTTGAAACCAAGACCTTTGTTTTGACGGTAGTTCCGGTGATGATTGTGCTGCTATGCTTGTTTGCCATTTTGTTCCCTGATGGAAATCGTTTACACAAAAATAGACCCGATGCGCCAATCGAAAAAGTCCAGGGCGAAGCACACGAGTAAAGGGTTTGATTGAAAGAGAAGGTGAAGTATGCGCCATTCAATTAGGTTATTAATTTTTGTCGTATTGATTCTGCTGGTTGCTGTTGAGCCTAATTTCGCTCAATGCGCGATGTGCAAAACGACGATTGAAAATGCCGCGAATGCCAAACAAGCCGCGCAGAGTATGAATCTCGCCATCTTTGTGTTGTTCATTCCACCGGTCGCCATGTTTGTCGGCATCTTCACGCTCTTTTACCGCTTTCGTAATGTGCAAGGCCGACAGCCCATCGGGCAGGCGAAGCCGCTCGAAGAATAGGTTGCCTTAAATTTTTTTCAACAAGCACGAACTTTGGTTTTGAAATTGTGAAGCAAAAGTTCGTGCTTTTTCTTTACGGGTAAGATGTGGACGTTGTCATCCGACCAGCACAAAGCGAAGATCTTGATAGCCTTTGGCAAATTTATGTCGGGGCCATCGGCCAGGGCGCCAGGCGAAAGGATGAATACTGGCAGGCGTTGATTCAACGGGGCGGAATGCTTATTGCTGAAATGAATCATCAACCTGTCGGGTTCGGGGCGATTGATATCTATGACCGCGAACAAATCAAATACATTTATATCGCTCACCAATATCAAAAACTCGGCATTGGCGCTAAGGTTCTTCGCCATCTGGAAGCGATTGGCGAACAGGCCGGTTTGACTCAGCTATTGCTTCATGCCAACCCCGCGGCCGTTGATTTCTACGGCCGCGCCGGCTATACCGCTATTGACTCCGAAATAGACCATGACCACGATGGCGTGCAGATGATAAAAAAGCTTCGTTGAATTGTGTTTACCAGGAAGAGAAGACCCAAAAAAGATGATGCGATTTTTCCCAACTCTGAATGCGATGTTGAACGCGACGAGCGCGATTTTTTTACTCAGCGGATATTTCCACATTCGTCGCAGAAACATCAATGCCCATCGCCTCTGTATGCTCGGAGCGGTTACGGCATCGGTGGTGTTTTTAATCTGTTATTTGATTTATCACTACAACGTTGGGGCGACGAAATTCCAAGGACCCGATTGGGCGCGCACCATCTATTTTTCGATCTTGATTCCCCATACCATACTGGCGGTTGCGATGGTGCCGTTTGTCATTGTGACGCTTAGAAGGGCGCTCCGTAACCAATTTGATAAGCATCGTCGCATTGCGCGTTGGACATTTCCGGTCTGGCTTTTTGTTTCGGTTACCGGAGTGATTGTCTATTTCATGCTTTATCATTGGTTCCCATCCCGATAAACTTCGTGGCGATGAAAAGTCCTGCACCGAATGAGCCGAGGGATTTCGGCGTAAAAAAACCTGACTTCAACGTTGTGAAAAGAAGATTGCCGGGAGAATCTTTTCAAGACCTGCATGACGCGATTAAAGATAAAAAATTAAGTCTGGGCGTAGACCCTTTGGCGGCCGCCGAGTGGACTGCCGAGCGCGGCGCCGCGTACAAAAAGTATTTCATTACGGCGCTTTCAATTCTGTTACTTCTCGCGGCGGTCGCCGCCGTGCTGGTCGCGCTGGTGACGCGAAATTATTGGTTACTTCTGGCCTTGCCGATTCAAGCAACGGTTTTTTACCTTGCCAATGCCAACACGGCAATCCGCTTGTGGGTGACGGTCGCAGGCGTGGTCTCGCTCTTATACTTTTTTAATTTGCTACTCAACGACCAGCCAACGGCAGCGACTTTGGTGGCTTACGCGGGATTGACGTTTGCCGCTGTGCGCGCTTCGAGTTCGCTCACCAATGCCGCCTTTCGCAAAGCTTTGATTGAAGATGAAGCCCTTTTTGTCGAAGCCTTCATCAATCGCGCCTGCACGGTGCGCGATAATAAAAACAAGAAGGTCTATGAGTATCCGTCGAAGTAAGTAGCCGAGCAATGGCCGGAATGAAGACGACGCAAACGCCTCCCCCTCAACTTTGCGGGCGAGGTAAGTTCCGTCATTCGACTTGGCAAACCTTGTAAATCGAAAACGGTCAGCTTGACCGCATCAAACAAGGTTTTTAGAATCGAATCGCGGCGAATTTCGAACGCCACAAATTGGAGATAACTCTTCGTGACCAACGGTTCCAACATTCAAAATAACAACTCTTCATCTGATGACCATCAGGAGGCGGCACAGGTCGGATTGCGTAAGCGTCCCTACCCCTGGGCGCTCATTGTCGTTATTTTTCTCTTCATTCTGATTCCATTTTTATCCTGGTACGGTTCCTGGTTTGGTCGTCCGCTCTCGGATGAAAAAATTCAGGAATATTTGACTGATAAAGAGAAAGCCCGTAACGTCCAACACGCCCTCTCTTATATCGGCAATAAAATTATTGAAGGCGATAAAACCATGGAGCGCTGGTATCCGCTGATTATTGCCAGCGCCCAAAATGAAGCCCCGCAAGTCCGACAAATAGCTGCCTGGACAATGGGACAGGACAATAAATCCGAGGCCTTTCATCAAACCCTGCTCGAATTATTAAAAGATAGTAATGCAGGAGTGCGCCATAACGCGGCCGTGCAACTGGTTCGCTTTAACGATGCGTCGGGCCGAGCCGAACTGGTCGCCATGCTGCAAACCCAACCCTTGCGAGCCGAATCCGAAGGCGAGATTGAATTATTGGTTTCCGAAGAAGGACGCGCGGTTGCCGAAAACAATCCGCTGGCAAGAATTAAAAAAAGTGACGGACAAATAGCTGAAATTCGCGCGCCGCAAAATGCGCGTATTCAAACTGTTTCGGTCAGCGATAAAGCTCAAGTTAAACCGGGCGACGAGGTGATGACGCTTGCGCCTTCCGTTGAGCAAGCCTTTGAATCCTTAAAAGCGCTATTTATTGTCGGCCAGATGGAGGATATCCCCGCCGTTCAACGCTACACCGGGCAGATGACCGGCATGTCGGATGCCGTACGCCAACAGGCGCTCAATACGCTTGAAGCCATTCGCGCGCGGAATGGAAGATAGGCTGACAGTGAAGGGGAGAGATGTCCCCTTCGCCTTTTCACGCCCTCACCGCTTCTTGATTTTCGGTGGGGTTAATTGATTAATGAGAGTTAGACAGGATGAAAATAAACATCATAGGCGGCGGTCCGGCGGGCTTATACTTTGCGATTTTGATGAAACGACTCGACCCGGCTCATGAAATCACCCTCTATGAACGGGACAAACCCGACGACACCTTCGGTTGGGGCATAGTCTTTTCTGACCGCACCTTCTCTTACCTTGAGGAAAATGACCAGGCGACATTTGACGAAATTCTTGCCAATTGCGAAGTCTGGGATAAGGTTGACATCATCCATCGCGGCGAAAAAATCACTGTGTGCGGCAATCATTTTTCCGGGATTGCGCGCCTCACTTTCTTGAATATCCTGCACCGCCGATGTGAAGAACTCGGCGTCGTAATGCGTTTCAACACGAACATTGCTGATCTCGGTGAACTGGCGGATGGTGATTTGTTAGTCGGAGCCGATGGCGCAAATAGTTTGGTTCGTCGCACCTTCAGCGTTACTTTCGAGCCAACAATTGAAGTCCGCAATAATAAATATATCTGGCTGGGAACCCGGCAACTCTTTCACGGGTTGACGCTCACCTTTAGAGAAAATGAAGCCGGATTATTTATTGCACATTCATACAAATTTAATAAGACAACCAGCACCTTTATTGTTGAATGCGCCGAAGCGGTTTGGCAGCGCGCCGGATTACATCACCTGAGCGAAGCCGATACCTGCACCTATCTTGAAAAGGTTTTTAAAGATGATTTGCATGGACATGCCTTGCTGACCAACAACTTCGTTCGCTGGCTGAATTTCTTATTGGTGAAAAATCGGCGCTGGCATCACAAAAACGTCGTATTGCTTGGCGATGCATTGCACACGGCACATTTTTCCATCGGCTCGGGTACAAAACTGGCGCTCGAAGATTCCATTGCCCTGGCAAAATGTTTTGCGACGTCCGGGGATGTCGAATCGGCGCTCGCGCAGTTTGAACGAACGCGCAAGCCTGTGGTGGACGATACTCAGGAGGCCGCTTATTCAAGTTTGTTGTTATTTGAAAACGCCAAAGATGAATTGCAACTTGCGCCGATTCCATTCGCTTACAAATTCATGACGCGCAGTAAAAAGATAGACCACGAACGGCTGCGAAGACGCGACCCGCAATTCGTTGCCCGATATGAAGAATGGTTGCACCATAACGCCTGAACAAGGCTCTGCAATGTGGCAACCTCATACGTCATCTATGGCGAATTGCGAGTGGGTTTTCTGGTGTCAGCGAGCACTCTTTTGGTGGGCTTCGGCTAGGTTTTCATTGAGGAGGTGAGCGGTCTTAGGAAAAATCCACGAGAGGCAGTAAGGGCAAGCGGGCTCAGGGAAAATCCACGAGTCGAGTGACCACCATGGGGTTTCCCCGCGGATGGCGCCGATAGAGCCGATCAACGCGGATGCTTGACCCTCATGATCAACTCGGATACTTGACCCCTACGATCAAGGCGTATGCTAGACCCTCACGGATAAGGTGGCTGCTTGATTATTAAAGATCCGCGTGAACCAGCCGTCTCCGCC
>JBIOWC010000530.1:0-3303 GCA_044868105.1 Blastocatellia bacterium
TTCCCCCTTTTTATCTGCTTGAGTGATTGGCTGCAATCATTGTTTGCACCGTCAATTTTTGCGGCCTCACGAAGTCGTTCACTGACATAAACGACCTTGATAAACGCGAATCAACCAAGCCCGGCTCTCCACAAAGCGAGCTTGATGTCATAGGTTAGGCGCCTTCTTTTTGAGCGCGAACCTGGTCTATAACGATGGCTAAATTGCGGGCGACCGCCGAAGTGACCACCGCCAGACGTTGTGCGCCGCTGTTGATGACAAACATCATCTTGGAAATTAACTCTTCCTTTGAAGGTAAATTCGAGAGCGCTTCCACGTCTTTTACATCTATCGCGTTGCCTTCGACGACGGCAGCTTTAAATGAAAGAACGGGTTTCTCTTTTACCCATTTCGACATGACCTTGGCTAAGGCCACCGGATCATTTTTAGAAAGAGCAACAGCCGTCATCCCTTTGAAATTATCCTTGACCTGCTCCATGGCGGTGCCTTGAGCGGCGCGGATAGCCAAAGTATTTTTCACAACACGGTAAGTCAGATTTGCGGCTCGCAAATCTCTGCGCAACTGTTCATCATCAGCAACCGTAATGCCTTGAAAGCCGATGAGCAAAGCGTGGGGCGATTCCTGAAAATCGCGTTGCAGTATTTCTATATCGCTATCTTTCTGTTGCCTGGTTTTCACAATTGTCTCCTCTAGGAATTAGAAATCAGGATTTAGAGAAGTTTTCCCGGTATCCTAAACCCTAAATCCTCAGTCCTAATTTCTCACTAAAATTCGCCGGAATTCAATTTGATCCCCGGTCCCATGGTTGTTGACATGGTCGCGTTCTTGACGTACTTGCCTTTGGCGGTCTGCGGTTTGGCGCGCATCACCGCATCAATCAAGGCTTTTGCATTCTCGGATAATTTCTGCGCCTCGAAACTGACCTTGCCAACCGGCGCATGAATGACCCCCGTCTTGTCAACGCGGAACTCGACTTTACCGGCTTTGGTTTCAGTCACCGCGCGCGCCACATCCGCAGTCACCGTGCCGGTTTTCGGATTTGGCATCAAACCACGCGGACCGAGCACCTTACCGAGTTGACCGACCAGCCGCATCATATCCGGAGTCGCAATCAGGGCATCGAAATCTAACCAACCGCCTTTGATGCGATTGACGATGTCTTCACCCCCAACTTCATCAGCCCCGGCATCGCGGGCTTCGTTCAGTTTATCGGCGCCGGCAATAACTACAACGCGCTTGGTCTTCCCCAGACCGTGTGGCAGAACGACCGTTCCGCGCACCATCTGGTCGGCTTTACGCGGATCAACGCCCAACCACATATCCACTTCGACGGTTTCATCGAATTTCGCATAAGCGATTTGCTTGGCGAGTTCGACAGCTTCCTGGACTGAGTAAAGTTTGCCGCGGTCAACTTTTTCGGCTGCCGCTGCATATTTTTTACCTGCCATCTTTATTCCTCCTTAGGTAATTAGCGTGGCTTTGGCGACAAAGCCACTCCCTTGAGCTACGCGATTTTAGATTTGTCACAACCTTTAAAAATAGGCTGCTGGAGCCGGTTCTAAGGTTTTACCAGAAACTTGTTTTGCTGAGATTCGGGTTGACAATTCTGTGGTCGCGCAGCGCGTTAAGAGCTTAGTCAGTAATTTCCAGCCCCATACTTTTGGCTGAACCTTCGACCATTCGCATTGCCGATTCGACCGAAGTGGTATTCAAGTCGGGCATCTTGGTGCGAGCAATCTCTTCGACCTGTTTGCGCGTGATGCTGCCTTTTTTATCCCGGTTCGGGGTTCCGGAACCTTTGTCTAACCCGATAGCTTTCTTGATAAGGTCTGTGACTGGCGGCGTTTTCGTAATGAAGGTGAACGAGCGGTCAGCATAGACAGTGATGACCACCGGGATTTTTAAATCACCGGCGTTTGCCGTCTTGGCGTTGAACGCTTTACAGAACTCCATGATATTGACGCCGTGTTGACCCAGAGCCGGGCCGATGGGCGGTGCGGGATTCGCTTTTCCGGCTGGAACTTGTAGCTTGATGTATCCTGTTATTTTTTTTGCCATAATTGGGTATCTTGCGAGGTTGGTTCCAAAGAACCAATTACTCTCCCCTTTCTTTCTTAAAGTATGAAGTATGAATGATGAACCAGGAGTATTTCCAGATGGTTCATCATTCATACTTCAGCGTTTCAAAAACCTACATACTTCAGCGTTTCAAAAACCTATTCTTCGTCTGAAAATGTGAGCTTTTCGACATCCAGAAAATTCAGCTCAACTGGAGTCGAACGCCCGAAAATTGTGACCATGACTTTCAAGACGCCTTTGTCAGCGTTAATCTCTTCAACCTGTCCTGTGAAGCCGCTAAAGGGGCCTGACAGGATACGCACTTGCTCGCCGTGCGTGAAGGTATGTTTCGGTTTCGGCTTTTCTGCCGCTTCCGTCACATGGTGAACAATTTGATCAACCTCTTCTTCGGTCAGTGGGGTTGGATTTTGCCCGCCAACAAAGCCGGTTACCTTCGGGGTGTTTTTAATCAAGTGCCAGACTCGTTCGCCGACTTCGCCTTTTTCGTCAGTGACAATTTGCACCAACACATAGCCGGGAAAAATCATGCGCGGCGTCTCCACTCGTCTTGAACCCCGCATCTCGACTACGGTTTCAGTCGGAACCAAAACCTCAACGATTTGGCTTTCCATAGCATAGGCTTTGATGCGCGAAAGCAGAGATTCACGAACCTTCTTTTCATAACCGGAGTATGTGTGAATGATGTACCACTTTTTATCGCCCATAATTGCCTACTTGATGGTCTTTTCTAATCCTTCAAATCCGAGTGTGATTAATAAATCCATACCCCAAAGGTAAAACCCGAAAAATACAACGGCTATTAAAACAACAAGGGTTGTACTCCAAACCTCATTGCGCGTCGGCCAAGAGGTCTTGCGCATTTCAAGCTTCACATTGTGATAAAACTGACCGATTCGACCAAAAAATGATGGGGCTTTGGTAGAAAGCTTTGACCCACCGCCTTCGTCGTTTCGCTTCTCTTCGCGCGAAGATTTGTCATCGTCCTCTGTATATTCCATAGCTCGACTCATTACTTCTCCTCAAAATATTCGCTTAAAATGCAGTGCCGGTTGATAAATGTATCTGGCAGGGGTACCAGGATTCGAACCCGGACTAACGGTTTTGGAGACCGCTGTGCTAGCCGTTAACACCATACCCCTCCGGTAAAACTATTTGGTCTCTTTGTGCGCTTGATGTGCACGACAATGCGAACAGAATTTCTTAAACTCTAAACGATCCGGCGT
>JBIOWC010000531.1:0-7113 GCA_044868105.1 Blastocatellia bacterium
TAAACCACAGTATAACTACGCCGGAGATTTTTCCGCTGGACTAGCACCCATTGGCGTCGGCGGATGGTGGCACATGGACAGAGATTTATGGCATGCGAAATATGGATTCATAGATAAAACCGGGCGAGTCGTTATAGCAACAAAATTTGAACTGGCGAACAGTTTTTCTGATGGATTAGCTCTCGTCGTTATAAACGGGCGGGTAGGGTTCATCAATAAAAAAGGGGAGCTTTCGATTGCACCACAATTTAACTATGCCGAACATTTTTCCGAAGGTTTTGCGGCCTTCATGGAAGGCAACCATATTGGCTATATAGATAAAACCGGCAAAGTTGTAATTCAACCACAATGGAACAGAGTTGAAAAATTCTCGGATGGTCTGGCAGCAGTTCATGTCGGGAAAGGGAAATATGGGTACATTGATAAAACCGGCAAATTGGTTATTGAATCAAAATTTGATAATGCTTTTGAGTTTTCAGACGGAATTGCTGTAGTCAAATTTTTCTACAAACGTGGTTATATTAACGACCAGGGTGTTTACATTCAGGATTCCGTAAGGCAATGAAAAATTTGTGACAAGGAGAGTCCCATGCCGAATCCGCCACAAAGACCGAAAAGTACCGAAGAGATTTTGCGCGAGATGGAACAGATGTCCCAAGGTGTCGGTTCAACCAGTGAGCCGAAAAAATCGGGTGGAGGCGCGCTCAAATCTTTGATGGATTTTTTCATCAAGGTTGAACCCGAAGAAGAAACGCCGCCGCCGCCGCAGTTCACCGCGCCGCAGCAACCGCCGCCGCGCCGCGCCGTGCCAACCGGCTCGCTGAACGCCGCGCGGCAACCGCAACGGGTCGGCGACCTGGTTGCCGATGAACCGGCTCCGACCTTTAAAGCGCCACCGGCAAAACAGGGCGAAGATTTAGCGCAGCGGGATTTCGCGCAAATTTACAAAGATGCCAATATCGGCAATTCGCCCTGTAGCGTGGATGAACTGGCGCATTTGATGGAAAATCCTGCGGTCGCCAATCAACCGTTGAGCGTCAAAATCATCGCCGTCAATCTCGCATTATCGGCGAAAAATGTTGGCCTAGATGTGCCGATTGCCGATGCCATGCGCCGTGATCGCGCTTTGGATGGCTATCAAAAGATGCTTTCCGACCGCGCCGCGAGCGTTGAACAACGCAACACCGAAAAGGTTCAACTCATCTCCAAAGAGGTCGAAGAATATCTGAAGCGCAAACAGGCTGAGATGGAAGTTTTGAAGACCGAAGTTTCCGAAGCGAAACGTCAGTCGGTAGATTTTGCCGTGCGCCGCGAAATCGAAGAGAAACGTCTGGCTGATTTGATTAGCCCGTTTCTCGAAGGCAAACCCAATCCGGTCACAATTGGCAACCTGCCGGATACCCCGACGCCTGAAAATCAAGCCTGAGGTAAATGCCGGCGTTCAACCGGTCTTCATGCCGCTAGTCCCTTGAAACGCGAACGGCCCGCCTGCAGACCAGTTGAACGCCGCTTCCAAAATTCCCGCCCAAGCGAAATTTGCGATAACGGCTTACAGAAGCTAAAGTTTTTGCGACGACAAATCAATTTCACAAATACGGAGCCTTGTTGTAATCGTTTATGAAACCTACTCGGCGTTTGCTTCTCTTTGTTTCGATTTCTCTGTTGGGCGCTTCGATAATTGTTTCGCATGGGTTCATGCAATCCAAGGATTCGGCAAAACCAACGGTCTCTTTCACCACCCGCGAAGAGGCTTATCGAGCCAATAACCTGGGGGTCGCGCTGCTTGAACAATTCAAACATAAAGAAGCTGCCGAAGAGTTTCGTCGCGCCTTGAAAATCAATCCGCAACTACAGGTGGCGCGCATCAATCTGGCCATCGCGCTTTACAATGTGCCGAATGTCGAAGGCGCGCTTACGGAAATCAAACTTGCGGCGCAAGCCTTGCCTGATGCGCCACAGGTTCACTTTATGTTGGGATTGATTGCCAGAAATCAAAGCCGCGCCGAAGACGCAATTGCCGCTTTTCAACAGGTCTTAAAATCCGACCCGCGTGATGTCGCAAGCAATATCAATCTGGCGCAACTCTACCTGCAACAACGCAAATTTGACGACGCGGTAAAACTGTTACGCGAAGCGCTGGCCATCGAGTCGTACAACATCACGGCGACTTACAATCTGGCGATTGCCTTAACGCGTTCGGGAAAACGCGAAGACGGGCAACAGATGATGAGCCGTTTTCAGAGCTTGCGCGAAAGCGGTTACGGCACCAGCCTGGGGCAGAATTACCTCGAACAAGGTCAATATGCCGAAGCCATCATTTCAACCGGCGCAGAGGCCGAGTTGGTTGATACGGCAACCCCCGAGGTCGTATTCAACGATGCAACGACAAGTTTACTTCCAGACGAACCAGGAAAGGGCGCTGAAATAAATAAATTTTTTGGCCGTCGCTTCAATTCGCCCGATGAATTGAATGATGCGGCGAAGCGAAGTTTGGTTTCATCGCTTGGCGGCAGCCTAACCTTAATTGATTTTGATAATGATAAAGACCTTGATCTATTTGAAGTCACCCCGACCGCTCAACGGCTTTATCGCAATGACAAAGGCAAGTTCACAAACATTACCGCCAACTCAGGACTTGATGCGGCAACGGCTCAAGCCATCGGTATTGGTGCCGTTGCCGGTGATTACGATAATGATGGTCGCGCGGACCTCTTTGTTTTACGTTATGGCGCGAGCGCGCTCTATCACAACGAGGGCAACGGCAAATTTTCGGATGTAACCAGCGCCGCGCAAATTCGGGCTTACGCTCAGCTTGCCATTTCAATCGCTTTTGTTGATGTTGACCATGATGGCGACCTCGATATTGTGATTGCAGGATTTGCCGATTTGAATAAACCGACGAAATCATCCGGCGCGTTGACTTTCCCGGATGACTTTGCGGCGGCGCCTATGGTGCTACTCAGAAACAATGGCAACGGTAAATTTTCGGACATTACGGATGCCGCGAAAGTGGCTACAGGAGCCAGTCACACGGTTGCAGTTGTACCAACGGACTACAACAATCGCCGCGATGTTGACCTCTTATTAGTGAACTATGACACGCCGCCAACGCTGCTTAGCAATCAGCGCGACGGAACATTTAAAGATGTTGCGCTTGACGTCGGTTTGAATATCAAAGGTCGTTTCACGTGCGCGGCAGCGGCTGATGTAAACAAAGATAGCTTTACGGATTTCTTTTTTGGCGAAGAAGGGGGCGCCGGCGTTTTAGCAACCAGCAATAAACGCGGCGGTTTCGATATGGCGCCGGCATTGAAGGGAACAGAACAGGCCAGCGCCGCGCAATTTTTCGATTATGACAACGACGGCCTGCTCGATTTAGTCCTGCTGGCTGGCGGCAAAGTGCGTGTGCTGCGCAACCTGGGCAAGCAATGGACGGATGTTTCAGACCGTAGTGTCGCCAATAATTTTACGCTAAGTGCAAACGCTTCGCCGCGCCTGTTTGCGGCCGCTGATATTGATGACGATGGAGACACCGATTTGCTCATCCCGGCGGCCTCCGAACAGATTAAAATTGCGCGAAATGACGGCGGCAACCGTAACCGTTCGATGCGCGTCAACCTTGCGGGAAAAGTCAGCAATCGAACGGGCATTGGCGCGAAAGTTGAGTTGCGAGCCGGAAGTTTGCAACAAAAGATTGAAACCGCATCGGCGCTGCCGGCCCCGGCTCCGGCTGACGTTTTATTTGGTTTAGGCAAACGCCCGCTGGCTGATGCGGTGCGCGTGTTGTGGACTTCGGGGATTCTGCAATCAGAAACCGAAATTCCGCGCGCTGATAATGCGACGGCGAAATCAATGGCCATCACCGAGGTTGACCGCAAACCGTCATCTTGTCCGTATCTTTATACGTGGAACGGTGAGCGCTTTGAATTCATCACGGATTTCATGGGGGGCGGCGAGATGGGTTATTGGGAAGCGCCGAATGTTTACAATCATCCTGACCCGGTTGAATATGTCCGCATACGCGATGATCAACTGAAGGAACGCAACGGACGTTTTGAAGTTCGCATGACGAATGAACTCGAAGAGGTGCTCTTTGTTGATAACCTCAAATTGATTGCTATTTCGCATCCCGTAGACACAGAAGTTTATCCGAACGAAGGCATGACGAGTCCGCCGCGCAAGTTCAAGCTCTTCGCCACACGAAATGCCCATCCGCCGCTCAGTGCAGTGGATGATAAAGGGCAGGATGAATTGGCACGCATTGCCAAAATGGACAGAACCTATCCTGATAGTTTTGCATTACATCGCATTCGCGGTTATGCCGATGAACACACCTTGACGATGAATCTTGGCGAAACCGGCAAAGGACAAACTTTGCTTTTGCTCAGCGGCTGGACGGATTATGCATTTTCGAGCGATAACCTTGCCGCTTTCCAGGCCGGGCTTTCGATGAATCCGCCGGTCTTGCAGGTTAAAGATGCGCAGGGCAATTGGCAGACCGTAATGGATGTAGGAATTCCCGTTGGTCGCCCGCAGGCGATGGTTCTGAATTTAACAGGTAAATTTTTAACCGCTAATCGCGAAGTCCGCATCGTGACGAATATGCGCATCTACTGGGATCAAATTCTGGTTGATACGGCAAGCGAAAAAGCGACGTGGCCAATGCAGTGGCTGAATCCATTGACGGCAAAACTTCAATGGCGGGGGTTTTCTGCTGAAGTTACACCGGATGGGCGTGAGCCTTATGGATATGATTATGCTCGCGTCTCTTTTGCATCGCCTTGGAAAGCATTTGCCGGACGTTATACGCGGGAAGGCGATGTGAAAGGCCTGTTGTTAACTACGGATGATCTATTTGTCATCTCGCGTCCGGGTGACGAAATTGCCATTTCCTTTGATGCTAAAAAATTAGCGCCGCTGCCGAAAGGCTGGAAACGAACCTTCTTGCTTTATGCAGATGGCTACAGCAAAGAGATGGATATCAACTCCGCAAGCCCGGATGGAGTTGAACCTCTGCCGTTTCATGCCATGAAAAAATATCCTTACGATGCGCCTGAGTCCTATCCGAAAACGCGCGCTTATCTGGATTATCTTAAACGCTACAATACGCGCCTTATCGGTTCGCCATTGCCGGGAATAGACGCGGCGATGGCGGCGAAAAGCCTTGAAACCGGGGCGCGTTAAAAGGATTTTTGAGTTGGTTTATTTTGCGTCTATTGGTGTCGTTCTGAATCCAGTGGATGGAAAGCCAGTGGGGTGATGGTGGTCGGAATGCCATTATCAACCGCAACCTTCAAGAGTATTTGATAATTTTTTGGCGGGTCACCGCTAGTACCGAGCGCGTGTAGACGCTGATTGAGCGTGTCTAAATAATCTGCGCTGGTGACATATTCAGCAGCCCCTTGTGTGCCTTCACTGTGAATACCAGCTAAAATCATTACGGTGTTTTTCTCTAAGATATTTGGCTTAAGGGTTATCAAGGCATAATCTTCAATCAACCGGCCATTGCTATCAAATTTTGGTTGATATTCACTCTCTTCACCGGTTTGCGGGTTGTGATTTTCAATGGTCGCTCGACTGGTGTAAACAAAATCATCTTTTATGGGAAGTTTGACTGTCCATTCGTTCACCCAAACGCTACCGAGCATGACGACATTATGCTTTTTCAAATCCTCGCTGCTAACCGTTCGGCTCTGCTTCAAGACCAAGCTCTTTCCTGATTTACGAAACAAGTCAGTCACTAAATGTAAGCCGATGGCTTCGCCAACTCCGGTAAATTCATCGGCGCTGATAACCAATCTGGGGGTTGGATTATGTTTTGTGATAAAAGTCTCTCCCAGCATCTCGCTCAGGGTTCTTGTTTGTTCTGGCGTTAGCGGAACGCCGCGTTCAATCAGGTAAGGTGGGTCCATGGCATTCAAAAACCGGTAGACGGGCGGATTGCTGAGAACGATTAGGGTCGGCGTCGCGCTGGTCAGAAACGGCGACCAAACCCCTTCTTGAATTTCCTTACCAGAAGTTGAATGGGTTTGCTCAACTCGTCTTTGCAACTCAATATTTGAAAATGCCAGAGCTGTAATGATTCCTAAAAGGACGATGATACTGCTGCCGGCAATAACCAGCCAACGCCTTTGATATTTTGATTCCGCAGGTTGAGTTACCGACGCAATAGCCAGCGGCTGTGGACTGGTGTCAAGTTTATGGATTGATGAATCTGAGAGAGCGATTGAGGCTGACGCAGAACCGTTTAATAAATCAACCTTTGCGGTGCAAGAGAAGACCGGTTTGTAATGCCCTTTAGGCAATTCGATGATAATATCATCGGCTTTTCCTTCCGTGGCATAATATTCCAAAAGTTTGGCTCTCAATCTCCCGGCTTGTACGCGAACAACCGAATCGGTTCGGGGATTATATAACTTGCCGCGACCAAAAACCTCTGTTGCGATGGTATATTCCTTCAACTCGTCTTCCTGATCATCAAGCGCTTTGAGTATAATGAAGCGCAAAAATGACCGCAGACTTTCAGAACCATGTAAAGCCTGACTTTGCAGAATGCGTTCCATCTGCTCCAGCTTTTTTTCTCTTGTTGTATCCATAACTAAGTTGATTAACACGTCCAGACCAACGTATAAAACCCCTAGTAACTCACGTATTATACCCCCATTAACTTCCAAAACAAGTCTGTACAGGCGTAGCATAGAGAAGTATCATTACGCTCGAATTTCGAATTTGATAATTTTATAAATTTTTGATTAGGAGATAGCTTAGTTGGTTGACAAAACCAACTAATTTGAATTATAGTGCAAGGCGATTTGATGAGAGTATAATTTTAGATGTAAGCAGATCGTTCAAGTAGTTATTAAGCAGTAGGCCTCTCTAACGAAAATCAGTTTTATTTTGGCGCACCGCAGGCTTCAACTGCGGTGTGCCGCCATTTTTTCAATCAAGCTATTTTATTTGAGTTCTGCATGCGAGACTGGGAGCAGATAGAATTTGGCTCGTTATCCATCTCAATCTGCATGCAAAAGAATAAACCTGTTGTGCAATAAACTTGAGGAGTTAATTGAGAATTTAAGATTTGTCGGAACCGTAAATTTCTCGTCAATACTTTGT
>JBIOWC010000532.1:0-8925 GCA_044868105.1 Blastocatellia bacterium
GGATGAAGAAATAGGTACTGACAATTGCTGTTCGGCGTTCCCAGGGGTTTAATGAACGCGCCAAATCGTACAATATATCGCGAGGTTTATCGGACAAATAGCCGCCAATGATATACGGGGCAGCGCGGTCTACCAGGTCCCAATTGTTGATGCGGGCATGGCGGCCGATGTAGAGATCAAACAGTGCCTTGCGGTGTTCAATAGAGCTACGCTTGGCACGCGCCTGAAAATCCATGATGCTGACTGCCGCCATGCGGATTTCATAGTATGGACTGTCGAGCAGTTGCTCAATATCGGCAAGCGACAGATCGGCGTACTGCTTGGCCAGAGGGAAGACCTTGCCGATGCTGACTCCGAGAAACTGATTGTCACTTGACGGAGCGTTTGCGTCAGTGCGAAAGAATCGCGATACTTCGGCAATCGCCGAGGGTTCGGCTAGCTCTTTCAAGGCCGCGACAAATTGTTTGTAAGTTTTGCTCATCGCCATAGACTTCTACTTTGCTCCTGATGGCAGCCTTCATTTTGGCACGCTTCAACGAATCAGACCTAGGCCTTTACCTGACAGCCCGGCCGACTGTGGGCGACCCGCAAGGTTGGCGACAGAGAATGCCGCTACTTGCCGAACTCTGATGTATTAGCTGTCAGAGGTTTGAATATAAAAATGAGTAACGAACAATAGTTTATCTGGTATGGCGAACCAGATTAGCCAGGCCACGAAAATGACCGGCTGCATCTTGAATTTCAAGAAGGTCTCTGGAATTTATATGTGAATTGGACTCTTGCTTTTCTCGATGCGCTTTCCACGTGTCACATACGGTATCGAGCGCCTGCGCCATCTCTTTAAGTTGATTATCCTCGACGATGTTCTCTGCCAGACTTTCAATCTGAGGAACATAAACCTTCAATTCCTGACAGAGATTTCTTGATTGTCTTTCGTCGTCACTCGCCTTGGCAAAACTTTCCAGGGTTTCACTGATATGTTCGCAAATCCACGCAAAATTTTCTCTTTCCTTGGCACTTTGATTCCAAAACCAGTTGAACACACTTGCGGTTAAAGGTACAACTTTCAAGAGGATTTCAAACATGTTCACCTCCTTTTTGAACTGATTGTCATTGACCATATTGTCATGAGCGCCTGTCGGTTATCTTTCAGCGCGTAGGCGCCAGCCATTGTGGGCTTCGCTGTGAAGTGAGCCGGCTCTCATTTTGGCAGCGGGTAACGTGATTGGTATAGCCCGTCTGTAAGTTCCACAACCTCTCTGACCAGTTGCGTAATATGCTCGACAGCAACCACGAGTTCCGCTGCAGAGTTACCGAGATTGCTGAGCGTTTGCTGTACGCGCGGGCTGAATTCTCGTGGGGCACGCTCGAACTCCGCAACCTCTGTTAGCGCCGTTTTGTCATTGAGCGGATACCTGCGGTTCAAGGCGAACAGCACTAACACCAGTTGATTGATGGCGCGCGTCAGGCAAGCGGCGGTCCCGTAAGTGTCAGCGCGACCTGCGAACTTAGAGGCAAAGGCCGCAAGCCCGAATTCAGCCGCCCAGAGATAGTCCTGCACGACGGCGCGGCGCAGGGCCTCGGGATAGGTCGCGACCTGCCGCTTCAGCAAATCAACCCAGCGCTCAGGATCGAAGAGCGGAATAGACTCTACGACCTCGCCCAGGTAGGTTGCGCTGAAGAACCCGAAAGGAGGTTGTTGAGCATAATGAAGCTCGTAGCGGCCGGCCTCCGAATCGGCGATGACCCGTTCAAGGTGTTCGAGGTTGCGATAGATGAAATCAAGGCGCTGCCCGCCAATCGTCAGCCAGGCCCCACCATTGACCCACGGGCCCCACTCATAAAAATTGGTGACGACTGGCCCGGCTGTGTCGTTGACCTCCACGGCCAGTTTGCGAACGCTCTCAATTGAGAAAGGCGCTGCTTCCGAATATAAAATGCCAAGGTCAATGTCTGAGCCCGGCTGTGCACGTCCACGAGCATACGAGCCCCCGAGTACAACCGCCTTGATTCCGCCGATCGCCTTGAGCCGTTCGATGAGCGAAGATATGAGTTCTCGTTGTTGCGGCGAGAGTTGTTTCACCGTTAAACCTCCAAGTGAGCTGGCGCCGCACTCAAATCAGGTGGGCGCTTAACGGACGAGTTGACCGTGCCACAAAACCCCGGACAGGCATATAAAACCTTGGAAGTGGCTGCGGTCAAACGCAGCGTGAGGTTTTTAAAATCATTTTCCCGAAAATGGCGCAATCTATAATTCTTAATGGGATTCGTTCTTTACGGCCAGAGGCCGCACGTGCTTAACCAGCGCCGCCAGGAATTCTTCGCGATGGGTGACCAACGCAAAATGACCGGCTTTTTCAATGATAATCAGTCTCTTCTTGGGCGCTTGGACAACGTTAAAGTATTTCACGGCTACGGATGTAGGGGTGACCATATCTTCCTGGCCCTGAATCACGAAGAAGGGAACCTTTAACGTATGGGCGGTGGTTGGCAACTCAGTGGTGAGCATCGCGTGTAGCGTGGTGCTCCCGGAGTAGCCCATGCCGTCGCCCAGCGTCTTCATGTACGCTTCGGTAAACTCCGGATTTGCGCGAACAATTTGCCCCAGGTCTTCAAACCACCTGGCATCATCCTTCGACATATACGGGTTGCGCATTCGCCACCAGGAAAAATACTGCTCCGCGTTGTTGGGGTCTGGGGTGCCGATGGCTTCCAATTGCTCTACCCGCTTACGGTCCTGTGCGGCGCGGGCTTTGGCGAGCAGAAAATCGAACTGCGCCTGAACATTGGCGCGCCAACTCCCGACTTGCCCGGTTCCAATATAAGCGGCAAACAATTCCGGCCTCCGCTGCACCATTTCGACACCCAGATGGCTGCCCCAGGAATGACCGAGCAGCAGAATTTTTTTCTTTCCCAGATAATTGCAAAGGTGCTCGGCCAACTCGATACCATCTAACTCGACGCGTTCAGGTTCCGGCGGCGAGTGAGGATTCCTGGCGTATGTTTTGCCGGCCCCACGCTGATCCCACTGCACAATCGTGAAGTCTTTTTCATAAATGGCGTAAGTGCTGCGCAAAGCAGATTGCGCATCGCCCGGCCCGCCGTGCACCACTAACAGTACGGGATTGGCGCGATTCGCACCGCGAATGGTAATCCATTGTTCAACCCCACCCAAGGATACAAAGCGCATTTCTTGAATCGGCGTTGCCTGAGCACTTGGTCCTGATGAATCGGCAGGTACCAAACCCGGCAGCCATAGGCTCGATATCATCAATAGCAAACTAATACTGTTGTTTATTTGCGAGAGCGCCATACGTTGCATTTCTCCATTAAATAGATGGCTGGGTGGTAAATCCATTTTCCAGGAGTCTCAAGAATCGCCATCGGGCGTTTCACCCTCAGGTCAAATTGCCCTGTACACGAATTGGCAAGGCGACGCGAAACCGGCTCCTGTTGCCGACCTTAAGGTTTGCTTGTGGTCTCGCCCGCACTGAATAAAGCGAGTCGTCAGCCTTGACATTATCGTGAACCGGCATCCCATTTTACAAGGTGTTATCAAACTACTACTCTCTCGGTTTCCCTTAACTGCAAGTCAATACGGGTTTCATATTGATAACCTTATTGCTTTATCCTGCGCCCGGTAAAGCCTGACCCGACGACCGGTCACAGCGGATTTGTCGGAGTCGGTTTGCCGGATTGTTTTATCGGTGACGTTGACGCGCCGCTTCAAACAAAACGACGCCGACGGCAACCGATACATTTAATGAACCGATTTTACCCTGCATGGGAATGGCTACGATTGTATCGCAACGCTCACGCACCAGGCGATGCAACCCCGCCCCTTCGCCGCCAAACACCAGTGCCGTTGCGCCTCGATAATCGTACCGGTCATAAGCCATCGCGCCTTGCATATCCACGCCGACGACCCAGACGTTCCGCTTTTTAAGTTGCTCAATAAATGCAGCCAGATTGGTGACGCGGGCAACCGGCAGATATTCGATGGCTCCCGCCGAAGATTTAGCAACGGTTTCAGTCAGGTGAACCGCCCGACGTTCGGGAATAATCACAGCGGTGGCGCCGGCAGCTTCCGCCGTGCGAATGATGGCGCCTAAATTGTGCGGGTCTTCTACGCCATCGAGCAAAATCAACATGGTTTCAGGAGTGATTGCTTCAAGCAGTTCATCCGCGTCTGCGTACCTGGCAGCCGCAACGATGGCAATCACACCTTGATGATTACTATTTTGACTGTAGCGGTCTAAGGCCTGACGAGGTTCTCGCCTGATGGAGATATTCTGCTTGCGGGCGAGTTCGAAAATTTCGCGCAAGCGATCATGGCGCGCCGAATCGGCAATCATTATTCGTTCAAATTTTCGACTGCCGGCGCGCAACGCTTCCAGTACCGGCAGCACGCCATAAATATTTGACATAACTCGTGTAGTCTAAATCAAAGCGTGAGACAGTGGAATGACAGATTGGTAACCTCAGGCAATTGCGAGGAGAAAATGCAGGAAATTGTGGAGGTGTGGCATTGAACCTATTAACTCACCACCGGGCTGCCGATATGCTTTTGCCTGAAGGTTAGTAAGCCCCAGCGAAGCGTAGTTGTAAAGCCGCGCACTAAATCGCTTCTCTCCTAGCGACTCGGAATGCCGCTCCTCCCTGATGTTATAAATCGGTTGCAGCGAATCTAGCCGTCGGACCGCTGCCGGCTATTTATCGTACCCTTTGCCAGCGGATGATTCGCTTTAATTGCACCCGATAATATTTGGCTTGTGTCCGGCTCGCTTGACAGCCCAATAACGCCTCGCTACATTCCGACACTTGCAATTTTTGAAATTGTGTCGCAAGAATAAGGTTTACTCCAATTGGGTATTTTACGATTATGGCAAAAGCATTAGTTATTGTTGAATCACCATCGAAAGCGAAAATTATTAACAAATATTTAGGCTCCGGTTACAAAGTCCTGGCTTCAGTCGGACACGTCAAAGACCTTCCGAAAAAGGGCATTGGGATTGATTTTGATAATAATTTCGAACCAACTTACGAAATTATTCCCGGCAAAGCCAAAGTAATTAAAGAGCTCAAAGCCGCCGCCAAGGACGCCGAAACCATCTTTGTCGCAACTGACCCTGACCGCGAAGGCGAAGCCATTGGCTGGCACATCAAAGAAGAACTCGAAGGTCGCGGCAAAAGCAAAAAGACGGTCAAGCGCGTGCTGTTTAATGAAATAACCAAGAACGCCATTAAAGAATCCTTCAATAACCCGACAGACATTGACCAGCATCTGGTTGATTCGCAGCAAGCCCGGCGGTTGCTTGATCGCATTGTCGGCTATCAGGTCAGCCCCTTGCTTTGGGATAAAGTGCGGCGCGGGCTTTCGGCAGGGCGCGTACAATCCGTGGCGCTGCGCTTAGTCGTTGAACGCGAGCGCGAAATCCTGGCTTTTGTGCCGTCCGAGTATTGGACGATTGAAGCGAACCTCGGCGCCAAACTCCCGCCGGCCTTTGATGCGCGCTTGATTCGCATTGAAGAGAAGAGCGTCAAAACGACGGATTTCAATCCCACATCTGTTGAAGGCGTGATTGCCGATTATGGCGTGAAGAAGAATGAAATCCACATCAAAGATGAGCAGCAGGCCGGTGACCTGGTTGCCGACATCGAAAAGCAAACCTTTGTCGTTTCATCGGTCACGACCAAAGAGAAGAAGCGCAACCCGGTGCCGCCTTTCATCACCTCAAAACTGCAACAAGAGGCTTCGCGCAAATTGCGCTTCCCGGTGAAGAAGACCATGCAGGTTGCCCAACGTCTGTATGAAGGCGTCGAAATCGGCGATGAAGGATTAGTCGGCCTGATTACCTATATGCGAACCGATTCGACGCGCGTCTCGGATGGCGCGCTTGCCGAAGTTCGCGATTATATCGGCGACCAATACGGCGCCAAATTTTTGCCTGAAAAACCGGTTTTCTATCGCTCGAAGAAGGATGCGCAGGATGCCCACGAAGCGATTCGTCCGACTTCTGTTTTGCGCACCCCGGAAGCCATGGCGCAGTATTTGGGCAAAGACGAACTCGCCTTATACAAACTCATCTGGCAACGCTTTGTCGCTTCGCAGATGATGCCCGCGATATTTGACCAGACAACGATTGATATTAAAGCCGGTGAACGTTACCTGTTCCGCGCTACCGGTTCGGTCTTAAAATTCAGCGGTTTTCTTGCGGTTTACGAAGAGGGCAAAGACGAAAAGGACGAAGAGGACGAAGAGCAGGAACATAAATTGCCTCGTGTTGAACAAGGCGAGACTTTAAAGCTCAACAAGCTCAAACCCGACCAGCACTTTACAGAGCCGCCGCCGCGATTTACGGAGGCGACCCTGGTGAAAGCCCTGGAAGAGAAGGGCATCGGTCGGCCTTCGACCTATGCGGCGATTATGACGGTCATCACGGACCGCGAATATGCGGCGAAGAAAGAAGGACGATTCTTTCCCACAGAGCTTGGCATGATCGTTAACGACCTGCTGGTTGAAAATTTCGATGACCTCTTCAATGTGCAATACACCGCGCGCATGGAAGAAGAGCTGGATGAAATCGAGGAAGGCAAATTGCCCTGGACGGCGGCGCTCGCCGATTTTTACGGCAAGTTCACCAAAGACCTTGAACATGCCAAGAAGAATATGCGCGATGTGAAGCGCCAAGAGATTATCACGGACATCAAGTGCGAAGCCTGCGGCTCGTTTATGGCGAAGAAGTTTGGGCGATACGGCGAGTTCCTGGCCTGTACGAATTATCCCGACTGCAAAACGACACGCGATTTGCCCAAAGTTCAAGATGAAGTTGACGAAGAGACGCACGAAAATGCCGGGGAAGAGACTTGCGAAAATTGCGGTCGCCCGATGGCTATGAAGCGCGGCCGGTTCGGGCAATTCCTGGCGTGCACGGGTTATCCCGAATGCAAGACGACGCGCAAGATTCAAAAAGGCGGCGCCATTGCTGCGCCGACCGTACAGCTCGAAGAGACCTGTCCGCAATGCGGTAAGCATTTGGTCATCAAACAGGGGCGTTTCGGGGCGTTTACGGCTTGCTCGAATTACCCTGAATGCAAATTCATCAAACAGGATACAACGGGCGTTGCTTGCCCGGAAGATGGCGGCGAAATCGTCGTCAAGCGCGGCAAAAAGAAGACCTTTTATGGGTGCTCGAATTATCCCAAATGCAATTTCGTGTTGTGGGATAAGCCGGTTGCCAAAGGGTGTCCGAAATGCGGCGCAAGGTTTTTAGTCGAAAAATGGAAGAAAGAGGGCAACCGCGAATTGCAGTGCCGCGCCGAAGATTGCGACTATAAAGAAGCGGTGCTTGAGTCGGAAGCCGCTGAAACGTCCGGCGACGATTCGCGGTTAACGGCCTAAAGTCTACACACATCCTGGAAACCAATTAAAGGAATTGCCGCCGAAATTTCGGATTCGCGATTCCTTTAATTTTTTAGCGAAGCGTTGGCGCCGATTGATGAATAGGAAAAATCAGCCGTAATGATTTTACGATTTTTTCATTTATTGATGAGCAGCAGTTGTGCTAAAAGCTATCCATAAATATTGGCCGAGATAAGGAGCCTGGTAGTGGTAACCATAAAGAATCCGAATTTGCATCGCGCCGCTTATTCAATCGTTTTGGACTTAATCAAAGCCGGACAGGTTCCCACAGATATTATTCACCCCGGCGCGCGAATGCTCAGAACCACCGATAGAAAATTTATCAACATTACCCCGCAAGGACAGCTGGCGCTCTCTTCGGCAGCGGCTTCGATGACGATTCGCAATGCTTATAAAGACGAATCGCGCTGGAGCGGCATATCAACCATGAAGGGCAAACAGGTAGGCGCTATCTACCTGTCGGAAGTCGAAGCCGCAAATTTCAATGAAACGCTCTGGTATTTTTACCAAAGCCGTTCACAGAATAATTTTTTGCCGAAAGGCGGCGCCGGGCTGGCAAATGAAATGATGCGCGGCAAGATGGTGCTGGATGTCATCGTGACCCATCCGCTCTGTGTGTTTGACCTTTCCATCCATGAAAGCTTGGTGCAGGGATTGCTCGGAACCTTGCAGAAATCGGCTGACATCAAAGCGGCAATCCCGGCGCACACGACACTTCAGGAAATTTACCGCGACCCGGCAAATTGCGATATTGAACGCGCCATCGCGCTGGCGGCGGCTGACAGTAAAATCTTTCAGGGCCTACGCGCCGGAACCGTGAGAATGTCTGAACGGTCGGCGGAAGAGTCCGGCAATAATGTGATTGTTTTCGGCCAACAGGACGACCTTGCTCAAGGTATCGCGGTCGTCAGAGCCATAGATATTTTCAACGGCAGTTCGCATTTGGTTGAGTTCGTGCCCTTCGCGATTCGCGATAAGCTCACCGAACGGGAAAAAGAGTATTTGCAAAACCAGATTGCGGCAAATAGCTTCACCCGAAATTGAGTCGCTCATTTAAGCAGAGAAAACCACCCGGCTTTGGGTGATAAGAAATATTAGGAACCAAATCCCCGCAAACGGCTTTAATTATCCCGCCTGATAAATTTTCCTGGTACGCTGGAAATCATTTAACACACCAGAAAAAAAGGGCACTTCGATAAATAGACAACCTTATCCGCTGATTTGGCCCAATCAACAGATTCGTTAAATCAGAAGATGATTTACCGGTGTCGCTTTACGGTTAACCACTTGGATGACGCTGGCTGAACGGACCAAGCAAGCAAGACTTTCGTGAGCCCTGTGTCGGTATGGATAAAGCAAGTATCAAGCGATTACTATTTGGTGAAATTTCCTGGAAGCGCTTTTTTCGTTCTATGCTGTTAATTCCTTTACTGATTTATCTGGCGCTTTTTATCTTCGCGTTATTTTTTTCCGACCGCATCATCTTTCAACCGCCTGCGAGC
>JBIOWC010000533.1:0-3455 GCA_044868105.1 Blastocatellia bacterium
AAACGACTCAAATTTGCCGTAACCGACACTTAAATACTTTATAAATTCTCCCGTGTTATTTATGACAACTATATCATCAAAGTATGGCTGGTCTGATCGGTCACTTCCCATACGCAACAGATTATCACCAACCCATTCGATTACCTGTTTTCCCTCACGCATAGAAGGTTCATATTGGTCGGCGTTCTCGGCCTCGTAACTGTGAATTATTTCCTGCCCTTTGAAGTATTGAACCTTTAGCCGCTCGGTGTAATCGCGCGTACCCTTTCCCTCTTCCTCCCAAATTTCAAGTTTTACCTGATACAGGTCATTCGGTGAGGCTTTATCAACGGTGTATTTTTGGGCCTTTGTAGAACAAGCAATTAGGCTAACAGCAAGGATAAATAATATAGGTGTAATCCTGGTTAATTGGACAACCATTCCGTTACCCTTTCAAACTGAGCAACATTTGATAGATGAATAAACTCCCTGGCATAGGGTTCTTATATTTTTTGCTTTACTGAATTTCGCTATAAATCTCGTTTCATCTAGTTGTAGAAATCTCGCAAACTTATCCCGGCTGGGCCTGTTGTTGGCTAATAGCCTGCGCCTGTTTGAGAGCTTCGCGGTAGGTATTCAGGTAGCTTGAGAAATCCGCTTCTGATGACGGGAACATGCCGTACCAGAAGTAATCGAAGCGGTCGGTTAAATATCCCATTGCCGGCAGGATGGTGGCGAACTTTGCCAACTTCGACAGATATTCGCGGTTGGTCGCGTTGGCATCCAGTTCAATCAAGTTGCGTTCGGAGAGTTCATATAAAAGGGCGATGTAAAGCTTTCGGATGCCGGTGCGAAAATCTCCGCTTCTGGCGGCCGCAATGGCCGCATCGGCAAAATCGCTCGGCTTCATGTCTTCGTCAATCTCTTCGCCAAGCACGGTCTTTTTCCCTGGCCTCTTCTTTCTCCATTTGAACTGCAACGCCATGCGCACAATGAAAAACCCTGCGATAAATAGCATCACCACAAACACCAGGCGAATAGCCCATCCGCCTTGCGCGCTGGCGCCAAACAAGGCGTTGATAATTTTCAAATAGAGGTCAATTAAAAAATCTTTGACCTTCTGGCGAATCTCTTTGATTTTCGCAGTCAGCCAATCGTCTTTCTTCTCTTTGTATTTATCGTCGGCGAGAATTTTTTTGACGCGGGCTTGCAGTTGTTGTTTGGCTGCGCCTTCTTTCGAGATGTCTTCGGCTTGAACCAACTGGTTATCAAGCGCATCGAGTTTCTCTTTCAAATCATCCAAAATCGCCTGACGGTCAGTCTGCGTTATATTCACCGCTTCGAGGCCTTCCAAATCATCGTACAACCATTGGTTATCAACCGTGACATCGCGCCCGTCCATCTCGACCTGTTCGCTTAACGGAATCAGACTCTTTATGGTGCTGACGCCTTCTTCGAGATAGACATTATCTTTTTTCATTCGTTCAACCTGCTCGACGGCGCGATGTACGCGGATTTGATAATTGAGCAGGGTGGAGGCGGCTGCCGCCTGGGCAACAAAAATGAAGATCAATAAAATTGTTGTGACAACTCTTTTCATCTTTGAGTCGCTTTGCCGCAACGCATACAAAACCGCGCGTCCGGGTCCAGGGTTGCCCCACAGTCATTGCAGGTCTCGATGGAACTGCCAAGCGGTGCCGACTGGGGTTGTAGGTTTGGTGGTTCCTGGTCATTCATCCCACGGCCAAGCTCGGCCGCTTGATTTTGCAAAGGTTGAACGGGCGGCGCATTCGTTGAAATAGGTGGCGGCACCGATTGATTAAAGGTTTGATGCGGGAATACCGACGGTTGAGGCGTTGCAATTGGTGGTTGTGGAGGTTGGGGTTCAACCTTTGGCGGCGGCATCCAACCGGCTAACCCTAAAGGGCTGGTTTGCACAGGAATTCTTCCGGCATTCGGATTATAAGCCATCGGGTAACCCGTCGAGTAACCCGGCATGGCATAATGCGGAATGGGTTGCCAGTAAAAACCCGGATTCACCTCACGCGCCAAAAGTTCAATATCATAGGCTTCTTTGCGCACACGGCTATCGAGATAGAGCAGAGTAAAGGCGACCATTTGAATGGGCAGCGAGAGCAGATTAATCAACTGGCTGAAAGAGGTATAAAGTAAATTCCAGGTCGGTCCCGCCATAAATTCGGCTGACAGAACATTGGTGAAATAGAGCGCGGCAAGCACCGGCAGCGTAATTGCCGTAAGCAGCGACAGAGAGATGAAATAGTTAAAGAGTAAAATCGCGCCGACTTTGTACCAGTTGCCTTTACCGAGTTGCATGGCTCTACCGAGCGCTTGCGCCGGCGATTGACCTTCAATCATCACAACCTGCGGAAGAAAGATGACCCGCGAAGCCACAACCAACATCGCTGCGACACCCAGTCCGATGAAGATGACCGCTAGAAGTCCGGCAAATAATCCTGCAAGCCAAGCCGGAATCCCCGACGCCGCAGTCGCGCCAACCAAAAAAACAACGACGATCGTCACCACTATGAGAATGAAATAAAAGATCATGCCGATGACCATCATGATGACAATCACCAGTAGCGCCATTAGAAAGATGTCGCCCAGGCGTTTGCGAGCCGCCGAAAAACATTTACGAAAGGTAATCGGCTCGTTCAACATGACATGGTCGCCAATAACCCGCGACAAACCGGCGATCGTCGCTAGAAACATAAACAACCACACCGGATAAAGCACCAGGCCGCCAATCAACATAATGACGGCCGTAGCCGATGGCGAAGAGGCATCCCCTCCCGCTTCACCAAGACTCCCCAAAAGCAGTTTGGTATAGCCAAAGAGCATCATGGTTTGCGCAAGATAACCGGTAAAACTGGGCAGGGCGACGATGGACAGAAGCGGAGCAAAGTTGCGGCGATAGAGTCGCAAGGCGCGGTCAATGACATCGCCGGTTGACATGGGTTCAAGAATGGTGAAAGTGGCCATCGGTTGTTTCTATTTTCTGTTCGCTAGTCAACAATAAACATAAAAGAAAATCGGTGAAATAGAAACTGTCAACGAGGAAACTTTATTCGGCATCTTTGATTTCAAGCTCTATACGAGTTGCTTTTTTTAATTCGGTTCGACAATCGCTCAGGTGGTCTTTTTCGCTCAGATAGCGTTCAAAAATATTCACCAGCAAATTCACCCGATCATCGGTTTCGGCAATGATAGACGGCAGGGTCGAAACATTATTAATCGCGTGTTCCTGGAGCGCCGACATCTTTTCCATGATGGCAACCATCTTGGTGAGTAACTCTTCGATATGCGTCATCCGCTCTTCAAGTCTGGCGACTCGCTCATGGTTTGTACTGCGCCCCTCTTTTAAGCTTTCAATATCGGCGGCAAATTGCGCCTGTTGTTCGAGCATAAATTCGACGGTTTTTTTTATCAATTCTTCGGTCATCGGGGGAGCCTCTCTT
>JBIOWC010000534.1:0-2798 GCA_044868105.1 Blastocatellia bacterium
GTAAAGTCCCGCCCAACGACCAGTAAACAGTGATCTCTGGACAAGTAAAAAGTTATCTTCTGATGGGGCGGAAAAGACGGATTGCGGGTTATCCGCCTTTTCCGCCCCATCAGAAGATGACCTTGTCGCTGACAACAGACCGCCCTTCTTTTACCGATAAATAATTTCATTCCCCTAATTTCAATCTGACCCATTACCGTTTATTCGTCTTGATAAAAGGCAAGTCGAATAACTTTGATGGTCAAGCGCCTACCCATTATGGTACTTTAGTGCCTGAGCAAATACCCTTCATCCCTACATCATTCGCCTTACCTTATTTGCTATCTGACCCGTGTTTTTGTTCCTCACCTTAAACTGACACAAGCGTTTTTTCCTCATCAACGCCTACATACTTTAGGAGCAGAATACATGAAACACTTGATCTGGATGATGTTCTTGATGCTTTTGAGCGGCGCTACAACTACAGCTCAAACACCGTCGGCCAGCGCCTCAGGCAGCAATCGTCAAAGCGTTACGGTAACCCGAAACGACGAGACCATCAATCTGCAATCCGGCACTCAACTGGTCGCCGAATTGCAAAACACAATTGATGCGCGCCGGGCAAAAGCCGGGCAGCAAGTCATCTTAAAAACAACTCAAGCGATTAAAGCTGACAAAGAAGTGATCGTCAAAAAAGGGGCAAAACTCATCGGCCATATCACCGAAGTGCAACACAAAAGTGAGGCCGGCGCGATGGCCAGTCTCAGCATCGTCTTTGACAAACTGGAAAGTGGCGCGCTGAGGGTTCCCATTAGCGCGACCATTACCTCTGTCACGCAAGCGATGACGCACACCGCGCTCAGTGATAGCAGTTTGAATTCCGACACCATGGCTTCTTCCAGTAGCCGCGCGTCAACGCCTTCACCAAGCGGTGGCGGTTTGCTCGGCGGCGTGACGCAAACCGTCGGCGGTGTGTTGAATACCACAACGCCAGCCGTCGGCGGCGTAACCAGCGCCACTGCCGACACCGTCGGACGCACAAGTGGGGCGCTCGGTTCGACCTTGAGCGGCATTCAAATCACCCAATCAAGCAATGCAACTGCGGAAGGGAATTCGACTTTATCGGTAACCGGCGGGAATCTTCGTTTAGAGAAAGGCACCTCTCTGAAGTTAAGTCTCACAGAAGCTACAGAGGTCAGCCGACAGAAGCGCCAGAAAAATTAGTCTTGAAGTAAGTTCGAGAGCCGTAAATAGCCAACAGCTTTTTGCCCGCGGCTCTCGATCTTATCTCAACGAAACCTCCGACCAGGTTTCTCACGGAGCCTTAAAAAAGTAACTTCACCCCGAATTGAATGCGGCGCGGCGCCTGCGCCGAAAGGATTTTGCCAAAGGTTGGCGAACCCAAGAAATTATCCGGTAAATCAAGATTCACATGGTTGAAGAGATTGAAAAACTCTGCGCGAAATTGCAGGTTGACGTCCTCTTTTATCTTGGTGTTCTTAATTAGCGAAGCGTTGAAATTTTGATAGCCGGGTCCTTCCAAAATATTTCTACCGGCATTTCCAAACGAGCCGAAGGGCGGGAATGCAAACGCCGACGGGTTAAACCATTGGTCAGGTGAGGGGTTTGAAACCTCAGGATTGCCAACCACATTCGGACGGTCGTTAGCGCCAAATCCCAAACCGGCGCGCCCGGTATTGCTGTTATCAATATCGCCGAGAATCGCTACCGTAAATGGTCTTCCGGTTTGTAAGGTCAGGATGCCGAGCGTTTGCCAGCCCGAGACCAGGTGGGTTACCCAGCCGTTATCGCCCCAGAGCTTGTGCCCGTTGCCAATCGGCAACTCGTATGAATAGCTTGTCGAAAACCGTTGCGTGACATCAAAGCCGGAACGTCCGCGCTCTAAGCGCACATCGTTACTATCTTGCGGGAAATTCGGGTCGCCGGCGCTGTTGAAAAATCCCGAGGCGTCGTCAATCGAACGCGACCAGGTGTAAGCCGAGAGCACCGATAAACCGAAATCCAAGCGTTGTTGAAAACGCACCTGCAAGGCGTTGTAGCTTGAATTTGCCCGCGATTCCAGAATTTCAATATCCGCAAATTGCGGCACCGGTCGCAGATTGAACGGCACAGGACTCGGCGCCGGTTGATTGATGTCGCGCGACGTAATGAGCTTGGTGCCCTTCGAGCCCACGTAAGCGATTTCAAAAACCCGGCTCTTACCGAGTTGCTGTTGAACATTCAAATTCCATTGCTGCGTGTAAGGGGTTCGCAAATCGCGTTGAT
Organism: Blastocatellia bacterium; assembly: GCA_044868105.1. GTDB lineage: Bacteria > Acidobacteriota > Blastocatellia > UBA7656 > UBA7656 > JBFMDH01. Next base: position 2,266 of record JBIOWC010000534.1, read on the forward strand.
AAGTGAAGGCCGATTGCGCAGACGGGAATGGGAAGTTCGAGGGGAACGGGTCGCTCAAGGTCAAGAAGACATTCGGCGCAATCGTGAAGTAAGTATTCAAAACAAAATACGGCGAGTTGAAGTAAATCAATTCGCCGGGCGCAAGCGCCGATTGGTCGTAATAAAAACCGTAGCCGCCGCGCACCACCGTATCTTTCGCAACGGTCCAGGCAAACCCGAGACGCGGCGCGAAATTGTTTTTATCCGATTCATAACCGCTACGTGGAATGCCATTGGTGCCTACCGCAACGAACGAGCGAGTTGCCGGATCGTAAATTGATGCGCGGTCGTCTGCATCAACTGAAGGCGCGTTGTATTCATAGCGCAAACCGGCTGTGAGCGTGAAGTTCGGCGTGATGCGGAAATTATCGTTGACGTAAAAATTGGTGCTGTGATTGCGCAAGCGTTGCGGATTATCTACGTTGGCGATAGTTGTAAAGGCCGGAAAGCCTAAAAGCAAATCGGCCAGCGCATTGCCCGTGAAGGCCTGGTCA
>JBIOWC010000535.1:0-10614 GCA_044868105.1 Blastocatellia bacterium
CGCGTTCAATCCTTTTGGCAATACGGATTTCATCCTCACGAGTGAGCAAAGGAACTGAACTCATCTCGCGCAGATAGAGCCGCATCGGGTCCAGGGATTCGTCTTTGCCGGGTTCGAGGTCAACATCTATCTCGTCAGATGGTTCTTCAGCAGGTTCGGCGACTTCCTCTTCCTCGCCGCCGACCGCTTCCCAAAGCGCATCTGAATTCTCCTCATCAATCTCTGCGACAATGCGTTCAATATCCCCGGTGGGAGCGAAATCCTCGTTATTATCGTCAGTGGTATTTAGCATTAAATCCTTATCTACTCTTACTTTCATTATTCCTCTCGTATGGATAAGACCTTTTTAAATGAGACTGTTAATTCAACAAGTAGCATAATCTTCCAGTGGCGTTGGTTGACAGCTTATGATGCTTCAAATATTATGAGCGTCAATCACACATCATACAATATATTGTGTGAAGTAGCTAGATGCAAATCCTGACCAGTAAGATGTTTTCTAGCAATAAACTGGAACCAGCAAATGGGTTTGCATAGATTTATTAACTGTTTTTTGCAAGGGGTATAAAAAGGGCACAACTTTGAGAATTTACGAAATTAACACGCGCGTGCACTGCTCAAACTTCGAGCTAATTACTGATGAAAAATTGACTTACCTGTCAGACCTGGGGTTTGATGCCATCTGGTTAATGGGGGTTTGGAAAATCAGCAAAGGCGCATTAGCCATCTCTAAAATCGTTGCTGACGATTACGAAGGTTCGCCTTACGCGATACCAGATTACAAATTTAATCCGAGTTTAGGGGGTAAAAAGGGATTCGTGAATTTGGTCAAGCGGGCCCATGCGAAAGGCTTGAAAGTCATTGTTGATTTTGTATCCAATCACATGGCTTTGGATTCAACCTGGATTCGCAAACACCCGGACTTTTTCATTCGCAGCAATCCGAAAGTGCGCGAACAAAACACCGGCGATTTTTTCTATCACAAATCGGGCGAAGTCATAGCCTTTGGGCGCGACCCCTACTTCCCGCCCTGGCATGACACTTCACAGCTTGATTACACCAATCCGAAATTGAGAGCGCATTTGATTAGACTGCTGAAACGTATCAGCCGGATAGCCGATGGCGTGCGTTGCGATATGGCAATGCTGGTATTGCGCGATTATTTTCATCGCCATTGGTTCCCGCTGGCCACCGAAGATTGGTTCAACGGACGTATGCCCGGAGAGTTTTGGGACGAAGCCGTCAGCGCAGTGAAGGCCGTAAATCCGAACTTCATTTTCCTGGCGGAGGCCTACTGGGATAAAGAGTCTGCGCTTCTGGGGCTCGGATTTGATTCAGCCTATGAAAAAAAATTGTACGACGCGCTGATTGCCCGCAATGCGGAACTGGCGACCGCGCGACTTTTGAGAAGCGTTGATACCTTGAAAAAATCAACTTTCTTTATTGAAAATCACGACGAGCCGAGAGCCGCAGCCGTTTTCGATAAACCTCATCATCTGGCGGCCGCCGCTTTCATTCTCGCGCTTCCCGGTATGGCTTTAATTCATGAAGGGCAGATGGAAGGCAAGCGCGAACGCCTTCCGGTTCAACGCATCCATCCGCTGACTGATGAACAGGATGATGTTGAACTGAAAATTGCTTATGAACAATTGCTCAAAGCGACAAATGATGAGGTTTTCCGCAAAGGCGAGTTTCAACTATTCAACAACGGCGTAGAAGGAGCGGTCTCCTTCTACAGAGCTTACGAAGGTCGAACCGTTATTTATCTGGGACAAATTTCCGATGCCTGGCATCAATTCAGTGCTGTGCCCTTGAACATCACAACGCCGGCAAGCGCGCAGAATCTTCAAGGTGACTTGCAAGTGACGAACCTGCTTACCCACCAGTCGAAAACGCTTCAGGAACACAACGGTACTTTTCATGTTTTGCTGGAAGAGTTGGGGGCCAGCGAAGATGCGCGTTTTGCCCTGCTTGAATTGTCTCAAGCGCCCGTCTCAAACCAGAAGTCTTGAAGAAAATCCCTGACCTGCAATCCTTGAACCGCCGATTGACAACCCCTGAGGGCAATCTTATAGTCAGCATCTATGCAGGAAATTCAATTGAATAATGACGCCCCCAATAAAATTCGCAGCACGACGATTCTCTCCGTGCGTCGTGATGGCAAAGTCGCGGTTGCAGGTGACGGGCAGGTCTCTTTGCAAAACACGGTGATGAAAGCCAACGCTCGCAAAGTGCGCCGGCTGTACAATGATAAAGTCATCGCCGGATTTGCCGGTTCAACGGCCGATGCCTTTACGCTCTTTGCGCGCTTTGAAGCCAAGCTCGAACAGTATCACGGGCAATTGCAACGCGCTGCCGTTGAACTCGGCAAAGAGTGGCGCACCGATAAATTCCTTCGTAATCTTGAAGCCATGTTGATTGTCGCAGATGCCAATACTTCATTATTGATTTCCGGCGGCGGCGATGTCATTGAACCGGATGACGGCGTTTTGTCAATCGGCTCAGGCGGACCTTACGCGCTGTCCGCCGCCCGCGCGCTGCTCTTGCATACCAATCTTTCCGCCAAAGAGATTGCCCAGGAGGCAATGAAAATTGCCGGTGACGTTTGTATCTATACCAATAACAATATTACTATCGAGGAGATTTAATAAATATAGTCATTCGTCAATGGTCGTCTGTCATTTGTTGATTTGCCTCTTTGCGATTAACCGCAAAGAGTAAATGACCAAGGGCTATTGACCAATGACTAAGGATGCTATGGATATCATTAATCAGGAGAAGTGGACGCTCAACGAAACTCGACGAGATGACGCCGCGCCGTACTAGTGTGTGAACACTACGAAAGGCGCGAGACCGAGACCAACCATTGTAACTATAAACTGCTTTCTTTCTTCAGTGACCGTCCCGTTTGCAGCTTTTTATCAGCCCAACACAAATCGTAAAACCAAGCCCTTTAGTTTGCGTATCATTTCGTATTTTGCAGGTTTAATTGAGCGAAGAGAGTTCAAGTTTCGAGTATCTTTGGCAGTCTATTTGCCCGGTCTTCCCAATCTGGCAGGAAAGCGTACAGGAAACTTATTAACACGTTGGCGTGATTGGGCGTGATCAGATGCACCAGTTCGTGCACTATAATGTACTCACCCAAACTCCTGGGAACGTACAGAAGTACTGTGTTGAGTTTCAGGCGACCTGCGGTCGAGATTGAAGCCCATTTGCGCGTCATTTGTCGCAGGCTCTGATCTACAAAAACGGCTGGTAACCATGTTGTAATCGCACCTATTTGGCGTTTAAGAAGCATTTTCATGCGAACCCTGGTGTGATATGGACAAGCTTGGAACTAATCCAATCACTGACTGTTTCAGGCTTTGTTTTGACCAGAAACAGGGAGTACAATGGCGACACGCCAGTCCTGCTCCAAGACGAAAAACAAAGAAGAGCAAATGCGAAAAGGCATTTTCATTCCCGTAATCTTAACATTGCTGTTTGGCTTATTGGCTCCATTGAGTGCTTCTGCTCAAACTGAAACTAGACTAGAGATCGCAGGCATTCAAATCAAAGTGATTGATGAACACGTAGCTTTTGAAATCCAATTCACTAAAATCGTCATTCCCAACGATCAATATTCAAAAGACAACCTGCTCAAAATTTGGAAATACTTCTGCGAGAAGTACCCAGACAAGAAAGTCAGACTCGATCTGCGCGTCTTTACGGAAGAAACCTATCAGTACAACAACCAGTTCGCAGATTTGCCAACGAACATGCACACTGGTGAAGCTATTCAGCCGGATGGAACGAAAGTAAAGATTCGTAGTTTTGAAGCGCAGCTTGAACGTAAGGGTAATGGAGTTCTAGCCTATGGTGGTGACAATGAATATCTCTGGTACTGCCCGGATTTGAGCAAGCCAGACGAGAAGGTCAGAGTGGTGTTAGCAGGCAAATAAAGGAAGTCTGAAATGAATAATCAGCGAATGAGAAAAATGGTTTGGTTGTGTTCTGTGATTGTTCTTATAACCCTGCCATCTTACCCACAAGCAACTAAAACAGACCCGCCACCGGGTTCAATCCAATTGTTGCCAGGGTACATTCACAAGAAAGAACAGGGCTTTGATACGTCCGTTGGCAAAATCTACAAAGCTCGTGGTCTCACCATAAGCTACGACATTGGTGGGTTAGCAGGTCGCACTGTCACACCGGAAGATAAGAGTGAGTACGCTTGGTATAAAGAGCAAACTATAAACAACCAAACGGTCAGAATTGCTATGTCACGAGAGCGAGCATTGGTAGTCACGTTTGTTGAAAGCTCTGCAAATTTTACGGCAGTCGTGCGAACAAACGAAGACATCACGGACGTGCTTTTGATGGTGCTGACATACAAGCCCAAATAGCGAAAAGAGACAGAAATCCTGCCTGAAACCCTGCAAAAAATGTGTCTAAGAATACCCCTAGAACGCGCACATTTGGCGCAGGAGCAATTTTTGATTTGTAGACTCTGAGATGAATGGTCATTTTTAACTCTCCATCATTCACGAGCAGTTCATCAGAAATTTGCCGGGAGACAGATGAAAATTTTTCGAGCGGTTATGAACCGGCTATTTACTTTGCGCTCGACATAACCCTGCACGATCTGGTCGAGCGCAGATAACAAACCTTTCAACGAAGTCGCCCAAAAATGGATGTGCGTAGGTGGGTGATCTTCAGGTCTTCTAACTCAATTTCCACATAAGTCCAGGTTGTTTCAAGTCGCTCGTGTCCAAGTGACGCTTGCAAGTAAAGCAGATTGCCCACAGCTTTCAGGTCATTCCGTGCAAATGTTCGCCGGAATGCGTGGAATCCTTCCGGCTCGATTTTTATCTTCTCGCACACAGCCCAAAAATCTCTGTACAGATTTTGGTAGTTGATCTTCCTGCCATCCCTTGTTCAAAACACCAACTCGTGGTTGTGGGTGAGTAAAGGCTTTGCAAGAATTCTGCGTAACTCCAGGCTAATTGGTACGACTCGCTCTTTGCTCCCTTTTCCTGAGACTGTAATCATTAAGCTGTCAAAATCAATTTTGCTGCGTGTGAGCGTTAAGGCTTCATCAATACGAATGCCGGTATCGAGAAGTAAGCAAACAATCGCGTGGATTCTGCGCTCCTGCATATATCGTGGTCGAAACGAGATCAGCTTTTTTAGTTCGGCATCATTGAAAGAGCGCAGCACTTTTTTCTCTTTCTTTAATAGCTTCAGTCGCAGTCTTTCTTTCAAGTAGCCATTCTTGAACAGCCAGTCAAGAAAACTGTTCAAGCCTTTGAAATATGAGTTGCAGCATCCGGCAGTCATCCCACCATTGCGCAGGGTAACAACCAATTTCAGCAAGTCTGCCCGGGTGGGAATCTGTGGCTCTGGAAAAACTCGCAAGTATGTTTTGTAGCTTTGTTGGAAATAGCTGATCGTGCGTGGTGAGCAATTGTCCACATATTTCTTTTCAAGTAAAAAGTTGTCAAAGAGTGTTTGTAAGGCTATCATTTTTGCTTTCTCCCTTCTGTTTGGCTGCATCATTTGTCATATCGTCAATGAGCAGCTAAAGATGAAAATTTGAAGGAGAAGAAAGAGCAGCAAGTTATTATTTACGAATGGTTATCTATTTATCAGGAGAAGTAGACGCTCAACCGAAGCTCGACGAGATGACGCCGCGCCAGATTGTCACGGAATTGAATAAATATGTCGTCGGGCAACACGCCGCCAAACGCGCGGTGGCTATCGCTTTGCGAAATCGTGTGCGCCGCAAAAAACTGCCTACCGAAATGGCGCAGGATGTGATTCCAAAAAACATCATCATGATTGGCTCGACCGGTATCGGCAAAACGGAAATCGCTCGGCGGCTCGCTAAACTTTCAAATTCGCCTTTCTACAAAGTTGAAGCTTCGAAATTTACCGAAGTCGGCTATGTCGGGCGCGATGTGGAATCCATTATTCGTGACCTGCTCGACATTGGCATTGACCTGGTGCGCGAAGAGAAAGTCAAAGAAGTCGAAGAGAAAGCCAAACAGAATGCCGAAGAACGCATACTGGATTTGCTGCTGCCGAGAAATCGCGGCAACGAAGAAGGCAATGAAGTCGGGTTTGCGCCGCCGCCCGACGAGCAATTAGAACGCACTCGCGAAAAGTTGCGCCAACAACTGCGCGAAGGGCGACTCGCTTCGCGCATGGTGGAAATCGAAGTTCAAGAGCGCAACAATCCTGGCCATTTCGAGATTTATACGCCGCAGGGCATCGAAGAGATGGACATCAATTTGCGCGATATGTTTCCCAATATGTTCGGCACCCGCCCCAAGAAAAAGAACCTCAATGTCGAAGAGGCGCTCTCTTACTTCATCGAAGAAGAGCAACAGAAATTGATTGACCTCGATCAAGTTGCGCGGCTTGCAATTGAGCGCGTCGAATCATCAGGCATCGTTTTCCTTGATGAAATTGATAAAGTCGCCGGGCGCGAAGGCGGTCAAGGTCCCGACGTGTCGCGTGAAGGCGTGCAGCGCGACCTTCTGCCCATCGTCGAGGGCACAACCGTCAATACGCGCTATGGCATGGTCAGAACCGACCACATTTTATTTATCGCGGCGGGCGCGTTTCACGTCTCGAAGCCTTCGGATTTAATTCCCGAATTGCAAGGACGTTTCCCGATTCGCGTAGAACTTCAACCGCTATCGATTGATGATTTCAAACGCATCCTGGTTGAACCCAAAAATTCGCTGGTCAGTCAATATACGGCTTTATTGGGCACCGAAGGCATTGAGCTTTCATTCACCGAAGACGCCATTGATGCGATTGCGCGTTTTGCCTTTTCAGTAAATGAACAGACCGAAGATATCGGCGCGCGCCGCTTGCACACAATTATGGAGCACCTGCTGGATGAATATTCGTTTGAAGGCCCAGACCTTGAAAACAAAGATGTCGCGATTAATGCCGATTATGTTACCCAACAATTAGCCGAAATCGTCAAAAACGAAGACCTCAGCCGGTACATTCTCTAAGCCTAAAAAGTCAAGAATGGCTACCAGAACAGAAGTAATAAGGAGCTGCAAATATATATAAGCCATTATTAGCCGACGGTCATTTTGAACAGTTGCGATGAGGCAAGTGGTAAGGAAAAAACTCCCAAGAAAGTAGTTGGCCTTCGCAAACCCGCATTTGATTTTGCAGTTCGCATTATCGTCCTCGGTCAACGTCTTGAAGAAAGAGGCAGCGTTTGCGCAACGATCAGTTTTCAGCTTCCGATGGCGGGCAACGTCCGCCGGAGCAAATCTTGAGGAAGTAACCGCTGGACAGAGCCGGGCATATTTTATCAGTAAAATTCCATCTCACTGAAAGGAGCCCGTGAATCGCCCTGCTGGCTTCGCCTCATTCGAGCAGCCGAGTTGTTAGTGCCCCGGAGGTTGCGGAGTTGAAGTTAGAAGCCGAAGGATTAATGAAGATAATCGCTTCAATCATCGTTTCTACCAAGAGGAAGCCAATGTGATTTATCGCCCACTCCTCATGCGCGTCGTTTACTTTTTACTTTTTACCTTTTACTTTTTACTTTTCTGCTCAGCTTGCGGAAAGCAGGGGGCGCCGATTCCGCCCGCCCGTCTTACGGAACGCGCCAATAACCTTACGGCCATCCAACGCGGCGCAAAGATTTTGCTCACCTGGGCGCTGCCGCCGCTCAATCTCAAAGAAGGCGATGCCGCCTATATTGCCCGCGTTGATATTTATCGTTTGCGCGAACGACGCGACGAAGAGCCTGTGCTTGATAGTGTGGACTTTGAAACCGACGCGGAAATCATCGGCCTGCTTGACCGCGCCACTATTGAAGCGCAGGCGCAGACCATCGGCAACCTGCAATTCACCGATTCCATCAATCCGGCTCAACCCTTAACCAATACGCGTTGGCGCTACGCGGTGCGCTACGTCAACAAACGCGGACAACAGGCGGCGTTTTCCAATAGTGTAGCCATTGAACCGGTCGCCGTCATCGCTTTACAACCAACCGATGTGGAAGCCAGCAATCAAGCGCAAGGCGAAGTTTTAATTCAGTGGCGAGCCGCCGCCGCCAATACGGATGGCTCAACGCCTGCTGCAACGGTTGGCTACAACCTCTATCGCGTCCGCGCCAATCGCAAACTCGAACGCGGCAAGCCGTTAAACGAAGAACCCCTCACCGAAACCCGATTCATTGACCGCACCTTTCAATACAAAAACGACTATACCTATTTCGTTCGCGCCCTTTCACAAGGGACAACCGGATTGATTGAAAGCGCCGATAGCGAACTCATCTCTTTTACGCCGGTTGATACCTTTGCGCCGCCCGTTCCCGACCCGGTCTCTGTCGCTTCGGCAAACGGCACAATCAGTTTATTCTGGCCCACTTCATCGGCCCCGGATGTTACAGGTTATTTTGTCTATCGAAGCGAATCGGAAACCGCCGAAGAAAAGGATTGGCTAAAAATGAATTCTCAGCCGGTCAAAGAAGTGACCTTTCACGATACCAAGGTGGTGATTGATAAAAAGTATTTCTATCGCGTGACCGCTATTGATAATTTCAAAAATGAAAGTCCGCCCTCTAAACCGGTCGGCGAAACGGCGCATCCATAAGCGGGCGCGACTTGTATTTTCAGCCAGGCGAGTTTCAACCCAACTCCACCCCTGTAGGTTAGATCAATCGGGTTTTGATTGCATCGTTACCACTTTCTGGTAATGGGTCAGATTGAAAATAGGGGAATGAAATTATTTATCGTTAAGGGGTATGAAATTATTTATCGGTAAAAGAACGGTGGTCTGTCGTCAGCGACAAGGTCATCTTCTGATGGGGCAGAAAAGACGGATTGCGAGTTATCCGCCCCAGCCGATGGCGCTTTATCCGCTTTTTCCGTCTAATCCGAAGATAACTGTTTAGTTGTTGTTGGGCGGAACTTTACTTGTTTAGCGCCAATCGCTGGCCAACCTATTTCATTCTGACCTACTACTCACTTTCTTAAATAAATCTTTCTATTTTTCTAAAACTCCGGTTGGGCACGCTCGTTGCCTCCTTTTTTATACTGTGAAAACAACTATATCTACCCTAAGAGAAAACCCATCTTATGGATGGGATAGATACGATTAAGCGCAATAAAAAAAGACAAGAGAGACCGATTTGTAACAGGTCGGTTAGCTAACCGAATAACTGCGCTTTAAAGGGGCAAGTATGTCTTGCTACCTCTTCCTCACCTGAACTCACTTAGGCAATCGTTTTTTAGAGGCTGTTTGAAAGGCGCCATTAAAACTCGTTGCAGTCTATTGAACCTAGAAGAGCCAATGTTTACCGGCCTTTCTTTCAGCCTCACAGATATTCAGGAGGCATACACATGAAAAATACAGTTCCATCAGGGACCGTCAGGAACAGATTCGTTAGGCGAGCAAGCCATCCAACGATGCGTTATTGCCTGAGAGGCATCGCGCTCCTAACCGGCCTGGCAATTTTAATCTTGCCAGGTTTATTGAATAACGTAGCGGCACAACGACAAGCCCTACCAGTTATTTTAGACCGGAACTTGGCGGTCAAAGTTGCGGCCAGAGGCTTAGTCACGCCAACCGGCCTGGCGTTTATCGGCGCCAATGATTTTCTGGTGTTAGAAAAAAACACCGGAAAAGTACAGCGCGTCGTTGACGGCAATATTCAAAGTACGGTTCTCGACTTAGCCGTTAATTCCGCCGTAGAGCGCGGCTTGCTCGGCATCGCCTTACACCCGGACTTTCCAGCCAACCCCGGCGTGTATCTATATTGGACTTGTCGTTGTGCTCCGCCCAGCGACCCGTTCTTTCCCAGTCAATTGGAGTGTTCTGATGCAGACCTATTGGGCGCTGACAGCAATGAGGTACTTGAAGTGCCCTTGCTCGGCAATCGCGTAGACCGTTTCAACTGGAATGGCTCTACACTGGTTTTCGATCGAAATCTGATTAAGTTAAGGGCTTTTCAAAATGACGCGGCGCCTATCCCGCCGGGTCAAGGTGATGAAACGCAACCGCCTGCCGGGAATCATAACGGCGGCATCATTCGCTTCGGAGCCGATGGCAAGCTTTATATTATTTTTGGGGATAACGGACGACGTGGGCAATTGCAGAATTCCCCCATGGGACCAACACTGTCCACCCCGGATGACCAATTCGGCGGTCCGGCGCCCGATGACGCGCATCTGTCAGGCGTCATCCTCAGGCTGAATGACGATGGCACGACCCCGACAGACAATCCTTTTTTCAGCGCCGGCGCGGCCATTGGCGGCGAAGTTGGCGAAAACATCCAAAAGGTTTTTGCCTATGGCGTGCGCAACAGTTTTGGCCTGGCTTTTGACCCGGAAAGCGGTAATTTGTGGGATCAACAAAATGGCGATGATTCTTTTGATGAATTGAACCTCGTCGAACCGGGGTCGAATATGGGCTGGGTGCAGATTATGGGGCCCGTCGAACGCCTCGCCCAATTTAAGCAAATCGAAACCACGCTTGGCGCAATGTCCCTTCAACAGTTGCGCTGGCCGCCGACTAACATTGCGGCCACACCCCAAGAGGCATTATCCAGATTATTCGTTCTGCCCGGTTCACATTACAGCGACCCGGAATTTAGCT
>JBIOWC010000536.1:0-14284 GCA_044868105.1 Blastocatellia bacterium
CTTTTCTTTTCTTTAAATCCTATAGAGTCCTGAAACCCGCCAAAGCGATAAAACGGCCGGGTCCCGGACTGCTGGTGATATCCGCCGGGTTGCTGCTTTTAACCATCAATTTTCTGCATTACATCCCGATATTCTGCTACGTCTTATTTTTAGGAAAATTGCCGGTACTCTATCTCGATTATTCGCCGATCTACGACCTCTTACTGGAACTCCTGTTAGGTTTTGGCATGATTATGGTCATCATGGAGGATATGCAGCGCGAAGTGGAAACCATCAATCGCGAGCTCCTGCAAACCCGCGATCAACTCGAAATTCTGGCGCGCCAAGATCCGCTCACCGAAGCCTTAAACCGCCATGCCTTTTACTCTTTGATGAATAATAAATCGGGCAACAATTTTTCTGCCGGATTTGGGTGTGTTGCAGTAGTTGATATTGATAACCTGAAACCGCTGAACGATGCCTACGGGCATGCGGCCGGCGACGTCGCCATTCGCGAGGTGGCGCATTGCCTGCGTTCGGTGATTCGCGCCGATGATATGCTCTTCCGCTGGGGAGGCGATGAGTTTTTACTGCTTCTATTCAATATCCATGATCAGGAGGTAATCAAGAGAATCTCCGGGTTGACGCTCAATCTTGATCACACACACGTTCCTGAAATCCTCCAATCCATTCCGCTGATTTTCTCCTTCGGCGTCGCACCCTTTGCCCAACTGAGCGATATTGAAAAGGCGATCGAGATGGCCGATACCTTAATGTACGCCTCTAAACGTCGTAAATCTGCCACCAAATATGACGTCACCACCACTGCTTAAGCGGCGTACAGGCCAATTGCCTGAATTTACTAACCTTTTCAGGGTCATCTCTCGAACTTCGCTCCCCAGGCTATCGTAAAACAGAAACCGAAAAGATTTGAAAATGAGAAACTTGATTTCGTGTTTGAAAACCTTATCTTATGCGAGTATCATCGCGTTGATATTTTTTGACCTAACTTCTCATCCCCGCACCAACAAGTCGGTAGGGGAAATTTTGCGGAGGAATGTGATGCGTAAATATTTAATTCTCACATTATCAATTTTGTTCTTTACGGCTTTTTTGGTCTCCTTTTCACAAGTGCAAGCCCAACAACCCGTCAAGGACGAACTAAAACTTGCGATGTATGTCAAACCCTCAGTGGTTCGCATTCTCGACGGTTATATCGGCTACTATTATTGGCCCGCGACCAATAAAACCTATACCGTTCCCCTGGTTGGCAGCGGTTCCGGCTCTTTCATAGACCCGAATGGCTATATCGCTACCAACGCCCATGTGACCGATATGACCCATCAAGGAGAAGACAAAGCCAAGGAAGCTTTGTTTTCGGCTTTCGTTCAAATGCTTGCCAGAGACTACAACACCGACCCGCGTACCCTGAGCCGCGAAACCATCTATGGCATTGCGCAAAAAGTTCAACTCCAGGATCTCAAACATATTCATCACGTTCTGACGCCCGATGGCAGCAATTTTCCTTTTGAAATCAAATCCTTTGGCGCACCCGTAGGCGAAGGCAAGGACGTTTCCATCATCAAGATTGAAATTAAGAATGCGCCCATCTTAAAGGTCGGCGATTCGGATAAAATCCAACTTCAGGATCACATCACCGTCTTCGGTTATCCAGGCGCCGCCGATACCGGCATTCTCGATCAAAAATCATTTGTCGAAGCCTCGATTACCGATGGCAAGGTTTCAGCTCGCAAAAACGCTCAGGATGGCGCGCCGATTATCCAAATCAGCGCCCCGACAACCCACGGCAATTCCGGCGGTCCGGTCGTCAATGACAAGGGCGAAATCATCGGCTTACTTACCTTCCGCGGCGATACCGTCAATGGTCAGGAAGTCCAAGGGTTCAACTTTGTCGTCCCCTCAAGCACTTTACTGGAATTCGTCAAACAATCCGGCGCCACCAACACAGAAGGCATCGTTGACAAACGTTTTCGCGAAGGCTTAGACCTCTATTGGAATGACCGCTTCACCGAAGCCATCGCCAAGTTCGAAGAGGTCTCCAGACTCTTCCCGCAACATTCCGAAACTACCAGATTGATTCAGCAGAGTCAGCAAGCGAAAGCTGAAGGCAAGGAGAGGAGTGGATTCGCCGGCCTTGGCATGGTTGTCATCGGTGGCGGGGCGCTGCTTTTAATCGTCGGCGGTGGCGCGCTGTTATTTTTGATGATGCGCAAGAAAGGGCCGAAACCGGCAATGCAGCAATCTTACCAACCGGCGCCCGGCATGCATCAATCCTATCCGCCACAGCAAAATTTCCAGGCGCCGCAACCAAACTTTCAGGGCCAACCGCCGCCCTTCCAGCAGCATTCGAATCCCCCCATGCCGCCGCCTATGCAGCAGCAAAGACCGATGAATGCACCGCAGATGCCGCCACCTATGCAGGGACATCCGCAGATGCCGCCTCAGGCTCCGCCCATGCCGCCGCCTATGCAACAGCCGAATAAAACCGTGGTCTTGGCCTCGCCCGGCGCGCAAGGTCAAGGCGGAACGGTCGCTGTGCCAACCAGTCACGGCGCTATCGTCTGGCAAACCGGAACCCATGCCGGAAAAAGTTTTAATGTGACGGCCGAAGGATTCTTCATCGGACGCGACCCGAATTCGGCGCAGGTGGTTATAGATGATGCGCGGGTGTCGAGCCGGCACGCCTGGGTAGGCGTTCGCAATGGGCGAGTGGTGCTGGTGGATTCCGGCTCAACTAACGGCACCTTCAAAAACACCATCGCCTCCGGACGCGTACAGGAAATTCCACTCGAACCCGGCGATGTGATTATTCTTTCGGAAGCCGATGTCGCGCGCTTTGTCTATCAACGATAATTTCCAGCGCCGCCGATAAACTGAAAAAGCAGCAAGTCAAATGACTTGCTGCTTTTCTTTTTCCTGCTTGTCCGTACCTAAATCGCGCTATTGCGCGTCGGCCGGACCATAGATGATTGCCGAGGCATCAACCATCGGATGAGCGATATCAGGCTGATCTAACCGGGCATCGAAAACACAGGTTTGATTGCGCCCGCTGCGCTTCGCACGGTATAAAGCCTGGTCAGCCTTTTGAACTAAATCCAGAGCCGTTATGCCGTCTCGCGGAAAAGTTGCGATCCCAGCGCTGATGGTGATGCGCATAATCTGCGTCGGGTCACTCGTCGAACCCGCAAATTCATGGGCGGCAACTTCACATCTAATGCTTTCGGCAATTTCAAAACCCTCTTTCATGGCGCCGACCACGTAGGCTAGATATTCTTCGCCGCCATATCGCGCAGCACATTCGGCGCTGCCCACCTTATCGCGTATAATGTGCCCAACATCGCGAATCGTATGTGAACCAATTAAATGCCCGCGTCCGTCATTGACTTTCTTAAAGAAATCCAAATCCAGCATGATAACCGAAATCTCTTTGGCCTCTCCGCCGCTGATTGCCTGATTGACCATTCTATCGAGGTCTGCAAAGAGGCTGCGCCGCGAACGAAGTCCTGTAAGTTCGTCGGTCTGCGTCATTTTATGGAGCCGTTCCTGATACTCCGCTTCTAATTCATCCAATAAGCCGAAGCGCAAAAGATGCGCGCCGATTTTAATTTTGTCGCCGTCTTGCAGAAGCTGGTCATCTTTGAGGCGTGCGCCATTTAAGAAAGTCCCATTCGTTGAATTGAGGTCTTTGAGATAGTATTCGTAACAGCCGGGCTCGGCTTCGAGGGTAAAAATTTCTGCGTGTTGGCGGGAAGCGACTTCGTCGCGCAAAATCACATCGCACATGGTTCCACGTCCAATCACGGTTTGTTCTTGATTTATCGGAAGCGTTTGACCTAAAGCCTGACCTTTTAAAATAATCAGCACCGGTCGCTTTACAGGATTCTTTCGACTGAGCGTTATGCCCAGTTCTTTAAGCTCAAGTTTTAATGTATGTTCCGCGTCGCTCACACTGTTACACCTTTGTGCGGCTAATATATCAATAAGATAGGAGGGCACGCAATCGTTATCAAACGACGGCAGGATTTCTTGACCGTCACCTGGGGGCTTACTACAATCCTTGCGTGGGCGACACTCAACAAGTCTGATTTATCCAGGCGTGCGTAATAGAGGGTAACAATGACTAGATCGGAGACACACAAAATGGTTCAAAATAGTGATGAGTCCGCAGCCGAATGTAAAGGAGTTGACCGCCTGGCCGAAGCCAACCTGCCAACTGAATTTGGCGATTTTCGGATTATCGGGTTTACTGGCAAAGCCACCGGCGAGGATTTTGTCGCGTTGGTGAAAGGCGACTTAACGCCGGAGAAGGCTAGCCTTGTAAGAATTCATTCGCAATGTCTTACGGGTGATGTCTTCCATTCAATTAAATGCGATTGCGGACCGCAACTGCATTACGCACTGCAAAAAATACAGGAAGAAGGCCATGGCGTGGTCATCTATCAACAACAGGAGGGGCGGGGTATCGGCATTATTAATAAGATTCGCGCCTATGCCTTGCAAGATGGCGGACAAGATACGGTCGAGGCGAATCTCTCGCTCGGTTTTGAAGCGGATTTGCGAAGTTATGAATGTTGCGCTGAAATCCTCAAACAACTGGGCCTGAGAAAAGTTCGCCTGATGTCAAATAACCCGGACAAAATCGCCGCCGTTATAGCTGCCGGAATTGAAGTCGTTGAACGCGTCTCCATCGAAGTCGAAACGCGCGATACCTTCATCGAATACATGAAGACTAAAAAAGAGAAACTCGGACACCTGCTTGAAAATGTCTCTTAAAGGCTGTCGTTCATTTTAATAGCTTTGAAGATGCTTGAACTCCGGTTCGTTTAAGGCCACACAGGCGCCGGTCGCTTTATCTAAAATCAATGTGAAGGCCGCGCTGATTTCGGCAACGAATCGTCCCTTGCTCAACGCTGTGGAAGTTTGACCGAATAACCTTTGCTGCTCATCCTGCGATAAACAGATTTCATCGCCACCTTGTAAGATCCAGCACCCGCCCTCGGACTTTGCCAAAACCGTTTTCAACTCGTGGCGCTCCATTTCGATGGCGCCCAGTTTTTCCAGCTCCGTTTCGAGGATAGCGGCCCATTTTCTCGCCTCTTTCGCCAGAACGGCGACCAGCAAATTTCCATCGCTAATCTTCATGCCTTCGATTGATTGCATCACGCGCAGCGTATAGGACGGCGCAACCTCTTCGTATGGCGAAAAGCTTGCCGTTTCAGCAAACTCTTCCAAGGTTTGCTGCAGTTTGAATGCCGCTTGCAAATGCAAGTTCAAACCTTTCATCGAGATGGTCGGCGGCTTTTCAAGCAAGCGGTTTTCCGACATCGGTTCCAGCATCGGCAGACGACGTTCAAGTTCATCGTGGTGGTCACTTCCGAGCAAAACCCAGCGCCCGTCTCGGCCATCGCTGAGCAACAATCTGCCATTACCTCCAGAAATCGTTAACCATTCCGGCAGCCCCTGTTGTGCGTCCGTATTTGCACCAGCAAATGCTGCTAATAAAAAGGGAATCTCCTGCTTCTCAATCCATATCTCCGATTGCGGGTGCGAAAGCAGAAGCGAGCCGCCAAAATTTGCCAGCACAACTTCATTCGAGGTTGCCGTTATATCAAAGATTTTTCGACGAAATTCTACAGTTTCGAGATAATGGCGAGCCGCTTCCCTATTGAGAGCCGCCTCACGATTCTGGTAATGAATAATCAACTCGTCTTCCGAACGCAGGATTAAACCGCTGGCCGCCTGTTTGACCACACAAGGATTGGCCCTGCCGGTTTCCACATAAGACCTTAACCCCTCCAACAGGTAGGGCGAAAACGCCAATCCGCAGCGTATGGATTTGATGTTTATCATAGATAGTTCAACCTTCTCATCGGCGCTGAGCCAATACCGAGAAGCATAGCAAACTTTTACAGGCATTCTAAATTATCGGCGTTTTTTGAACGGCTTATTACGGATTGGCGCGCGGTCAAAATGGGCTTTTCGAGGACTTGTTTAAATGGCGGTTTCTTTTGTAAGATTTCGCATAATTATTAAATCATCGAAAAGGAGATAGCCCTTATGTCTACATCGAATTCGCAAATGAAAGACACAACGGAACATCTTCCTGCTACTGAAGGTGATACGGATGTCGCGCCAGAGATTCAAACCTTGAGAGCCCTTCATCAAGTGAAGCTGGTTGAGGAGACCGATGAGGGTGGGGCTGCCGAAGAGTTACCCAATGGAGTCTACGGGTTTACCTATTCGCCGCAGGAACAATCGCCGGTCTTTTCAAAAAGAATGTTTCAAATTTTTGAGGTTCATAAAACCCTTGATGGTGAGGTGCAAATTATCGGCTTCATATCCGAAACCGATGCGCAGAAACTTGCCGCCAAGACCGAAGAGTTCATCTCTATTCATCTATATCCAGAACCTTACGAAAGCGCTGTCAAAGCTATCGGCATACCGAAATCGCAGATTCTCGAACACCGCGGGCCGATACGAGAAAACGGCAATCCGCTGAAATTGAAGGTCGAACCTTTTTCATCCTCAGTGCAATAATTGCCGGCTTACAGCCTCCGACACGCGGTCCGTCGAAGGGAATCCTGATTAGCGGACTAATTTTTTTTAAACATTTCACTTATTGCTTGAAAAGTTGAGCCTTAAAGGTTGACCGGCAATTAACAATTTTGTTACTATGCGACCCGTTAGTCAGGAAGCCCCAATTCCTTACGGGTAGCTAGATTTATGAAATGTAAGAATTGTGGGCATGACTACTTCGGAACACACAGAGTTTGTCCTCGTTGCGGTCAAAATTTTTCTAAAGTAGCGAATTCACCTTCGCAATCAAAACTGTTGGAATTTCCTCGCAGACAGTTAATGGCTGAACAACCAGAGTCTATCAAGCCTGAAATCCCAGCTTGGCGTTTAGAGTTGAACGAAAAACTTCGCGCAATCAAAGCCAAGAAGGAATTGGACTCTCTAAATCACGCCTCGACTGAAGAAACACCCGAGGTGAAACATACTCCACCGCCAACCCCTGCGACGACTAACGCTTTTAAGTCAACTTTGAATTCCAAACCCGACGTTCCAAAACCCAAGATTGTTAACCCGGTGGTTGAAAAAGCGCTCAGGCGCGCCAGGCGAGCAAATGAAAACGCCATACGGGCATCTATCCCCAGAATTGAATCGGCGCGGCAAAGTCAGGCAGCCACCGCACTCGCTTTAGATAAAGAGGCGACGGCAAGAAAACTGGAACAGGAGCCCCTGCCTGAAGAAAAAGTTTTCGTAAAACCGGAAATCGAAGTCAACTTGCCGGCTATAGAATTGCAGCCGCAAAGAGAGCTGCTTCTTCAAGAAGCCTTAAAGCCCGTTCCCATTGTCGAACAGAGGCTTACTTACATTGAAGATGATTTCATTCCTCAAACAGGCCGGCCCGACCCCTTGGATTATATCTATGCAGAGGTGGGGAAATCCGAAGGCGCTTCAAAATCCCTGGCTGCCAAATTGGCGCGTCAATTCGTTCCCGAATCGAAAAACCAGGCGGCTCTTGGCGAAATCCCGGACCTCTTTACGCACATTAAAATCGCGGTTGTGGATTTCGTAACCATCTCCTTGAGTAGCGCGCCATTTATCGCGCTGATTAAGTTCATGGGGGGCAACTTCACTGAAGCCGGAACTCTCCTAGTCGGGCTGGGACTCGTGGGTCTGGTTACCGCGTTCTATTTAATTTTGACGCAATCACTTTGCGCCAAAACCTTCGGAATGATGGTTTCTCGTACCCATGTGGTTGACGCGCAAACGGACGAATGTCCGTCCGTGGGTTGCCTTACCATGAGAACGTTGGGCTATTTCGTGTCCTTCGGCGCGGCCTTTGCAGGTTTTTTATGGGCGGCTGTGGATGCTCAACATCGTGGCTGGCACGATTTAATTTCACACACGGTTATTATTCGCGACCAATAATTGGTCGCCCGCATCCTCGGCCTGGAACTCAGTTTGCCCCCAGCCCCCTTTTTCATTTATTGCCTGTGCTTGTGCTTTATACAATTCACCCTTTAACCTTTCCTTCGAGATAAATACTTTTTCTATTTTTAAACCCGGTTCAAGCGATCAAACTCATGGATAATTTTTTTCTTTCCGCTTTAATCGAAGAAATCAGCGTCGAACTCTCGATGAAAAATTTGATAAAAGTTTTGCTCGCCGGTTCTGACCTGTTTTTTGATTTTCGTCTGCCACAGGGACTGTGGTTAAGGGCGCGGCTTGAGCCAACCGATTCTGCATTTTTCCTCGATCAATTTCCTAAATCCGAAACCAACGAGGCCCACCCTTTTATCGCGCATTTGAAAAAGGACCTCAGCGGAGCAAAACTCATATCCGTCTATAAACCACCACTCGATCGAATGGTGGTGATGAATTTTGAAACCTTTGCCACAAGCGGCGATAGACAGCCGGCGAAAGTGATTCTTTCTTTTGCCGGTCGCAACGCCAATGCTTATCTGACCGGCGGCGATAATTTCATTGAAGCGATTTTCAAACCGCGCGGCAAATTTCGAGTGGGAGATCAGTTGGCATGCTCTAATCAACCCTTTGCCCCGCACGACTATTTAAGCTTGGTCGAGGTTTCAGATACCCAAGATGAGATTTTTAATAAGGTGTTCAATCAACCGGATTCACCATTCAGCCCGATTCTCAAACAGGAGTTTTCAGCGCGTTGCGCAAGCGTTAATCCCCAAACAGCGCTTTCATCTTTATTACAGGATTTAGAAGCTCGACCCATACCCTTACTCTATAGCGCTTTCCCCTTTCAAGCGATTCAATCGGCTGACTTTCAGCTACGCTATGCGCAAAACATCAAGAACCAGCTTATTCTGTCGCACTTTCCGTTGACCATTGCCAGGGAGCGCCAATTAATCGCCTTTAACTTCCCTTCTCTCTCAGAAGCCGCGACCGCTTATTACGAAGTCATAGAAAAAGCCCGCGCGCTTCAAAACGATTATACGTCCATCAATAAACTCTTGAGCGAGGCGATTAAAAAACTCGAAGGTCTTGGACGGGTATTGGCCAAGGAAAGCGCAAAATTTTCAGACCCCGAAAAATTCAAACGCTTCGGCGATCTGTTGCTTGCCAATATGACAACTGCCAGAGTTGAAAATCTGAAGACCCGTGTCATTGATTATTACGACGAAAGTCAGAATGAAATCGAGATAGACATCGGCGAAGGTAAAACCCTTCAACAGGCTGCAGCAAATTATTTTGCGCTCTATCAAAAAGCTCGTCGCGCACAAAGCATTATCGCTTCACGGCAGGTGGATTTAACCAGGCAACTCCATTCACTCGGCGAATTGTTTTCACAACTGAATGAAGAAATCACCGTCGGCCAACTCTCAACCATCCGCAAACAGGCTGAACACCTGTTAGGCATTAAGAAAAAGTCACGGGCCCGAACCGCTGTTAAAAAGGGTGAGAAGAGTAGACCGATTGGTCGCTGGTATCGTGCAAGCGGCGGCTTTGACATTGTTGTTGGCAAAAATGATAAAGATAACGACGCGATAACTTTTCGGCTGGCGCGCGCACAGGATATTTGGCTGCATGCGGCCGATTATCCGGGCTCGCACGTCATCATTCGCAATCCCAATCGCGCTGACATCCCTATGAAAGTCGTGCAGGAAGCGGCTGAACTCGCGGCGTTTCACTCACAGGCAAAAGAGCAGAACAAAGTTGCCGTGCATTACACCCAGAAAAAATTCGTGACCAAACCGCCGCGCGCTAAACCCGGTCTGGTGCGCCTTTCAGCATTTAAAACCATCACGGTCGCACCGAAATCCATACTTGAAAAGATAGAAGCTGACCGCCATTAATGCCGCGTTCTTCGAACAATTTTTCAATGCTCTTCGGTTTCAGCCGCAAAATACCGCAATATTTTATAGGTTGAAGTCCGTTCAGCCGCGATGCGTCCGAGTTCGTGTATGCGTTGTTGAAACTCTTCCGGCGATAAATATTCGCCGGCGGTTGCCCCCGCAAGCCGCGAGATATTTTCGTTCATCAACGTGCCGCCATAATCATTCGCCCCGGCGCTGAGACAGGCTTGCGAAATCTCGCGCGTCAACTTCACCCAGGAAACTTGTATGTTGTCTATCCAGCCTTGCAGCATAAGCCTGGATAGCGCGTGCACCTTCAAATGTTCTTCAACCGTGGGCCCCGGTCTGGCATCACCGGATTTATATAATTGTGTGAATTGGTGCACGAAGCCCAACGGGACAAACTCCGTAAAACCGCCGGTCTCTTTTTGGATATCACGCAATAAGATGAGATGGCGTATCCAATGGGCTTCGTTTTCCGTATGCCCGTACATCATCGTTGAGGTTGTGCGTATGCCTAAGCGATGCGCCGTACGAATTACTTCGACCCACTCGTTCACCTTCAATTTTATACGTTCAATATGGTGGCGCACGTCGTCATCCAGAATTTCAGCGGCAGTTCCCGGTAAGGTGCTTAGCCCATTCTCTTTTAACATCGAGAGATACTCTTCAAGCGGCATGCCGGTTAGTTCAACGCCGTAGACAATCTCCATCGGCGAGAAAGCATGAATGTGCATCTGTGGGGTTGCCGATTTCATCACCCGCAGAATATCGCGGTAATAGAAGGGGTCGAGTCCCTGCGGCAATCCCCCTTGCACACAGACCTCTGTCGCGCCCAGTGCCCAGGCTTCTTCGCAACGTCTGGCGATTTCATCGAAGGAATGAAAGTAGGCATCCTTTTCGCGCGGGGCGCGACTGAAGGCGCAAAAACGACAACCGATGAAACAGATATTGGTAAAGTTAATATTGCGATTCACCACATAAGTAATCACCTCGCCGACCCGTTCGCGACGCACCCTATCGGCTGCCTGTGTTAACGCCTTTAATTCTTCGCCGCTTGTTTGTGCTAACAACAAACCGTCTTCAAAGGTCAACTCTTTACCGCATAAGGCCTGGTCAAGGGTTTGGGCTACGCGGTAGTCAATCGTTGATAACCGCTCGTCCAAGGTCATTTGATTATTCAGATTTTGCATAGCCTGTATCATCTGTCAGCGAGCGAATGCGCCCGGCAATCGTTGGGTTTGCAAATTCATTGCCCAAAACAAACTCGGGATAAACACACAACCGCTCTTTGAGTTGAAAGCCTGCCGCCACCGTTTTTTCTGCCAACGATTCAATGTGAGGCCAGGGCTTTTCGGGGTTAATAAAATCCTTTGTCAGCGGTGAAATTCCGCCCCAATCATTCAGTCCGCTTTGCAAGAGGAAGGGATAATTTTCATCGGAAAGATTTGGCGGCGCTTGTACATTGACGCGCCCTAACACCAATCGCGCAATAGCGATGGTGCGCGCCAGGTCAAAGAGACTCGGCTCCATATGATAACGCATCGGGATATTCGGTTTGGCGCGAAAGTTTTGAATAATAACTTCCTGAATGTGACCATAGCGGTCGTTGAGTTCTCGTATGGCAAAGAGCGAAGCCACTCTCTCGTCAAGCGTTTCGCCAATGCCAATCAGAATTCCTGTGGTAAACGGTATTCGCAACTTTCCGGCTTCTTCTATGGTCTTCAGTCTCAGGCGCGGCACTTTATCTGGGGCCTTGTCATGCGGCAGGCCACTTTGGCTGAGGCGCTGGCTTGAGCTTTCCAACATCAAGCCGAGACTCGGGCAAGACTCTTTGAGCCGTTCCTGGTCGCCGCGCCCCATTAGTCCCGGATTGGCATGTGGAAGCAAGCCGGTTTCCTGCAAAACCCGCTCACACATCTCGGCGAGATAGGAGAGCGTTGTCGTGTGACCATAATGGCGCAAACTTTCGCGCATCTCAGGGAAAATAGCTTCCGGTCGGTCGCCCAAGCTAAACAGGGCTTCTTTACAACCGAGTCGCGCGCCGGCTGCTGCGACTTGCAGAACTTCATCGGGGGTCATGGTGTGTGCGCCGCTCTGCCCCGGGTCTTTGCGAAACGTGCAATATCCACAGTAATCCCTGCACAGATTGGTCAGCGGAATAAAAACCTTTTTGGAATAACTGATGCGGTTGCCGGTGTATCGGTTACGCAACTGAGCAGCGGCATTCATGAGCGCCGCAAGCTCATCATCACCTTCGGCGCGGATGAGCACTGAAGCCGCCTCGCGGGTTACCGCTCCTTCACTCGCGGCCGCCAGCGCTTCAGCAAATGAGCGAATCGGAATTAACGTTTGCACGCCCGTCGGCATATAAAGCGGTTCATTCATTCAGAGCAACCCCGTAGCATGAGGATGAAAAGGAAACTATGCAGTATCCAACCGGCTATTCGCAATTCGGAATTTATCTCTTAACCTTGTTCGAGGGTCGTATCATCAGGATTCCCGCTCATCAGGCAAAAAAGAAAATGCTAGGTGCCCTTGGTAACTTGATATTCCTGGTGAGAAGCGCTCGTTGAAATCCCGGGCATTACCAGCTCAAGATGAGTTCTCACAACCTAACACGGGAACGCCAAAGTCGCCAAGAAAGCGGGAATTGACAGTAAAGATTTCGGCAAAGTATGCTTGCCCGGTCTCCTTATAGACGCTGTGGCACACGTAACAATTACTTCTCTCAATTACAGGCCTTGCTCGTGCCTGTGTATATATTTTCAGATTGACGGTTTTTGTCGGGGGTAGTCTACGCGAATATCGCATACGCGATAACGCAGATAGATCAATCAGGGGAACTATTCCAATGCGCAAACTGTTTAAGATTTTTGCCGTCCTCGCTTTAATCGAATTCTGTTTTTGCACAATCTGGTTTAGCGAACGAAAGGTTTCTGCTACCAATTTGCGAGCCATAAATATCGGCGAAGATTTTCTCCAGACCAATCCTTCATCAGGCAACCCTTGCTTGAACGCTAAAGAAGCCCCTTTGCCATTGCCGAGTTCGTTGCCTCCGAATCAGCTGGTTGATTTTCAAAAACAGGTATTCAAATTTCTTGATGAGGGCGGCTACAAAGATTGGTGTAAAGATAAAAGCGTGCGCGATACCGGCCCCTTTATTAATAATGTTTATTATGGCACTCATCCAGCCGTAAGAATTTATTATTCGCCAGAAATGCTCAAGTGGTTAATGAACGGGCGCAAAGCCCCCATCCCGGATGGCGCAATGATTATTAAGGAACAATATTCGCCGCCGGCCGCGCGTTATCAGGATATGACACCGAAAGAACTCGAACTGGCCTTCGCCAAATCGAAAGACTGGACGGTGATGATTCGGGATTCCAAAGGTGCAAAAGATGGCTGGTATTGGGGGGAATTTTATACGGGTATGAGTTTTGACCAGAATCAATATCCGTTCAACTATCCGAACGCTGGATTCGGACAATATTGTCTGCGTTGTCACGCCTCTGCCGAAAAAGAATTTACCTTCTCTTCGTTGAAAAATATCGAAGGTTTTGCCGGTGAACCGCTCACCTATCGCGTTGACAACTCGTGGCGTAAACTTTCGTCCTATGAGAAACCTTATGTTGATACGCATCGCAAACCCAAACAAGCGGCTGTCAATAAACCTCCCGTAGATACCAACACCGAATTTTTGCAAACCTTCAAAGCAATAAAAAATGTGCCCATTGAAAATGTCGAGAAGATGCCTTCGGAAAATTTAGACCGGGTTGTCGCTGCGCCCAAAGGAGCTGAACAGTTTCTGACTTCAGACCAATGCATGATGTGTCACAGCGCAGCAACGGGCACCTATGGTCCCCTTATGTTCTTGCAAACGGCACCTCCTTTTTTGGGCACCCCTTCCGGCATCAATGTTTCGCCGTATGGTGAATGGCGTTGGTCGCCGATGGGGCTGGCCGGTCGCGACCCGATATTCTATGCCCAGCTCGAAAGCGAAATCGAAATTTTGAAATCGGAATTTAAAGACCCCGAACCGGCGATCCGCGCTACGGTCAATACCTGTTTGGGTTGTCACGGCGGGATGGGCAAACGACAGTTCGATATTGATCACAAAAATCCGTTTGCCGATTTTAAACTTGAATATACGAAGCTCACCAATCCGAATGACCCGAATTTCAAATATGGGTCGCTGGCTCGCGACGGCATTAGCTGCACCATATGTCATCACATTAAAGAAGATGAACGGCCAGCGGTACAATCGCCGATTGCCTACTTTTTGGAAAATTCAACGACCGGTCAATTTCAGATGAGCAAGCCCGATGAACTGTTCGGCCCTTTCAAAGACGACTCCATTTCAACCTTGCCGATGGAAAACGCCTTTGGCATTAAACCCAAATACAGTTCCTATACGACCTCTTCTCGCCTTTGCGGAAGTTGTCATATGA